>JABDHD010000008.1 GCA_013285685.1 Bacteroidota bacterium
GTGAACTGAAGGTACTTATTTATAATGCGATGATAATAATCTTTAATTTCATTTCGTGTTAAACTAAATGCCATGGCACAATAATTCCCATCAAAATCATTCATCTTGAATTTCGGTAAATACGTATTATGCTTTTTAAATATTGAATTGACACAATTTTTTGCCCGAAGTATATCAGCAAATTTTAACTTTAAACGGAGCTCGCTCAATTGCTTGCGTACTTTATCAGTTTTACCGGCCAGGATTAGCATCAAATCGCCCGGTTCGGCATTGAAGGCTGCTGCCCAGTTGGTCAGGTCGTCCTCGCCATAAAATTTATCTACGGATGATTTTAACGTTCCGTCAGCGCCGTAGCGGCAATAGATCATGCCGGTAGCGCCGATCTGTGGGCGTTTAAGCCATTCGGTCAGCTCATCAATTTGCTTGCGGGTATATTCGGCGCAACCTTTCACGTTGATGCCTACCACCAACTCGGCATTATCAAATATGCCGAAGTTTTTGCCTTTGGTCAGATCATTTAATTCTACAAACTCCATTCCCAAGCGGATATCCGGTTTGTCCGATCCATACAAACGCATCGCGTCCGAATATTGCATCCTCGGGAATTTATCCAGGTTGATGCCTTTTACCGTTTTAAACAGGTGACGTGTCAGCCCCTCGAAAATATGCAAAATATCTTCTTGCGTAATGAAGGCCATTTCGCAGTCGATCTGGGTAAACTCCGGCTGGCGGTCGGCGCGCAAATCCTCATCCCTGAAACATTTAACGATCTGGAAGTAACGGTCGAAACCGCTCACCATCAGCAATTGTTTAAACGTTTGGGGCGATTGGGGCAATGCATAAAACTCGCCCGGGTTCATGCGGCTGGGCACCACGAAATCGCGGGCGCCTTCGGGGGTCGATTTAATGAGCACCGGGGTCTCTACTTCGATAAAATCACGCCCGTCCAAATATTTGCGTATTTCCTGCGACATTTTATGGCGCAGCATCAGGTTGTTACGCACCGGGTTGCGGCGCAAGTCCAGGTAACGGAATTTGGCGCGCAGCTCTTCACCGCCGTCGGTATCGTCCTCAATCAAAAACGGCGGTATTTTGGCAGCATTTAAAACCTCGATATCGGTAACAACGATCTCGATCGCGCCGGTGAGCATTTTTAGGTTTTTGCTCGCGCGTTCCAGCACGTTGCCGGTAACTTTTATCACAAACTCACGACCCAGGCCGCGCGCCTGCTCACGCAGGTTGGCATCGCTGTCGGTGTTAAAAACCAGCTGGGTTAAACCATAACGGTCGCGCACGTCAATAAACGTCATGCCGCCCAGGTCGCGCGATTTTTGCACCCAGCCGCATAGGGTAACCGTTTGGCCAAGATTACTGATGTTTAATTCACCGCAAGTATGTGTACGTAGCATAGGAGTTTATGTAAAAGTCTGCAAAAGTACGTTTTTGAGGTTAAAGGTGAAAGGTAAAAGGCGAAAGGTTTGAAAGCGAACGATGTTATCTCACTTCAAGTGAGGCTTCGTATTTGGTTTTCGCATCCTGTCTAAATAAATCTACTGTTAAGATATCATGGATGTTTATAACATCATCTGAAATTTCGGGAACGAAAAGCAAATCGCTTGCGTTTACCAACCCAGCGATAACTCTAGTCAGTTTACTAAATTCACTAATCCTCTCTTCGTTACCCCTAAAAAAAAACCAATTAGATAGACGGTCAAAAGCGATAAGGTTTGGTGCGAAAAAATCCAAAGTGAAATTCTCTTTTTGCAACCATGGAAAGTCTTCATCTCCCCAAGAATCGGCGGCCAAAAAATCAGCTTGCATTGTGTTCCAAAGTTTCAATAAGGTTTCCACATCAAAATTCGGATTACTCCAATCCCACTTTCCGGCTATTTCATTGTTGGGGCATGTTTCCAGTTTCTTGGGAAACTCTAAAATTTCCTGAGGAGTTAACGAATGCTCGATTAGCGCATGTACTATTTGTCCCATATTTTACAAAGACTCGCTTTTCTTAAGCCATTCTTCAAAGTGTTTGCGTGCTTCTTCATGCGAAATCGACTGACCGTTGTTAATTTGCTCTATTCCATCTTCAACTGCTTCAATCTCCTCCGGACTCATGATATAAACTTCGTCGAATTTTTCTTCAAAATGAACAATGCGGGCAATTTGATTTAACATCTCACCATTATCGATGTCTCTTATTTTGGCTACCAGCTTTTTTTTTAATTTGGCATTCCTTAACATAACCTATGGGATATATTCAAAAATACACACATCCTTAACAAATTCGAAATCGAACATTCAAAACAACGATTTTTTTGGCAAAAAAAGCGATTTTTTGTGTTACCTATATTTTTATAAAATATTGATTATCAAATACTTAAAAAAGTGTTAACATTAAATGTGTTAAGTTGTGTTAACCCTTTTGCCCGGGTGATTGGTCAGTGCGGGAAAACGAAAGGTTACAAAGTGCTTTTCTTGTGCCCCTGGTCCTAAGGAGTCCTTCTGAGGGGGCTAAAATACTATTCTTTGAATGTCCCGGTCACTTCTGTTCAACGCTAATAAGCTGAAAATTATTTTAATGCGTTTATCCTGCACTGAAATAAACAATTGTGAAAAATCCGAAATCAAACATTACATTTGCCTTAATATTTTTCTCAAGGGGTGCCTTGCTTTGAGCAATCAAACTGAAAGACAGGCTGAGATCAAACCCGTTGTTGTGGACCTTGTAGAGACGCAATATTTTGCGTCTCGCTCATGCAGCCGGAGACGCAAAATATTGCGTCTCTACAGTTCCCAACATACACCTGATCCGGGTAATGCCGGCGTAGGGAGAGGTAAAGTTAAGTGTACTGCTTATCCACCCTGGTAGGCAGATGGTTTAACTAATTAGTTTATTTATTTTGAAAATTTTAATTGCGGCGTTTTGCGCCCTGCTGCTGCCTTTTTTGGCATCGGCACAATTTACCGTTTCCGGCCGGGTAACCGGTGCGGACGGTATTTCTCTGCCCGGAGCCACGGTCAGTATCTCCAGCGTCAACCTAAAAACCGTTACCGATACCGGCGGCCACTATCGCTTCACCGAACTGCCAGTTGGAAATTATATGGTGAAAGCTTCCTACATCGGCTATGAAACCGAAACCAAAGCATTTATTTTAAAGGACGATGCCTCGGTGAGTTTTATCCTTGAAAAGAGTTCGATTTTAACCGAAGAGGTTACCGTTAATGGCACCCGTGCAGCCAAAAACGCGCCGACAACGTTTACCAATTTAAACAAGCAGCAGATCGCCAAAAATAATTTGGGACAGGATTTGCCATTTTTGCTGGATCAAACACCGTCGCTGGTAACACAATCGGATGCGGGTGCAGGGGTAGGGTACACCTACATCCATATCCGGGGATCGGACGGTACGCGGATTAACGTCACCATAAACGGCATACCCTATAATGATTCGGAAGAACAGGCTACTTTTTTTGTGGACGTACCGGATTTTGCGTCGTCCGTCGATAACATACAGATCCAGCGTGGCGTGGGCACCTCCACCAACGGCGCGGGCGCGTTCGGGGCCAGCATCAACATCCAAACCACAACGCGAAATGACACTGCTTATACCGAGCTAAATAATTCCATCGGCTCGTACGGAACCGTTAAAAACACACTCAATATCGGCACCGGCCTGCTGGGCGGCCATTTTAGTTTCGACGGGCGTTTATCGCATATTTACTCCAATGGTTATATCGACAGGGCGTTTTCTAACCTGCAATCCTATTTTTTAACCGGGGCATATTATAGCAAGAACACGGTTATCCGCTTCAACACTTTCGGGGGTACCGAGCATACCTACCAGGCCTGGGACGGCGAACCGGAAGATAGTCTAAAAGCCGGTAACCGGACCTACAACCCATTGGGCAGCGAAAACCTGAACGGTACGGCCCCATTCTACAAAAACCAGACGGATAATTATACCCAGGACCACTACCAGTTGCTGGTCGACCAAAAAATAACGGATAAGTTGTCGTTCAGCGGAGCACTGCATTATACGCATGGCTTTGGTTACTACGAAGAATACCAGCCCCAGCAAAACCTGGCCAGTTATGGCATTACACCGGTTATTATAGGTGGCGATACGATCAGTACAACCGACCTAACCCGCCGCCTATGGCTCAACAATAAGTTTTATGGCGTGACTTATAATTTGAATTATCAGCCTGAAAAGAAGCTGAACCTCGGCCTCGGCGGCGCTTATAACGAATACCGCGGCGCACATTACGATAACATTGAATGGACGCAGCAAAGCACCGATATTCCGCCGGACTACCAGTACAGCCGCGACGACGCCTTTAAAACGGATTTCAATATCTTCGGCAAAGCTGATTACCGTGTTGGTAAACTGACGCTTTATGCTGATATGCAGTACCGCCATGTTTCCTATTCGTTCCTGGGATTTAATGATCAACTGCAAAATGTACAGCAGCAGGTATTGCTCGATTTTTTTAATCCGAAGGCGGGCGTAACCTACCAGTTTAACCCGGATAATAACGTTTATGCCTCATTTGCGGTGGGTAATCATGAGCCGGATAGAGATGATTATACGCAATCAACACCCAATAGCCGTCCCAAGCCGGAAAATTTGAAAGATTGGGAGGTAGGCTACCGCACCCAAACAGGCATTTTCAGCGGCGGCATCAACGCGTATTACATGCTGTATGATAACCAGCTGGTTTTAACCGGAGCATTGAATGATGTAGGCGACCAGGTGCGCAGCAATGTAAAAAACAGCTACCGCGAGGGGTTGGAGTTTGATGGCTCTTTACGCATCAGCCGGCAATTGGTATGGTCGGCAACGGCGGCATTGAGCAGCAATAAAGTAGAGGGTTTCCAGGAATATTTGTACGACTATGACAATAATACACAAGTAGAATATACCTACAAAAAAACGGATATTGCTTTCTCACCGGACTTTATTGGTTCCAGCACCATCAGCTTCCGGCCGGTGAGTGGTGCTGAGATTGCCCTGATCAGCAAATATGTTGGCAAACAATATTTGGATAATACCTCCAACATTAACCCGCCCGGTTACGCACCGGCTGACCCTACATCAAACCGTTACCTGGATAGTTATTTTTTAAACGGTTTGAGGCTGGGCTACAACTTTAAAACATCCTGGGCCAAAAATATCGGCGTTACGCTGTTGATTAACAATATTTTCAGCGAGAAATATGAATCGAACGGGGCAACATACCCCGATATTGAAAGCGGGCAGGTGGTGAATTACAATTACTTTTTCCCGCAGGCGCCGGTTAATTTTTTACTGGGGTTGAACCTTAGATTCTGATTTCACCGATTTTAGGATGATTTCACCGATTGACAGGTAAATCGGTGAAATCATCCTAAAATCGGTGAAATCCCAAAAAATGTTAACAATAATATCACATTGGATTTCGCGGCCATTGCAGATATTTGACCAAAAATCGTCTTCACAATGAGAATTAAATACCTGCTGTTTGCACTGTCAATTTTTGTTGCTGTATCCGTATCAGCGCAAACCAAAAAGAAAAGAACCACCCCGACTGCTACTGCTACTGCCACTAAAACCTCAACCGAACTGCCTCGCCCCAAACTGGTAGTCGGCATCGTAGTTGACCAAATGCGCTGGGATTACCTGTACCGCTATTATGATCGTTACCAGGATAACGGCTTCAAGCGGCTGTTAAATGAAGGCTATAGCTGCGAAAACACACAGGTGGACTATATTCCCACTGTAACTGCGGCCGGGCATACCTGTATTTATACCGGCTCGGTACCCGCACTAACCGGCATAGCAGGTAACGACTGGATAATACAGGCCACCGGGAAAGGAATGTACTGCACAGAGGATACAACCGTACAAACTGTGGGAAGTACCTCTTCGGCGGGTAAAATGTCGCCGCGCAACTTGTTAACCACCACCGTCACCGATGAGTTAAGGCTGGCGACAAACTTCCGTTCAAAAGTAATTGGTATAGCTTTAAAGGACCGCGGCGGGATATTGCCGGCCGGCCACACAGCAAACGCAGCCTATTGGTTTGATGATAAAACCGGAAACTGGATCACCAGCACCTATTACATGAGCGAGCTGCCCCAATGGGTGAAAGATTTTAACGATCAAAAACTAGCGGAGAACTATTTGAAATTGGATTGGAACACTTTGTACCCGATAGATACCTACGTGCAAAGTACACCCGATAATACCAAATATGAAGGAAAATTTAAAGGCACCGACGCCCCCACCCTGCCTGTAAAAACATCGGCTTTGTATAAAGGGAACCTCGGGCTGATCCGTTCAACACCTTATGGTAATACCATTACGCTCGACCTGGCAATTGCAGCAATAAACGCCGAAAAACTAGGTCAAAACCAGGCGACCGACTTTTTAGCGATCAGTTTGTCCTCCCCTGACTATATCGGTCACCAGTTTGGCATAAACGCCGTGGAAATTGAAGATACCTATTTGCGCCTCGACAGGGAAATTGCCAATTTCCTGGTTTATTTGGATGCAAAGGTTGGCAAAGGCAATTACACCGTTTTCCTGACCGCCGATCACGGCGCTGCCCATAACACGGCATTTTTAAACGACAATAAAATCCCCGCAGGCGTTTGGGACGATGGCAGCGTGCTAAAAGAGCTAAATAAAGCGCTATCAGATAAATATAAATCTGACCGCTTGGTGCTCAGCCTGAACGATTACCAGGTTAATTTAAACTATCATGATATTAACGCGCAGAAATTAAATGAAGAGGATATAAAAAAGGATTGCATTGCCTTTTTACTGAAGCAACCGGCTGTTGCGTTTGCGGTGGATATGAAAAAAGCGGAATCATCCGCAATTCCCGAAGCATTGCGCAAACGCATCGTTAATGGCTACAACATTGCTAATAGCGGCGAAATACAAATCATTTTGCAACCCGCATGGTTCACAGGTCATGGCTCGGGCGACGGCGGCCCGACAGGCACCACCCACGGCACCTGGAACCCTTATGATAACCACATCCCGCTGGTATTTATGGGCTGGGGTATTAAACATGGCAGTACAGTACGCGAAATACATATGACGGATATTGCACCTACTGTTGCGTCGTTATTGCATATACAGGCGCCCAACAGCAGCATCGGGCAACCGATACCGGAGGTGTTGAAATGATGTCTGAACACGATTTTTAGGATTTATTAGATGAAAAGGATTTCCTGTTTTCGGCGAAGTTCAATCGCGTCAGTCTTTTAATCTTACAAATCGTGTTCAGACAAAAAGGATTTTAAGTTTGCAGAAGTTCAATCCTGGCAATCCTTGCATCCTAAAAATCGTGTTCAGACAAAATCATGGCAATCCTTATAATCCTATAAATCAAGGTTCAGACACTATGAAAAAATACATATCCAAATTCCATTACCTTACCCAGGACCTGCCGCACCGCAGTCATATTGAACAAGCAATTGTTGCCTGCGAAGCCGGCGCCAACTGGGTACAGTACCGCTGCCTTACTAAAACAGATAGTGATTTGATCGAAGAGATCAATGAAATTGCCACGCTTTGCGACGATTGGGGCGCCACGCTTATCCTTACCAATCATTATCACTTGCTGGATAAAGTTGATGCACAGGGCGTACACATCGAAGATTTTGATGCAGATTGGGCGGCAATAAGGGAAATTATAGGTGATGATAAAACAATGGGTGCATCAGCCACCAATTTGGAAAGCCTGCTGAAAGTGCAAAACTCAGGCGTGGTTGACTATTGCGGCTATGGCCCTTTTGCGCATACCAATACAAAGCCGAATAACAAACCTTTGCTGGGTTTTGACGGCTACCGCGAACTGGCTAAACATCCGGAAATTGATATACCGGTAATCGCAGTTGGCGGCATCCAATTGCAGGATGTAGAACACCTGCTTGAAACCGGTATCCATGGCATCGCTGTGTCTGCGGCGATAAACCTGGCCGTCGACCCTGACCAGGTAGTTAAAGAATTTTATCGCCGGATATATTAACTAAGATTAAAGGATAAAAAGGATTTATAAGAACTAAAGGGGCCAAACTGAAAACTTATACTGCAAATAATTTTAAGATATTACCAAACTATTCTTGTAAATCCTTAAAATCGCATAAATCTTAGTTAATGTCATCCCACCACATCGTCCGCGAAAAACAGGAGCCCGCATTAGTGGTGCTGGGTCTTAATAATTTCCCTGACGAACTGCTTGGTCAGTTGCTGGAATGGAGCCCGACGGTTATCGCAACACCCGATACTGCTGAAATCCTTTCCAGCAGAGAAATTAAGATCGACCGGATCATCGCCGAACATCCGGCAGATGTATCACAATCTGATGTTAAACTTATCTCAGCCAGAGACGGAAACTTAACCGAAGCAGCATTAAAATTTCTTGCCGACAATGGCTATCCTTCGGTAAACATTATAACTGACGAGTTAAACCTGGGTGATTATGAACCTTTTGTCAACCTGATAAATCTCGTTATCTTTAGCGATCAGCATAAAATTTACCCGGTAAGCAGCGGTTTCAGTAAATGGAAGACGAAGGGCGAGCTGATCAAACTGCTGAGCAAAGGAAATAACCTCATTTTAAAAGGGCTTGAACAAACAAGCGACCATCGCTACAAAACCATAGGGGACGGTTTTTTTAGCCTTCAATTTGATGATTCGTTTTTGTTTGTGGCGGAAGAAATTTGAATTGCTGACCGGCTAAATGTTAAACCGCTCTCGCAGCATATCCCCGTTTGCCCTGCTCGAAGTTAACCGGGTGCTTTCCTTATCGCTCATCACAAAAACAAATGCACCGTTGAAGCCTCTCCTGATCTCTTTAATAAAGTCGCTATTGATGATATAGCTGCGGTGAATGCGAACGAACGCGGATGATAATTTTTCCTCCAGCGACGCAATAGTAAAATCGGTCAGATGCTTTTTTCCATCGATGGTATGCAGAAACACGTATCTATCCTCGGCCTCGATAAAAACAATGGTATCGAGTTTTATCAGCAGTATTTTGTCGCCGATTTTAACGGTTAAGGTTTTTATCTCTTCCTTAACTTTTAGCTGTTTTATCAATTCATTCAGTTGAAGGTAATCGGGTAGGTTTGCTTGTGTTTGCCCTAGCCTTTTTATGGTTTTCTCCAATCGTTCCGGCTCAATCGGTTTAAGCAGGTAATCCATCGAATCTTCCTCAAACGCCTTGATCGCATACTGGTCGTAAGCTGTACTAAATACCACCTTCGGCTGATGTTTTAAACGGGCAAGCATTTCGAACCCGTTAAATACCGGCATTTCGATATCTAAAAAAATGAGGTCGGGCTGCAGTTTTTCAATTTTATCTATCCCGTCCTGCCCATTTATTGCCTCGCCGAGTATTACAATTGAATCAAAGGGCGTTAACAAACGCATCAGCCTTTTTCGGGCCAGTTCTTCGTCATCAATGATCAATGTCTTCCAAATCTTATTCATAAACGGCTGGTACTTTTACACTGATCTGTTTTTGAGGCGCATTGGTTATTTGCACCATGCAATTTTCGCCATATAGCAGCGACAATTTATCATAGGTGCTTTGCAGGCCATACCCAGTATTCAACTCGGCGGGGAAAGGTTTGCCGTTGTCGGCAATCGTTATTAAGATGTGATCGTTTGCCTTATTTATATCGACAGATAATTCACCATTCCGGGCCATATCATTCAGGCCATGTTTTAAAGCATTCTCAACCAAAGGCTGTATTAAAAAGCGGGGTATCAGGGCATCTTCTGCGCTTTTATCAACCTGTGTTGAAAATACCAGTCTGTCGCCAAAACGAACTTTTTCAATGTCGAGATAAGTTTCCACAATTTCCATTTCCTGTTTCACCGTGGCGGTGTTTCCCGGTGGCGAACTTACACTGTACCTGAATAAGCGGGAAAGCTTCAGCGTCATATCCTCAGCCTTGTCAGCATCGACGTGAACCAGGCTGGCGATTGAGTTAAGGGAGTTATATAAAAAATGAGGGTTAATTTTTGATTGCAGCGTTTGCAGTTCAGCTTGCGTTCTTAACTGTTTCGCTTTAACCAGGTCGAGTTCTTTTTCCCTAAGCTTTGCAGTCATAGCGCCTTTCTGATACCTGTAAACATAAATGATCGTGCTCACAACCACTACAATCAAAAGGTTGAAGCGGATATCGCTAAAATGGCTAAAAAAATGGTACGGAACAGTATAAATAATTGACGTTGCCAGGTATGACAGTTCAACCCCTACCAGCATTCCAAATATGCTGCAGCCATAAAATATCAATATAAACTGCCATAACGGAAGATTTTTTGAACGCCATAAACAAGTAACAAAGTAGATGGAATTGGTAATGGTTAATGAAATAATGGCACTGAAGATCAGGCTTGTTATGAACTGTTTTAAAGGAATTAATTTATTATTTATTACCGATTCAAATATACAGATGATCAGGCCGACTGCCTGGCCCATCAAACCGTAAACCAAGTTGGTTTTAGCCAGCGACAATTTGAAATATTTATTTTCGGGCCTATCCATATTCAACAAAACTGGTTAAACCACTTTAAATATCAGCATAAAATCGGATGAAATGTCATTCAGGGATGATGAATGGCGTATTGCAGAAGGTGCAGCAAAAATGCCGCCGATGTTTATTTTTGTAACATTGTTGCATTCCCCGTGAAATAATTTGTTTTTTAGTACATTTATCAAATATTTGTTACTCAGCACGCGTTAAACCATTTAAGATTAGGATAGTCTGTAAGCATATAGTTCCTCTCTTAATTTTTTACGTGTTCTTTTAATAACCTAATGTCATGAAAGCACTTTATAAAAATCTGATTCAAATAGCGGCAGGTACAGGCATGTGCTTGTTTTTAGCTTTTCCATCCCTTGCTCAACATACTACACCTTCGGGTGGTGGCGGTGGCGGCGGTGGTGGCGGCAGTCATTCATCTGGCAGCAGCGGCGGCGGTGGTAGTGTTGGCGGTAGCCATTCATCAGGCGGCGGCGGTGGTAGCGTAGGCGTTAGCCGCTCATCAGGCAATTCTGGTGTGGCCCGTTCGTCAGGCGGCGGTGGATCAAGGTATTCGGGCGGCGCGGGCGTTCGCGGCGTAACATCGACATCACAAAGGCCAACCTATGTATACAGGCAGGGCGCTATTGTGCGCAACAATGCACCCGTTACAGTTGCCCGCACAGGGGTTGTAAACCGCGGCGGTAATTATGGCTACCCGGCGCGTGTGGGTGTTGCCTCAACTGTTTCCTACCGGTCGGCCCCAAAAATTGGTTACGGACATGCGTCCGTAGGTTATTGGGGGACACATGGATACTACCATTTAAATCACGGTTATTATCGAACCGGATATTGCAACCGCCTGGGGTATCATTGCAGAGTGCTGCCTTACGGTTATTATCCCTTCTTTTGGGCCGATTCGCAATATTTTTATGATGACGGCCTCTTTTACACTTACGCCAACGAAGAGTACACTGTGGTTGAACCCCCTGTGGGCGCCGAAGTTACCTCGATTTGTGATAATGCGGAATCGATCGTTATAAACGGCGAGCAATATTATGAATGCAACGGGGTTTATTATCAAAAAGTTACTAAGGATGACGGCACGGTTGTGTACGTGGTTGCCGGTAAAGACGGCGTACTGAATACCGATCAGCAGATCCAGGACGATCAGCCGCAAGGCCCCCAGTTGGGTGATATTGTAACCAAGCTGCCCCCTGATTGCCGCAAGATCAAAGTTAACGGCGAAGTTTTGTACGTATCGCCCGATGGCGTTTATTACCAGGAAATAATTGATGCCAATGGCAATAAAACCTACAAAATTGTGGGCCTTCCTTCAGACGAAAATCAACCCGACCAGGGTACCGATTGATCATTCGGATTAAGCTATTTTAAAGGCGGTTATTTTTTAGCCGCCTTTTTTATTTTGACAGGTTTGATGGAAGAAATGCTATAAAAGTATTAATTTGGATTTCGCTAATTAACTAAGTTTACCTTCCTGGAAATAAATATGAGATACTTTTCCGTTTGGTTTTTAATACTGTCGGCCAATGTCGGCGCATTTGGCCGAAGCAAACCGGCCGATCTGAAACTGTTTAAAGCTAATGATCCTCATATTCAATATTATGGCAGGATGGACGACTCAAATCCGGAGATTCCGCGTACCTGGGCGCCGGGTGTTTATATCGTTGCCAAATTTAAAGGGCCAAAATGCCAGGTATTGATCAACGATGAAGCCGGGGGCGCCAATCATAATTACCTGGAGATCGTCATCGATGGTAAAAACCCATACCGGATCGAATTAACCACGAAAGAAAACACGCTCGACGTTCCGGGCGGATTATCCGATTCCGAACATACCATCCTGATCTGCAAAGACACCGAATCAAACATCGGCTACATCGATTTTATCGGAATCAGGTGTGAAAAACTTTTATCGCCCCCGGCTAAACCTAAAAGAAAGATCGAATATTTTGGCGACTCGATTACCAGCGGAACGGGAATGGATCTTTCCGTCATACCGTGCGGCAAGGGCCAATGGTACGACCAGCATAATGCTTACATGAGTTACGGCGCACTTACCTCCCGAAACCTTGACGCGCAATGGTATTTAACCGCATTGGCAGGCGTCGGCCTGGTACACAGCTGCTGCAATATGAACGTAGTTATGCCGCAGATATACGACAAAGTGTTTTTGCGGAACGATACCGTCCTCTGGAATTTTGACAAATATACCCCCGACGTAGTTACCATTTGCCTGGGGCAGAATGATGGCCCAAAACAGGACTCTGCGCTGTTTTGCAGCACTTACGTAAACCTGGTCAAAGCTATCCGGAAGCACTACCCCAAAGCCGATATTATTTGCCTTACCAGCCCGATGGGCGATAAAACCCTAACCACCGTTTTGCAAAAATACCTTACCGCTATAACAGCCAGCCTAAATGCGGCGGGCGACCGAAGAGTTTCCAAATATTTTTTCTCGAAACAATATCACAACGGTTGCGGCGGCCATCCCGACCTTGACGAGCATAAGTTGATCGCGGGCGAGTTAACGGCTTATATTAAACAATTAAAAGGCTGGTAACTTGTAGAGACGCAATATTTTGCGTCTCCAACCCCGTCATCGCGCTGGATTTTCCTTAAATCGTTCATTCCTTTCCGAGACGCAAAATATTGCGTCTCTACGAATCCTTCTTAATAAAAACCCCGTTCTCATCAAAAATAAGGTCGGCCCCTTTTATTTCGGCTTCGTAGGTGATTTTTCCGGCCGCATCGGTTACGCGGCCTGCTTCCCGCACCTTCGCGCCGTGATAATGTTGCTTGACGTAAAGTGCAACACTTTTTGGCAGATCGCTTACCGAAATGGCTTTTTCCATCTCGACAAATTCGCCGGCCGGCGCAAACTGAACCGAATTATCTTCCCCTGACTTTCCGCCCCAATTGGCTTCATAATTGCCTTTCTCTTTTTCCCATCCAACTTTAGCCGCTTCCGGATACTTTTTTAGTAAAGCTGCTTTTACCGCAGCCGGCACATCCTTGCTTTTGATGTCCTGCGCATTGACACCCGCCGCGGCAATTACCAGCACAATTGCCGTTAATAACCTCTTCTTCATAGATTTAGCTTTATTTATTCAAGTATATATACCGATTCTGTAAAAATACTGATGGCAACCTGTGGAAATGCTGGATTATTCCCAATAATCAAAAAAACGCCGAAGTCTCGCTAATTTTGAGTAATTTTAACAAAATCAATTGTTATGGTCTTGTTCTCGCGCCGAAATTTGCATTATTCGGATTATAAATGGTCGGCTTACGTGCCGAATGACCCGCGGGTAAACGGCAGGCCCGACGACACCTCATTTGATAAAGAAGAAGGCAACGAGGTGGTTTATCTCATCAACCGCCTGATGAACCTTTGGGACTACAGGTTTGCCAATACCGGCAATAAGATGGAAAAACTGATCCACGATAAACTGCCCGGCGATGTTACCAGCCAGCAGGACGTGCAGCAATGGTTAAAAGCTAACCTAAAATTTTAAGAAATACTTCTGTTCCAATAGCTTTCCAACCCCTACGCACGGGGTTAAAGTGTTCACGTTTTGCACACATACACCCCCTAAATGCCAACGAAAAGCGCTGTTTTTTAGCGTGTTAAAATTTCGTTTGGTCAAAACTGCCACGTTTTTGAGGAATTTCGTGAACACTTAAAGCTACGAAACCCATTCTTGCCGCTACAGTACTTATACGGCTGAATTTTAAAAGGCAATACCGTTTTTATGTACAGGGCAAACGCATTAAAATTATTTTGAATAGAATTATTCGATGTGGTTTTGAATAAAGCGCTTTTTACTTTTATGATGGACAATTTTAACCGTAAAGGACTCAAAGAGAAGACCGCGAAGGTCGCAAAGTGCTTAACTTTGTGCCCTCCTATGATGAATTTGCGCCCTTTACGGTTAAAAATCTACCCCTCACTGACAAATATGCCCAAACCTGTTTTAATGCGTCCTCTCTGTTTTTATATGCCAATTTCGAAGGCGCCTTTGAACAAATTTCGTATTTTTGCCGCTCAAAAAAACTAAGCATGGGCCAGCGAACAAAGATCAAAGCATTACTGGAAAGTGAACAAACCGATTTAGAAGTGGTGGTTAAAGGATGGGTACGCACCTTCCGCAACAACCAGTTCATCGCTTTGAACGACGGCTCGACCAATAATAACCTGCAGATCGTTATCGATTTTGAAAATACCGATCCTGCCTTGTTAAAACGGATTACTACCGGCGCAGCTTTAAGCGCGTCAGGCACTTTGGTGGCCTCGTTAGGTAAAGGCCAAAGGGTTGAGGTAAAAGCCAGGGAAATTGAAATTTTGGGCGACTGCGACCCCGAAAAATATCCTCTGCAGCTAAAAAACCGGCCAAGCCTTGAGTTTCTGCGGGAAATTGCTCACCTGCGTTTCCGCACCAATACGTTCGGCGCCGTTTTCCGTGTACGTAATGCCCTGGCATTTGCCATACACCAATTTTTCCAGGAAAGAGGCTTTGTTTACCTGCACACCCCAATAATTACGGCATCTGACGCGGAAGGCGCAGGCGAAACGTTCCACGTAACCAATTTCGACCTGGATAACATCCCAAAAACACCCGAAGGCGAAATTGATTTTAAAGAAGATTTCTTTGGCCGTCCTACCAATCTTACCGTTTCGGGCCAGTTGGAAGGCGAGCTTGGCGCGATGGCTTTGAGCGATATTTATACCTTTGGACCGACTTTTCGGGCTGAAAACTCCAACACCACCCGCCATGTGGCGGAGTTTTGGATGATAGAGCCCGAAATGGCCTTTTATGATCTGAACGACAACATGGACCTGGCCGAAGCCATGATGAAATATGTAATTCGCTATGCTTTGGATAAGAATGCTGACGACATCGAGTTCCTGACGCAGCGTCTACTTGAAGAGGAAAAGCAAAAACCGCAAAACGAACGTTCAGAAATGAACCTGCTGGAAAAGCTGCAGTTTTGCCTGGATAACGATTTCCAGCGGCTTACCTATACCGAAGCAATTGACATTCTGAAAGAATCAACCCCGAATAAAAAGAAGAAATTTCAATACCCGGTTGAAGGCTGGGGCACCGACCTACAATCCGAACATGAACGCTACCTGGTAGAAAAGCATTTTAAAAAGCCGGTGATCCTGACCGATTATCCGAAAGAGATCAAAGCTTTTTATATGCGCCAGAACGATGATGGCAAGACGGTACGTGCCATGGACATCCTGTTCCCGGGCATCGGCGAAATGGTGGGCGGCTCGCAGCGCGAGGAACGCTTAGACAAGCTGGAGCAGCGCATGGACGAAATGGGCATCCCGAAAGATGAATTGTGGTGGTACCTGGATACCCGCCGCTTTGGTGCATGCCCGCATGCAGGCTTTGGCCTGGGCTTTGAAAGACTGATCATGTTTGTAACCGGGATGGGGAATATCAGGGATGTGATACCGTTTCCGAGGTATCCGAAGAATGCGGAATTCTGATTTTTGGGATTACACCGATTTTAGGATGATTTCACCGATTTTTTTGGAAAAGGCGGCTTTAGGAGAAGCATAAAGCGGCGGCCCTGTGCGATTCCTCTTGAGAGGGGTGGAGGGGTGTGTTCCTGGGGTAATCTATTTGCTACCGTTTTCCGCTACAGCTGAATGACCACCCCCGCCCCTCTCGAGAGGGGAGCCCATCGCGCAAGGCCGGAAAGCGGCGACCCTGGTAGTTCAAACCTTTTCTTAACTTTGAAGAATGCCTTCCGTAGTTATCCAAACCACCATCAACGCCCCCATCGAACGCTGTTTTGATCTTTCACGCAGCATCGATTTGCATACCGATTCCATGAAACATACCGGCGAAAAAGCTATTGCCGGCCGCACCAGCGGGCTGATCGGATTGGGCGAAACGGTAACCTGGGAGGCTAAACACCTTGGCATCCGGCAAACCTTAACTTCAAAGATCACCGAATTTGAATTTCCTGATTATTTTGTGGATGAGCAGGTGAGCGGCGCGTTTAAATCCATCCGGCATGAGCACCGTTTTGTGCAGCAAGGCAGCAAAATATTAATGACCGACAATTTTATTTTTGAATCGCCGCTGGGTGTCCTGGGCCAGTTGGCGAACGTTCTTTTTCTTAAAAGTTACATGAAAAGACTGTTGGTGAAAAGAAATGAAATTATAAAGCAAGCCGCCGAATCCCTGCGCTAAAAATCGCTCTTCAATCCATTTTCTTTCTTATCGGTGCAATCATTTCCAATTCGGCGCAATCCCGGGCTAATCGGCGTAATCCCGAAATAATCGGTGAAATCATAAATAATTTTAATTACTTTAGGTGATCAAATAGCTGACCACATGAAAAAATTCCTACTCACAATTGTGTTTATTGGCCTTTTTATCTCCCGGCTTTTCGCCCAGGATCACATTTTATGGATGCAACAGCCCGCCATCTCACCGGATGGCAACTGGATCGCATTTGAATACAAAGGCAACATCTTTAAAGTGGCTGCAACCGGTGGCCAAGCCATTCCGTTAACCATCAACACCTCCTACAACGGCTACCCTGTTTGGAGCCATGATGGTAAGTCGATTGCCTTTGCATCCGACCGTTACGGCAATTTCGACGTTTTTATTATGCCCTCAACCGGCGGCAGCGCGGCAAGGCTTACTTATAACTCCAGCAGGGATATTCCCTACGATTTTTCGCCCGATAATCAAACCGTTTATTTCGGTACCCGCAGGTATGATGTGGCTACCTCCGTGCGTTTCCCGGATGATTATTATTTTACCAAACTATACCAGGTGCCGGCAAAAGGCGGCCGCAGCCTGATGGTTAATTCCGCCGGGACCGAATATGTGCATTTTAACAAAACAGGCGATAAATTCATCTTCCAGGACCGGAAGGGTTATGAAAACCCATACCGAAAACACCATACTTCAGCGGTAACGCGTGATATCTGGATTTATGACGTCAAGGCTAAAAGCTATACAAAAGTTTCACCATTCATTGGTGAAGACAGGGAGCCGGTTTGGGGAGACGGCGATAAGTTTTACTATCTGAGCGAACGCAACGGCAACCAAAACCTATATGGCTCGTCCGAAGCGGATATTAATAATATTACCCAGTTAACTCATTTTGAAAAGGACCCCGTGCGTAACTTGTCCCGCTCGGACAACGGCGTTTTTGCCTTTACACAGGATGGAGAAATATATACACTTAAAGAAGGCGGTCAGCCGCAAAAAGTGGTAATTTCTATCAGCGCCGATTTTAATAACGACCAGGTAAAACCTATCCCGGTAATGGGCCAGGCCAGCGAGATAGCAGTTTCGCCGGATGGTAAGGAGGTTGCCTTTGTGTACCGCGGCGAAATATTTGTTACCGCGGTTGATGGCGACGCTACCAAAAGGATCACCAATACGCCCTACCAGGAGCGGATGATCCAGTTTAGCCCGGATGGCCGCAGCATATTGTACTCGGTGGAGGCGGATAAATCATGGGATATTTATAAGGTATCTATCGCCAACAAAAACGAGCCCTATTTTTATGCGTCGACCACGCTGACCACCGAACCGGTGATCGCTACGGATAAGGACGAATTCCAGGGCGTATACTCGCCCGACGGGAAAAAGATCGCCTACCTGGAGGAGCGTAATATCATCAAGGTTTACGATATCGCCTCAAAAACATCAACTACACTATTGCCCGAAGGTGTAAATTACTCCTATGCAGATGGCGACCAATATTTTACCTGGTCGCCGGATGGCAAATATCTTTTGGCGCAATCCAGCGAAGGGCATATTTTTAGCAGCCAGGCCGTGCTGATAAAGGCCGATGGCAGCGGGCAGCGTGTAAACCTTACCCAAAGCGGTTTTAACAACGCTGAACCACAGTTTGGGATGGACGGGAAAATGATGTACTGGTTTAACGACCGTAATGGCATGAAAAACCTAAGCCGCGGCAGCCAGTCGGATGTGTTCGGGATGTTTTTTGACAAGGCCGCATGGGATAAATTCAACTTAAGCAAAGATGACCTGGCTTTAAAAGCGGAGCAGGACAAACGCGACTCGACGGATAAGAAAAAAGACGATAAGAGCAAAAAAGGGAAAGACACTACCAAGGCTAAAGTCCCTGATTTTGTACCCGATTTGACCAACCTGGACGAACGCACCAAACGCTTAACCATCAGCTCGGCCGATATTGCCGATGCCAAGCTATCCAACGATGGCGAAAAATTATTTTACCTGGCGCGTTACGAGAGCGGCTATAATCTTTGGCAAACCATGCCGCGCACGGGCGAAACCAAAGTACTGGCGGAACTGAAAGCGCCAAATGGCTCATTGGTGATGAGTAAGGACGGTAAATCTTTATTCGTACTGGCCGATGGCAATATCATGAAAGTAGGGGTGGATGACGGAAAAGTAACGCCGGTGAAGATAAACGCCAGCATGGAATTAAACCCGGTTGCAGAGCGCGCCTATATCTTCGACCATATTTATAAACAGGTTCCTAAAAAACTCTACGACCCAAAACTGCAGGGGGTTGATTGGAAGTATTACCATGACAACTACGCGCAATTTTTGCCGCACATCAATAACAATTATGATTTTGAAGTGCTGATCAGCGAGTTTTTGGGTGAGCTGAACTCCTCGCACACCGGCGGCGGCTATGGCCCGCGCTTCCCGGATGGCGACAATACCGCCTCTTTTGGTTTATTATATGACTATTCGGCCGGCGGAAACGGGCTGAAAGTTGAAGAAGTAATTGCCGGCGGGCCCTTCGATTCGGAACACACGAAAATGAAAAAGGGTTATGTAATCGATAAAATTGACGGTGTTGCCATTACCGATGCCGATGATTGGGCAAAGTTGCTGAACCATAAGGCCGGTAAGTTTACCCAGGTGAATTTTCACGACCCGAAGTCAGGAAGCCAATTCCAGGAAACGGTTAAACCGATGGATGCCGGTATGGAAAGCTATATGCTGCTGTACCACCGCTGGACAAAACGGATGGAATTTTTGACGGACAGCCTCTCCGGCGGAAAAGTTGGCTACGTACACGTACGCGATATGGACGACCCGAGCTTCCGCGTTACGTTTGATAAAGTTTTGGGCCGGAACATCGACAAGAAAGCATTGATCGTAGATACCCGCTTTAACGGCGGCGGCTGGCTGCATGATGACCTGGCTACTTTTTTAAGCGGTAAGCTGTATATGACGCTTCGCCCGCAGGGCAATAAAACCGAAGGCGGCGAATCCATGAACAAATGGGACAGGCCCAGCTGTGTTTTGATGAGCGAAGGCAACTACTCGGATGCGTTTATGTTCCCCTATATTTATAAAGAACTGAAGATTGGCAAGCTGATCGGCATGCCGGTGGCAGGAACGGGCACAGCCGTTTGGTGGGAAGACCAGATTGATAACACGCTTTATTTTGGCATCCCGATGATCTCCACCTGGGGCGCGGGCGAAACGGCGCCAACCGAAAACCACCAGCTGGAACCGGATATTAAAGTAGTTAACGAATACAACAAAGTTTTAGCGGGAGAGGACCAGCAGCTGGAGGCAGCGGTAAAGGAGATGTTGAGCGAGATACAGTAACTATTACTGTGGGCATTTCACCGATTTTATTTTTGGGGATTTCACCGATTTGAGGATGATTGCACCGATTTTTATTGGGTAAATTCGGTGCAATCATTGCTATTTAACCCGCACGTATTTCGTCCCTAACGGCTATATTTCTGCTAAGCAGGTCCTGTTTTAAAGTGCGGAAATCTCTTCCCCACAAAGTTGCTGCTGGAAAAAAATTAGTTTTAAAGTCGTTAGTTATTACGATCACACAATTTGGCCATTTGTCTTGCTGTTCAAAAACAACCTCTTTTATGTCTGTTAACCGATATAGCTTTTTTACCCAAAAAAAGTTATGGTTTCTTACAATCAGATAATTATCCGAAACACCTACGTAATATAAAAAATAAGAAAGCCCAAAAAATGCCAGGCACGCGAAAGAGGATATAAAAATCAACCCGACCGGATGGCTGATGTTTTTAATCGCAGCATAACCAAGTCCGGCAAGGATCATCCACAGCATTATCCCCCTGAAGTTTAAGAGTTGAAATCTCTTGTAAAACAAAAAATTTTCATTTTTTGCCTCGGCAGGATCGGGGTTTTCAACTGTAGCCGGTACGTTTTTAGCTTTATCGATAACGCGGTATTTAATAAACAGCTTGATCTGCCAAAGATTGCTGTACAGATCGTCGATCATATAAAACGTCTTGCCATCCTTAAATTTAAGCGTCATCGCTTCCTTTTCGTAAAAAAATAAAAAGCCTGCTTTGCCGTTAAGCGTAATTTTATCAATGTCTGCCCATTGATAGGTCACTTTGTTGTTGAATGTGATACTATACTCATCGACAGATATACCGGGCGAACGTTTTATCAGCCGGTAGAAAAGGTAAACCATCAATGCAATTATTCCGCAGAACATCGGCAGCAGCCCATAATTCCTGGTTTCGAATTCCGGACTTTGGTATAAATGGATAAACAAACCAATCGTCATGAATCCAAGTAACAGGCAAAGGAGGCTGGCCACTGCCAGGTAAAAATAAAAACCAAAGAAACTTCTTTTACTTACTATAGGTGTCATAATGTGATTAGTCAGCCTTATACCCTTTATGTACGATCAAAAAGCTCGCCCTTTCTGTTTTGTGAAAAGGAATATCCCAGGTACCCTGGTAAGTTACTTTGGCCGGCAACAGCTCGCCGCCGGCTTTGGTGAGCTCGATGTTCATCTTGACGTCGAAGCTGAAAAATAGATTGCTATAGGTGAGGTCGACATAACGGCCGAGTATCTGGAAGGTACGGGTATCAAAAATGGTGGTCAGTTCTTTGATCACCACATCATTATCGGCCGTGCTCGGTTTTCGCACAACCCTGAAACGGTAAACAGGAATTGAATCCAGGTATTTACCCCGAGCAAACTGGTACAGGTAATACTGCCGCATATCCTTTGAAAATATCTCCGATTTACTGCTGATAAATGGTATCCCCGTAACCTTATGGCCGGGCGCGAAGATGAGCATTTTCAGCTTGTCCCTATAAGTCTCGTTTTTGGTGTTCGATCCGGGAGGCTCAGGGCCTTTTACAAAATCGGAATTATAGGCATTGTTAAAAATATAGTCGAACATCTCCACCGTATATAGCTGGTATTTGCCGTTGGATTTATAGATGGAACCGCTGTCGCGTTTGGCCAGGTATTCGGTTTTATGGCTATTGCCAATATGGCTGTATTGTATTTTCCGGTAGATTTTGCCGTTTACCCGGTTCTTTTTATCGTAACTGTAAATGCGGTTTTCGGCCACGAAGGTGAAACGTTTCATATCCCGGAAAGCTTTATAGAAACCGGTATCGGCCAGTACCGCATCAATAAAATCCTGGGCGTTTAAATGATGTGAACGAATGTTTACAGCGGAATCAATTACAATGGTAAGGATGGTATCGGGGTTGAAGCGTTTGGTCTGCTGGGCGGAGGAGCAGAAACTTGTAAATAGAATAAAAAGGAACAGTAAAAGTTTCTTCACGAATGTCTGCTGATCTGTTAAATAATACATCTAATTCTGTCCGATCGTTGGCTTTACATATATTTGCCCATTTTTATAGATAATATCGTAGAGGTATATAGCTTTAATCAAAGGCACAGAATCACAGTTTGAACTGCGTGCAATTTCGAAACTTTTCGATTTTGAAGTTTCTTTAAATAAACCTGATGTTTCTTTTATTCTAAAAAATACGGTATAGCGATTGTAATTAATATAGCCAAAATCGTCGCGTTTCCCATTTTTAATGTTGCTTATCGTGCAGTCTACCAGTTGATTGTCGTCAGATATTATCGTAAAAAAAAGGGAGGTATCGCGTGGGTCTTTTAGAATGCCGATTAAAACCTTGTTGTTTGTTGAGTCAGACACTGGTCTGATCCTAAATAAGGTATCCAGAAAAGCATTTATTATATGACCTTCCTTTAACAAGGGCATTTTAACGTCAATCGTCGTTTGACCTAGGCCGACATTCAAATAACCAAAAATAATAATTAACAGAATTATTATTGCTTTCATTTTGAGCCTGCCTAAATTATAGCTTAACGTTAGTTCCCCAATTGCTTTAAAGCCAAATACGCCATCAACCCGGTACTTATTTTAAACGCATTCTCCTCCACATCAAACGTAGGCGTATGTACGGAAGAAACAATACCCCGGCTTTCATTACGCGTGCCCAAACGGTAAAAGCAAGAGTCGGCAACTTGCGAGTAATAGGCAAAATCTTCGGCAGCCATCCAGATATCCAGGTCGAGCACGTTTTCTTTGCCCAAATAATCCACGGCATGGCTGCGGGTTGCGGCGGTCAGTTTTTCTTCGTTGATAAGGAATGGGTAGCCCCGCATGATATTAAATTCGCAGCTGCCGCCCATGGCTTCGGCAATGCCTTCGGCCATTTTTTTCATGCGGCGGTGGGCTTCTTCGCGCCATTTTTCATCCATCGTGCGGAAGGTACCTTCCAGGTAAACTTCGTTGGGGATAACGTTGGTGGCGCCGTTGGCGATCACTTTACCAAACGATAATACCGATGGATTTTTCGGATCGGCGAAGCGGCTTACTACTTGCTGCAGCGCGACTAATATTTGTGCGGTTATCATTACCGGATCGATATTCATCTGCGGCTGTGCGCCGTGGCCGCCTTTGCCGCGTACGGTAACGTATATCTCATCCGTTGATGCCATATATTTCCCTGCCCTGAAGCCAACCTTGCCGGCATCGATCAATGGCATTACGTGCTGGCCCAGCACCGCCTGCGGCTTTGGATTTTCCAGCACGCCTTCTTTGATCATCAGGCTGGCGCCACCGGGCAGTTTTTCTTCGGCAGGCTGAAAGATCAGCTTAATCGTCCCGCCAAACTGACTTTTTAAGCCAGTTAAAATTTTTGCCGTACCCAATAATGACGAAGTGTGCGCATCATGGCCGCAGGCATGCATCACCCCTGTATTTTGCGACTTATAGGGCACTTCATTTGCTTCGGTAATAGGCAGTGCGTCCATGTCAGCTCTTAAAGCGACCACGTTACCTGACTGCTTTTCTCCCCTGATCAATGCAACCAGGCCATTGTCGGCCATTCTTTGATAAGTAAGGCCCAATTCATCCAGCTTGCCGGCAATAAAAGCCGAGGTGTTTGTCTCGTGAAAAGAAAGCTCGGGATTAGCATGCAAATGACGGCGGTTAGCCACCACATCATTAAAGATATCCTGTGAAAGCTGTTGTATTTGCTCTTTGATCATTCGGCGTTGTCGGATTTGGGGGGATTTATCTTGGTGGGTATAATAAAAAACGAACTGAACATGCCGTTTAATTCGCTTTGCAGCTTTTGGGCTTCTAATCTCGTTCTGAAATCACCGACCTGCACTTTAAAGTTTGGTTCGACGTAGGAAATATAAGTAGGTATTTCAGGGAATTCGTTTGTAAACTTTGCCTGGGCGTCATAAGCGGCCTGGCGGCTGGAGCCAAAGTAAATCTGGAGCCGGAACCCGTTGGAACTGGCTTCGCCGCCGCTTGCAATTGTTTTATTTAGATAGGGCCGGCGGGCAATTAGCGTATCAATGAGCGGGTCTTTTATAACTTCAACCTTACCGCGCGTTTGTGCAACGGAAACCTGGGGTGCAAAAAAAATGCAGCAAAATAACAGGCCTAACGAAGCGATGTATATTGCTGCTTTGCTCATAATGCACTGGTTTCAATACTTGTCATTGCGAGCGCAGCGTGGCAATCGCGAATCGTGCACTGCGGGAATGCAAAGCGACGAGGTTGCCGCGCTGCGCTCGCAATGACAAGCTGGTGGAGGTGGAAACACTTAAACCTGCCCTACCCCGTGGCAGTTTTTATATTTTTTACCGCTGCCGCATGGGCAGGGGTCATTTCGTCCTATTTTATTCTCAACCCTTACCGGCATGGTCTTCTGCAACTCGCGCATATCCTGCATAGCGGCGCCGTTTGCTTCGCCAACCAATTCGGGTTTTGAGGTGCGCAGTTTCTTCAAATCCAATTTTGGCTGCGGGCGGGCTTCGCGAACTTCGTCAGGCGCCTGCTGGGTTGGTATCCCTCCCCTGAAGAGGAAGCTTACCAAATCCTTGTTAACGCTGGCCAGCATCTGGCGGAAAAGCTCGAACGCTTCGAACTTATAAACCAACAAGGGGTCCTTTTGTTCGTAAACAGCGTTTTGTACCGACTGTTTTAATTCGTCCATCTCGCGCAGGTGTTCTTTCCAGGCGTCATCGATCAGGAAGAGTGTCACATTCTTTTCAAATGACTTAAACACTTCCAGCCCCTTGTTTTTGATCGCCTTTTTAAGCGGAACGGCAACTTGTATCCCTGTGGAGCCATCGGTAAAAGGCACCATCACGTTCTCCACATATTCGCCGCGGGTTTCAAAAACTTCCTTCAACACCGGGAAAGCCTGCTGTGCAATAGCTTCCTGTTTACGTTTGTAAAACTCAGTTACCGCGTCAAAAACCTGGTCAGTTAGTTTTGGGATGGACGTATCGGTAAACTGATCATGAGAAAGTTGGAAATCAACTGAAAATACGCGGATGATCTCCAGGCCGAAACCTTCGAAATTATTTGACTCCTTGTATTCCGTAACGATATCTTCCACTACATCAAAAATGGTATTGTTGATGTCCACATCCAGGCGGTCGCCGAACAATGCATTTTTACGTTTTGAATAGATCACCGTACGCTGTGAGTTCATCACGTCATCATATTCCAGCAAGCGCTTACGGATGCCGAAGTTATTTTCCTCTACTTTCTTCTGCGCGCGCTCAATCGAATTGGAGATCATCGAGTGCTGGATCACCTCGCCTTCCTCGATACCCATTTTAACCATCAGGTTGGATATCCTTTCCGAGCCGAACAAACGCATGAGGTTATCCTCAAGCGATACGAAGAACTGCGACGAACCCGGGTCGCCCTGGCGGCCTGCGCGGCCTCGCAATTGGCGGTCAACGCGCCGCGACTCGTGCCTTTCGGTACCTACAATGGCCAAACCGCCTGCATCTTTAACACCGGGGCCAAGCTTAATGTCGGTACCACGACCGGCCATGTTGGTGGCTATCGTCACCGTGCTTGCTTTACCGGCTTCGGCCACAATGTCGGCCTCCTTCTGGTGCAGCTTGGCGTTCAGTACGTTATGCCTGATACCACGGAGCTTAAGCATACGGCTGATCAATTCCGAAATTTCAACCGAGGTGGTACCCACCAGCACAGGTCTGCCGGCTTGTGTCAGTTTTACAATTTCTTCGGAAACGGCATTATATTTTTCGCGAACGGTGCGGTACACCAGGTCCTGGCGGTCCTCGCGGGTAACGTTTGCATTGGTCGGTATTTCTACCACATCCAGCTTATATATCTGCCAGAACTCGCCGGCTTCGGTGATAGCCGTACCTGTCATGCCGCAAAGCTTGTGGTACATTCTGAAATAGTTTTGCAGCGTAATGGTAGCAAAGGTTTGGGTAGCATCCTCAACCTTTACATTTTCCTTTGCTTCAATGGCCTGGTGTAAACCGTCGGAATAACGGCGGCCATCCAAAATACGGCCGGTTTGCTCGTCAACAATCTTTACTTTTCCTTCGTCAACAATGTATTCGGTATCCTTTTCAAACAGCGTATAAGCCTTTAATAATTGGTTTACCGAGTGTATACGCTCGGATTTGATCGAAAAATCGCGCATCAGCGCATCCTTTTTGGCAATCTTTTCTTCCGCAGGCAGATCGGATTTTTCAATGTCGGATATTTCCGTCCCTACGTCAGGCATCACAAAAAAGTGCGGGTCTTCGCCGGAAGCAGTGATCAGCTCGATACCTTTTTCGGCAAGCTCCACCTGGTTATTCTTTTCATCGATGATAAAAAACAACTCGGCATCAACCTTGGGCATTTCCTTACTTTGATCCTGCATGTAATGATTTTCAGATTTGAGCAGGGTTTGCCTGTTGCCGCCTTCACTCAAATATTTGATCAGGGCCTTGCTTTTCGGCAAGCCGCGGAAAGCACGCAATAAAGCCATCCCGCCTTCGTCTGGGCCACCTTTGCCGTCGGCGATCAGTTTCTTTGCCTCATTCAGCGCGCCGTTTACATAGGCCTTTTGCGCATTCACCAGGCGCTCGATGCGGGGTTTTAACTCATAAAATTCATGTTCGTCGCCGCGCGGTATAGGGCCCGAAATAATGAGCGGCGTACGCGCGTCATCGATCAATACCGAGTCCACTTCGTCCACCATGGCGTAGTGCAGCTTACGCTGAACCAGCTCTTCGGGGCTGCGTGTCATATTGTCACGCAGGTAGTCAAAACCAAACTCGTTATTGGTACCGAATGTGATATCGGCAAGGTACGCTTTGCGGCGTTCTTCCGAATTGGGTTCATGTTTATCAATACAATCAACCGAAAGGCCATGGAATTCATACAACGGGCCCATCCATTCCGAGTCACGTCGTGCCAGGTAATCGTTCACCGTTACAATGTGTACGCCCTGGCCGGCTAAAGCATTCAGGTAAGCGGGCAGCGTAGCCACCAGCGTTTTACCTTCACCTGTTGCCATTTCGGCAATTTTACCTTCGTGCAGCACAATACCGCCAATCAGCTGTACGTCATAGTGCACCATATCCCAGGTCACTTCGTTACCGGCGGCTATCCAGGTGTTGTGGTGGATGGCTTTATCGCCCTTTATCACCACGTTGGTTTTGTGCGCTGCCAGGTCGCGGTCAAATGGTGTGGCCGTAACCTCAATGGTCGCATTTTCCTTAAACCTGCGGGCGGTTTCCTTTATCACGGCAAAACCCTCTGGAAGAATCTCCAAAAGCACTTCTTCCAACTGCTTGTCGCGGTCTTTTTCCAGCTTATCCAGCTCGGTGTATAATTTTACCTTCTCGCTAACGTCAAGCTCAGCATTTTCGGTTTGTTCCTTTATTGCGGCTATCTCGCGGTCAATTTCGGTCAGCGCGTCAGCTATAGTTTGCTTAAAGCCTATCGATTTGGCCCTAAGTTCGTCGTTGCTTATTCCGTCCAGTTTGGCATACTCAGCCTTTACCTTTTCAACCAAAGGCCCGATGCTTTTAACATCGCGCTCTGATTTATTGCCAAACAGTTTACTTATAAAATTTAACATGTTAATCGTATATGGTGGCCATTACTCAAACATTGCGCCACAGCGCAGGTCGAGTCATAATGGCAGGCAAAGGTAGTGTTTTTATTTTTTTTGATTACACTGATTTGATTCTGATTTCACTGATTAAATTACGGTTGGGTTGATAGCTTAGGGACTCAGACGGCACCAATAAAAAAAACTTTAACCGAATGAATGAAAATTCACGAGGCCAAAGGAATGTTTATTTTTGAATGTTAAAACCTATCAGATTAAAATCGGTGAAATCAATCAATAATCGGTGAAATCCAAGAAAATAAAATCATTTATCCTGCGCATTCATAATAGCGCCAACTATCTTTCCATAGGCAAGCACACCCACAGCGGCAACCGATATTTTTTTCTTCCAGTTAACATAGCGGTCATTGATAAAATTATCCCAATTATAGCCGTTGAGCTGGGCGCGGCCAAGCGAGATGCAGGGCTCGGTAATTTTTGTGGTATGCCACCAACCCGAAGGGAACAGGAGGGTTTCGCCTTCTTCCAGCGTAAACTCAATCGGGCGCGCCTGTTTAAAAAGCGGGAATTTTTCGTAATCGGGATTAAGGAAATTCACCTGCGAAAATTTCGGGTTATCAGGGAAAGGATACATGCTGGGCGTTTGATCAGGCGGGTACATAATAAACACCTTCGAGCCATATAGCTGTGTGATCTGCGTATGCATAAACAAAGCATCGAAATGCAGGTAAGGAAAACTGGAGCCCGCGCCGCCTAAAAATATTTCGTAAACGGTGGTACCCTGCAGCAGCTTTTTCGGCATCAGCTTATGATTGATGCGGTCGACGTTGCCATAGATGATTTCCGGCTGAAAGTCCTCCATAAACTCGGGGAAAACCTTTTTTACATCAAAATTATACGGGTATGGGGCAGGGTTTTCGGCTGATGATGTTAACATCTGGTCGATGAAATCGCCCATGTTATAGTTAACCCCATTAATATTTTTGTTGATGTGCGAATAATGTTCCTTAAACCATGCAGGGGTAAATTTCCCCATTGCTTTCCAGTCCTTCGCGGCATCGGTAAGTACCACCGGGCGCGATTTTTTTACATATTCATTGATGAATTCTCCGTGCGACAAATTGGTGCGCCTGTCCACGCCGGCAACTTGTTTGGGCCTTGGTTTAACCTGCAATTCTTCAGTTAGCATGTTCCTTTAGTTTAAGTAGGATCAGAAAATTGGCCGCAAATTCCCGGTTTTTTAAACGGAATTAACAAACCTTAACAGGCCTTATACGAAAGGTTTTGTCAAAAGTTCAGGGTTCAAATTCAAAAATCAGCCACTGCCTACTACTACTACTACTACTACTACTACTACTACTACTACTACTACTACTACTACTACTACTACTGCCACTGCTACTGCTACTGCTACTGCCACTGCTACTGCTACTGCCACTGCTACTGCTACTGCTACTGCTACTGCTACTGCTACTGCTACTGCTACTGCTACTGCTACTGCTACTGCTACTGCTACTGCCCCCTACTCCTCCCCCGGCTCGCTGTTTTCCTCGTCGTCCTCATCGTCAAAATCCTCAAAAAAGCGATCCTCGTCAAACATCAGGTCTTCCAGTTTTTCCTGCTCGGGCGTACTGGTATCAAAACGGATTGCCCAGTTATCCGGAATGTCGTAGGTTTTATCAAAGCCCCTTATCCACTCATTAAAAACAATGCGGAACTCGTCCACCTTTTCGCGCATCAGGTCAACATAATCTTCTTCATTGATCTCCACCATCGATGCGAAGGAAACGGCATTAAACATATCCTGAACCGCAAGCTTGATCAATACGGCGTTTTGCATCCGCAGCGAATACAAGCCGCCGCCTTCCGCACCTGCTATTTTTGCCTGCACCAGCGCAGCATTACTAAGCATCTGTACGGCAAGATGTTCCTTCATCTCGTCTTCTTTCAGCGCATCGGCAATTATTTCGGCCAAATCAAAAAGCTCCTGGGCTTTTCTATAGACCGGTATTTTTTCCCATTTTTCTAATCGGCGAGACATGAGGGGGCTTTGTTCTTAGCTTCAAAGATACGCTTTGGTGTGCAGATGTGCGAATGTGCGGATTGATGTGCGGATGTGCAGATGTGCGGATGTGCAGATTGATGTGCGGATGTGCGGTTGAGGATGTGCGGTGGGATGTGCGGATAACCTGATCGGCGGTTTAATTTAGGTCACGTAAAGCGGCTTGCCCGGCATATCCTTAAAATCATCCGCACATCTGCACATCCGCACATCTGCACATCCGCACATCTGCACATCCGCACATCCGCACATCCGCACATCCGCACATCCGCACATCTGCAAATCTGCACATCCGCACATTTGCACATCAGGACACATCCGCAACATCCGCGCATTATCTTATCTTTGCCCCCATGAACATCCTGCTCCTAGGCTCGGGTGGAAGGGAAAGCGCCTTCGCCTGGAAAATTGCTCAAAGCCCCAAATGCAAACAACTTTTTATTGCCCCTGGCAATGCCGGTACCGGCCAATATGGCCAAAATTTGGACGTGAAAGTGACCGACTTCGAGGGAATAAAAAAGGCAGTATTATCTAATAACATCGACCTTGTCCTGGTTGGTCCCGAGGAACCATTGGTAAAAGGTATTCATGATTTTTTCCTTGCGGATGGGGAAATAAGAAATGTTCCCGTTATAGGCCCCCGGGCAGAAGGCGCCCAACTGGAAGGCAGCAAGGATTTTTCGAAACAGTTTATGCAAAGGCATAATATCCCGACAGCGACCTCCAAAACATTTACAAAGGATACATTAGAAGATGGCCTGCACTATTTAGCGACAGCCGGCTTGCCCGTTGTGCTGAAAGCCGATGGCCTCGCAGCCGGAAAAGGCGTATTGATCTGCCTTAGCCTTGAAGAAGCCCAGGCTGAACTCAGGTCGATGCTGATGGACGCCAAATTTGGCGATGCCAGCTCAATGGTGGTGATCGAACAGTTTTTGCAGGGGATCGAGCTTTCCGTTTTTGTAATGACCGATGGTTCTCATTATAAAATCCTTCCCGAAGCCAAAGATTATAAGCGTATTGGCGAGGGCGATACCGGCTTAAATACTGGCGGCATGGGCTCGGTTAGCCCTGTACCATTTGCCGACGCGGCTTTTATGCAAAAGGTGGAGGAGCGGGTAATCATCCCAACTGTTGAAGGATTGAAGGCAGAAAATATCCCTTATAAAGGTTTCATTTTTATCGGGCTGATGAATTGCGAAGGCGAGCCCCAGGTAATAGAATACAACTGCCGTATGGGCGACCCCGAAACTGAAAGCGTGATGCCGAGGATCGAATCCGACTTCGTTGACCTGTTGATCGGCGTTGCCGAAGGGAATCTCGACCAAAAAGAATTAACTATTTCAAATAAAATTGCGGCTACCGTAATGATGGTTTCGGGCGGTTATCCCGGCGACTATCTTAAACACAAAGCTATCACTGGTACCGAAAACGTTCGCGATTCGCACGTTTTTCATGCCGGCACCTACCTGGATGGCGAAACGGTTAAAACTTCCGGCGGGCGCGTATTGGCGGTAACCTCACTACAGGACGATATGTTCACAGCGCTACAGCAGGCAACTGCCGATACAAGCCGGATTTATTTTGACGGCATGTATTTCAGGAAAGATATTGGGTTTGATTTGTTGTAATAACAATAACACGAATTCCACGAATTAGGTCGAATTTCACGAATAACCGGCGGGGCAGCGTTCCGCTTAGACATGAATCACTAATTCTTCACACCAAAAATACCCGCCAGCCGTGCCGCCAGTTCATCGCTATCCAGGTCGCGGGCGATGATCTTCCCATTGGGACCTATCAGGAAATTCTGCGGGAGTGCCGTCAGTTTATAAAGGCTGACGACGGGACTTTTCCAGTAATTCAGGTCGGAAACCTGTGTCCATTTTAAGCCGTCATGGTGTATCGCCTGCAGCCATTTTTGGCGGTCGCCTGGCCTATCCAGGGATACGCTGAGGATATTGAAATTTTTAGCTCTGTAGCTGTTATATGCCTTAACGACACCGGGGGCCGATTCGCGGCAGATAGGACACCATGAGGCCCAGAAATCCAGCAGCACATATTTGCCATGAAAGGCCGAAAGCTTGATGAGCCGGTTTGCCGTATCAGGCAGCGCAAAGTCAGGCGCTATGCTGCCCACGCCAACGCGCTGCATTTGCTGCAGGGTTTCGGCATATGCCTTACCACCCTGGCTATTTTTTACAGCTGCGGATAAGGTGCTATACAGGGCAGCAACGGCGTTGTAATCATTATACATGGCATAATTATATAACGCTTCCAGGCAAACCAGCGAGGATGGGTTTTCCGCTATAAACTTCTTGTTAGCTGCGTTCTTTTCTTTTATGAGCTGCATATTCGCCACTTCCAGCGCTTTTAAAAATTTAGCCGACCGTTTTTGCTGTTCGCTGGCGGTAGTATCCTTTACTTCCAGGTCGCGGTCCCGTGTTTCCAATGGCAGCATCAGTGCCTTATAGCGGGTACGGGCGTCGTTGTTCTTCGTCCCGATGATACTTGCTTCGGTCAGATCACTCGTACTGGCTACCCTGATTGTCCCGCCGTCTTCCAGGAACAGCACCGCATAGTCATTGGTAGGAGAATTTCTGCCGGAAGTGTTCAGCATCAGGTAAGCCTGGGTAGGTCCGTCAAGGGTACCGCTGAAAGTAAATGCCCCATGATTCAAAACTGCTCTTCCGGCTATGGCGTTGTTATAAACCAGGAAAACCGTCGCCGGCGCACCCAGGTTGCCAATGCTTCCTTTTACGACATATTTTTCCGTCTGCGCAAAAACAAGGCTGGGCACACTGCATATTAGTGCAATTAACCAATTTTTCATGCGGATAAAATTACATCAATGACACGAATTTTCACAAATGAGGACGAAGTTCGCGAATTAAAAGCAGCATTTCAATCAAATAAAAAAGCCCGAAAAAGACCCCGAAGCATCTTTCGGACCTTACTCACTTTTAGGACTTCAGGACTAAAACTCAAATCTTGCCGAAGATCTCTTCCAGCTTATTTTCCAGATCTTCGCCGCGGAGGTTTTTGGCAATGATCTTTCCGTTAGGGTCGAGCAAAAAGTTTTGAGGGATACCGCGCACCGCGTACAGCGCAGCAGCTTTGCTGTCCCAGAATTTGAGGTCGGAAACATGCGTCCACGCCAGGCCATCCTTGTGGATTGCAGCCAGCCATTTGTCTTTAGCGCCAGACCGGTCCAGCGAAACGCCAAGTATGGTAAAGTTTTGCCCTTTATAATGATTGAAGGCCTTTACTACATTAGGGTTTTCGTGCCTGCAAGGGCCGCACCATGACGCCCAGAAATCAATCAAAACATATTTGCCTCTGAACGAGGACAAGCTGACCATTTTGCCGCTGGTGTCGGCTTCCGCAAATTCAGGCGCGGTTGCGCCCATCGCAACTGCTTTTAAAAGAGGAAGCCTTTCGCCAAATTTTTTTCCAGCCTCGGTTTTCTTGACGGCATCGGACAAATTGTTATATAAGGGCGCTATATCCACATAATCGGCCCCGTAGGCAAAATTTTCAAGGACGTTCAGGCTTAGGTATGAGCCGGGATGTCCGTTGATGAATTTTTTATTCAGATCGGCTTCCTGTACTTCAATAGCCTTTTCGGTCTTGTCGTTCTCTTTTGCGAAATCATCCGATTTTTGCTGCTCTGGTGTCGCTGCATCTTGTTTTTTCTGCAGCGCGTCGTAAGCGTCATTCACAGGTTTCATCAGCGCATCATATTCTGCATTATCGGCATTTGTTTTGGTGCCCTCAACTTTCGCGTTGCTTAGCGAATCGGGGCTGGTCACGGTAATAGTTCCGGTTTCCAAATAAACGGTTTTGTAGTCGTTTGTATTGGGCCCGGTGCCTTTTGGGTTCAGCACCAAAAATCCGCTGATTGGGTCGGCATTATCGACCGAACCAGCAAAATGGAACTTCCCATTCTGCAGCACGACCGAATCTTTTATCGTTTTGCTTTTAAGGCGATATTCCAGGTAAACTTTTGCCGGGGCGTTGTAGCTGCCGCCCACGCTGCCGTTAATGGAGTATTTGATCTGCTGTGCACAGCCCAGCACAGGTATTGATGCGATCAGGAAAAAAGCCAGTTTTTTCATCGTTCTTTTTTTTTGCAATATATGTCAATTTTTCTTTTTGAGAAATAGGGCGAAAATAGGGGCAGATGGAATACCAGGCACAGAAATTAAATGAGAAAACAGAAGATGTACACAAAGTAAACACAATCTTAAAATAAATTAGCACGGGGTTAAAACATGAAAAGGGTATCGATGCCCTGTCAAATACCTACATCGGCGCTGACTTCAAATGATACGCCCACATCGCCGAATTAATCGCTTTAACCACTTTTTCGACATAATCCTTGTCTTTAGAGACCAGGCTATCCACCTCGCCTGAATTTGTACTGATACGGACCGAAAATCTATCCGTTGTAAAATAAGCTGACAAAAAGGAAACGGTAAATATAATTATCCCGGTTATCCTCAGATCTTTAAAGAACATCATCAGGAAACCACAGATAACCAGCACCAATTTAAACGCTGCGTAGCTTTTAAGCGTCCCTATTTTAACGTAAGAAATATTCTTGATCTCAATTACTTTGTGTGCAACAATAAACCTGGTTTGTGTTACAATCACTTTACTGTTTTCAAAAAAACTAATCTCTTGCATTTTAATTTATTTTAAAGGGGTTTAACAGTTTTTGCTTTTTCAATTCATTTAGCCGTTCAAAAAAATATGTGCTCAGCAATATTTCTTATTCCTAATAGCCGTCGCTATCGCCGGACGGTTTACCGGCCTTTTGGCCGGCAAGCCCATAATCAAGTTTTCCGGTTTTTATTTTCTCTTTAAACAGCAGGTACAAAAACGTGGTGTTGGTTATCAAATATCTTTTAAACAAGCGCCGGGGTTCCTGGAGCAGGCGAAAAAACCATTCGAGGCTGTTTTTTTGCATCCATTGCGGCGCGCGTTTTTGCAAGCCGATCAATACCGGCAATGCGCCGCCAATCCCAACCATTACCGCCGGTATGCGACCCTTCATTTCGGCCATCCACTGCTCTTGTTTAGGACAACCAAGCGCGACAAATACGATATTTGAACCGGAATTGGCAATCCTGTCAATCACGGCGGCTTCCTCCGCCTCAGTAAGATAACGAAACGGCGGGGAGTACATTCCGACAACATTAAGCGATGGATACTCTCTTTCTATAAATGCCTTTGTATGTTCAATTATATCGGAAGAGCTGCCATAAAAATAAACCTCCAGCTTTTCTTCGACTGCGCTGCTCAGCAGCAGGGGAAGCAAGCTCATACCGTCTACCCGATCCTGTTCAATGCCATACAGTGTTTTAAAACTTTTGGCAAGCGGCATCCCATCCGGCGTCGCAATATCCGCCTCATTAACCACCCGCTGAAATGACCCTGACCAGTGCGCTTCCACCAGCATGTGCACATTGGCAACACATACATACGACGATTTCTTCTTTCTGCCCAGTTCAATGATTGAATTAACAAACTCAGGATGTTCCCCCCGGGAAACGTTTATCGATAAAATTCTTTCCTTTGCTAACATAGCTGCTGATTTTGATTTTCATAAATAGATGTTCGCTCCACGATGTTAATTTATAGTTAATCAAGTGATTGCTTTGTTGAATCCCGCCTGCATATCTAAAAAACTAACAATCATATAATTTTTGTAACAAATCCTTATTATACCCGCTAAAATGGCCTTTTTATTTTTTTATGTAAAATTACATCAATTCCTATATAAATAGTAGGAATTAATAAAAAATTTCTTTTATCAATAATGGTTAATCATTACTTAATGCCCTGCCGCCACCTTGTTTCTTTCCATGTGGAAGTCGTGCGAAAAATCATTGCTTTTTAAAAAAGCCGAACCTGAAATTCCGGTAAAATCATTGTCCGATATCTCTACTTCTTTCCATACCGGCATTTCATCTATCTGAATTCCGCTTTTTCCGTTCAATATGTTTTTTCTGATCGAAACCTTCCTTGCAAAATGATTCCCCGCTGCCACGCTCATCCGAATACAGGGGCTGGTTGTGGAACCATATAACTGATTATTTTGTATGGTCACATTTGCAGCCGGCCCGCGTTTACCAATTTGAATAACAGGTGCATTTCCTTTACCTCCACGATTGTCAAAAACATTATTTTCAATAAATGCGCCTTTTACGGTATCAACACCACCTACATCAAGACAAAGATTATTTACGCCGGCATTTGAACTTACTTTATTGCCGGTTACGATATAAGCAGATCCACCTTTTGAAAAAGCAAGCTGTGGAACTCCAGCCCCCAACGAAATGGAGCCGCCGACAATTGTATTATCGGCAATGGTGTCATAGTCGCCCACCAACTCATAACCGCTCCGGTGACTTCCCGCCCCGTTCAGGTGCTTATTGTTTTTAAATAGACAGTTGTTGAACATTCCTGATATCCCGGAAGCATCATAACCGTTGCCGTCGAAAGTATTGTCCATAAATCTTCCGTTAATAAGTTTGGTGCCGGCAACTTCGACCGCAAAATAACCCGCATCTTTATTTTTGAAATAATTGTGCACAAATACAACATTGGAACATTGGTCGGACTGAAAAGAAACCGCCGGGTGCGATTTGTCCAGCTGGCTCCAGGCAGAAACCTGGTTATAGTTAAATGTCAGGCCGTTTATCCCCCTTATTGAAACCGCAGATGAGCCTGTATTATAGAATGTGCAATACGCAACTTTCACATTGGTAATATGGCCCGCCGGACCAATCAAAAACAACGCTCCATAATCTTTTGAATCGGTAAACCGGCAATTAATGAAAGTAAGATTGTTAACTATCTCTTTTTGATTAAGGCTCGTTTTGACGCAAAAAATGTTTTTCCCGCTATTATTCCTGCCATTTGCATCCAATACAATATTCTTTAACTGTATGTTTTGAGATATGCCTGTTAACAACAAACACTGCCTGTTACTTTGCGCACCATTGGTAAGTGTTAAAACCGAGTTGCTACGTTCGCCCACGATTGATATGTTTGGATAAAGCAGCAGGTTGTTTACTCGGTACACCCCTTTCGGAACAAACAAAACTTTTCTGTTTTTTGATGCATAAATGATCGCGGTTTGAAAGGCAGCACTGTCATTTTGAATATTATCTCCTTTTGCCCCAAATTTTTTAACTGAAACCGTATCTGAGCCGGGGGGCACTCCTGCCATTGTTTTGTCCGCCGCACTTACACCCTCCATCACCACGCCAAGCACTAAAATATTTAGTGCGATAGCCCCTTTTTTACTCAAAAGTTTCATCATCAAAAAATTAATAGTTCGTTAAATCTGCTGTTTGTAGTAAGACATCTGCCTTTTTAGGCGAAATCCCTAAGGCGCCTTCGTATATATTTGTGATTGCCTTTAAATTCTCCTGCTCTGAAAATCTATTTTTAAAATCCCTTTCGCATTCAGTGATCAGCTGTTGGTATCTGTCGTCGGATAATGAATTTAACAAGCGAATTTTTTTATTCAGATCAGTCGAACTCCCTGGCAAAAAATGATAGCCATTAACATCCTCGATAATCATTTCAGACATGGCGCCCATATCGCTTGCTATCACTGGGGTACCGACGGAAAAGGCTTCAATTATCGCTAAGGGCATACCTTCAAACCATTTGGAAGGGAAAATAAGCGCCCTGGCCCTTTTTAAAATGTGCAGAATTTCGTCTTTGCCCATAAATCCCAGGTATTCGATATTTTTATTCTGCTGCGTGCTTGCAATTATTTTTTCCTTTAATGCTCCGTCACCTATTATTTTCAGGTTTGCGCCGTTAGTTTCAAAGCTTTCAAGCAGCGTATCGATTCCTTTTTCTTCGGTTAATCGGCCGATGTATAAAAAAAACTCTTCGCGGTTATAATTTAAAGGTTCGTCAGAAGCTGCCATAAAATTATATTTGGTGACAAATTTCTTCTTGTAAACGGAGAACTTCGATCTTTCAAAAATATCCCTCGAAAAACCGGAAACGAAAATGTGACGGGCAGGAATATCCCAGGTGCCCAGTTTATAATGAACATAATTAGAGACACTGAGCCAAAACGTCAGAAAAAAAGAATCCCGGTATACCCTGTCGAATGCCGGTTTAAGCGTGAATTTCTTTTCAAGGGAAACCAGGTAAAGGCTTTTTTTATGATATAGTATAGCGGAAGGGCATAATAACCTAAAATTTTGAATGGTGACAACCAGCGGGACCCCGGCATTCTTTATGGCCCAAAATGCCAGGGGCGACAGCGTTAAATAGAAGTTATGCAAATGAATAATATCCGGCTTATGTTCCTTTATGATTTTTTTTACCCGGAAATACGACTTAACGTTAAAAGGATAAATTAAGAATTTTATAAATTGAGCGACCTTTGAACCGTTATTGTCAAAAACAAAAAGCTTAACATCATGGCCATGGTTTTTGAGCAGGTTAAACTCATTAGCCACGGTCGTATCTTCGCCGCCTTTCTCCGCATATTTATTATGAAACATCAATATCTTCATGGCTTTTACTTATTAACACGATTTATTTTACAGTATTTTTTTGATTGATGCGATTATGCCGGGAGTCAGAAGATATATACACCTTTCTTCTTACCCTCAGTTTTCCGAGGGAAGTTTTCATAAGCGTGTTCATCTTATGCCATACCCTTGATGCGATCCCCATTTTTCTTTGAAAAGCATTTTGATAGTATTTGCTTATTTCGACCCGGACGGGGAAAATAAAAGTTTCCTTTAAACTGGTATCCAGTTTTGGGGCGTACCGATTGGGAGAACCTGTGGTATGGGTAGCTCCATTGTCGAATCCAATATTTAATACTTTCGAATTCCTGGGATATAAAGTAAGCCCCTTGACTTTAAATTGATGGTAAGCCCACCGAACTGCCCAGGAATCGATTTTATTTGTCATTTGTTTTTTTAACATGGCCGAAAGATCACTGCCGCCCTCGTTAAAGGCTTTTTTTAACCTGGAGCTTTTTTCGAATTCAGGATAGTCTTTTACCTCCCAATCAATATTATCCCACCGGCTTTTCCAGGTGCCCCATCCCCATGAAGAGCCTCGGTTTAGAAAATAAGCGTCCTCAAAGTTGTTTGCCGGAGGGTCGATACGGAATGAATACCCGGAGATCGAAAAAACTTTGTCGTTAGAAGCGTATTCGCAAAGACCCTGGTTCATAAAAGCTAAAAAGTTAGGCGTAACCACCAGGTCATCTTCCAATATAATTGCCGAACCATAAGCTTGCAGTACGCGTGAAACGCCGGAAATAACCGATGAAGCCAGCCCCTTATTCGTCTCGGAAAAAAAGTATCTTATGCTTTTGAAGCCTGTGATCCGTTTGATATAATCTCTAACCATGTTTACCGAATCGAGGTTCTGTTCGCCCCTGGGGCCATCGGAAAAAATAAATAATTCACTTTCTTTCGCCAGGCCGTTGGTTTTCAAAGAATCAACGGTTCGCCTTAAAGTATTTAATCGTTTATAGGTAAAAAGAATAATCGGCGCCGGTGTCATATCGTTGAGTGTCATTATTTAATACAGTGTTATAAACTATAACCAATAGCCAATTAACCTGCGCGCTGTTCCGAGGAACAGGTATGATGGCAATGCATAAACCGGGCAATGCCTGATGGCAAACTTGTAAAACAAGGGCAAATTCGCGCCGCCTTTTATGCCAAATAAATGCTCCTTATAAGCCCTAAGCGATTTGGCCTGTTTTAACTGTTTTGCGCCGCTGGCCTCCGGATAAGTGCCAATTTTTGCATTCCATGCGCAAAAAAGCGGAAACCCCTTTTTTGCCGCTCTTAGCGTAAATTCGTAATCCGCCATGTAATGCGGGAAATGCTTTTCATCAAATAAGCCTATTTTCTCAAAAACCTCGCGGGGTATCAACAACCCCCGGCCGGGGAAATGCGTCACCGGCACTAAACCGTCTTTAGGTTCGGCCTTTAACCATATATTTTCTGAATTTGTCTGCAGAAGCCAATTCACAATTTCACCGCGGTAGGTCACTTCTTTAGTATTAACATCAATGAAAGTAGAACCGATCAAAGCGTTGGCCGGAGCTTTATCAGCAGCCTTGAATATTTCTGCTATATAATCAGGATCGGCAATAGTATCATTGTTTAAAGTGAGTATGCTTGAAGCATCGTTGTTTAAGGCGTAACGCAGGCCAACATTTGTGGCTGCCGTCCACCACATGCTTTTATCGCCTTTTAATAAAATAACGTCGGGAAACTGCAGGGCTACCTTGTCGCTCGTGCCGTCAGTCGAGCCATGGTCAACAACAATTATTTTAAAAAGATCATTGCTTTGCAGCGTCAAACTTTTTAGGCAATCCTTTGTAAAACTCCAACGGTTAAATACGGGAATAACGACGAACAACATTTTACCAATTAATTTGAGTTACCGAACTTGTTAATATTTTATGGGTCAAACAGCCGATGTTTCCGGCGCCCGGAGCCGCACTTTTAATATTCTGTTTTTGAAATTTGAAAAATACCAGGCGATTTGGGCATCGGTCATAGCCCTGAATTGCTTCGAGCTGACCAAGCCGATTATGATCCATAAAAAATAAAAATTGAGGTCGAACTGGGTGAATTCTTCCAAAAAGAAAAGCACCCATCGCGACATGATCACCAGGCCCAGCATTTTGGAGAGCCAGTTATTTGAATGATAAATTGCATTGTGAGAAACGACAAACAAAAGCAGCATGTACAACAACACGCCAATGATGCCGGAGTAAAGCATAGTATTCAGGAAACCGACTTCCGAGCCGAAGCGTTCGTTCCTTGTAGCCAGGTCGTCAAACGATTCTGTTTTGTATTGACCAACTGCGCTCTTGCCAATGAGCCAGCTTTCATCGGCAGCCAGGGTTTTAAAAACCTCTACATAAATAAACGTCCGGGTATCGGCGGTCAAGCTTTCATCTTCCCCAATATCAGCTTTGTGGGCCTTAACAATATAGCTGTCATTTTCTGAAGCTTTGCTGAAGATATTGTAAATGCCGGAAACCCCCAGGTACAACAGAACCAACGGTGCAACGAACGCCAAAACATGCAATATTTTAAACCAATACAAAGCTATGTACCGCCTCAAATACCACGTTGACAAAATGAGATAGGCAATGCCGATCTTTAAAATATTGGTCCTGAAATCGATAACAACCAGTATGGATGTCAACGACACTATCAGCACCAGCAGCTTATAGCGTGTTTTTAAATAAGGGATCATTACGATAAAGAAACTCACCGGGATCATCAGCCGCGAATAAAGCTGTTGATTAGTTGCGAGGCCTATTGGTATAGCAAAAAAACCAAAAAGGAAAAGATAGCCGGTTACATAATGTACCATTGCCTGGGTAAGACTCATGCTTTTGCCAATAAAAAAAGCAAGCGGTATGAGTAAGAATAGCGCTGAAGTTAAAAACAAAAACTTCCAGTCCCAGTAGTCATGGGCCAGAAATATCCCGCGAATAATGGTGATGACATTCCATAATAATACCAGCTTAAATAAAACCGAAACCGTTTTTGATAAGTCATCCTGCCAATTGCTTTTACTTGCAAAATAGATTAGATTAAAAAACACGATGTATTTGGCAACGAGCGATACCGGTGCTATTAATGCATTCTCATAACCCATGTTCCCGATGTATAACAACGCATCGGAGACAACGAGTAAAACCAGGTTAATTATTAATATTTTCCTGAACTTCATTTACTTTAATTTTCTTTCTAATTCCAATTTCTGCTTTACGAAAAAATGTTGCGTCAACCTGGAGTAACCGTCCGGTATTAGCGTTTCTAAAAACGTTGGAAATTGACCAAAGCTCAAAACCCAACTCTTTCATTTTTGCAATAATTTCATCATATAATTTATGATCAGCGTAAAGCGGGGTAAGTGAAAGCTCCAACTGGATACCAATAACTGAATTTAGCAGGTTTGAAGCGCCCGACAGTACCTGGTATTCATATCCCTGCGTGTCTACTTTCAAAAAAATTTTATCTTCTTTGCCAATATATTTGCCGGAAACGGTATCCAATTTGTGAATTTCTACGGTTTCCGTGGCCACTATAAAAGAGTCCTTTGCCGCTTCCGTATGTGTTTCGAGCATATTAAGAATGGTGCTGCTCGTGGGGCGGTTTGATATATTAATGTCGACAGTGCCGTCGTAATCCCCTATTGCCATTTGCGGAGCAATAAGCCACAACGGATCGCTTGAATGTAATTCAACTAATTTATGGTGGGAATTGGATAACGGTTCGAAGGATATAATTTTACCGCGATACCCAATTTCCCGTAAAAGAACCCCGAACTGACCAATATTTGCGCCGACGTCAAAAACTGAATTAATTCCAAAAGTTCGCAGCATCTTTATGAACATCGCATGGTCATCATTAATTTCAAGGTAGTGTTCGAGATTGAAGCCCAGCCTGCGGAATAAAGATTTAACAATGTTTTTCATAGCTATTTTGCCCCCGGTTTTTTGTAAATAATGATTAGCTCATTGCGATTAAAAGGTCAACCTCACCGCCGTCTTTCAAGTCCGATAGCCTGCTCAGATTAGCACTGCTATGCATTAATTTAAAGTTCTTTCGTAAAAATTCTTCGTCCATATCCCACCATAACAATTTATTGAGTTCTTGAATTTCATCCTCTTCGAACCTCATTCTTATAATTTTTGCCGGAACGCCTCCAACAATAGCATACGGCGGAACATCTTTAGTCACTACTGCGCCCGACGCGACAACCGCGCCATCGCCGATGGTCACACCCGCCGTTATGATCGCGCCTGCCCCTATCCAGACGTCATTCCCGATTTTGGAAGGCGTATACTCTTTGAAATATTGTTTATCCGCAAAAGAGACTCCCCCGGCCTGTGCCAGTTTTGAATAAAAAACCGGGTGTATGGAAATAAACTCAGAAACCGGGTGATTGCCAAGGCCAACACGAACGTCAGGGCCAATGCAGGTAAACTTACCAACCGTTACATTTTGAATAAACGAATTGGCAGCCACGTATGAAAAATCGCCCAATGAGCAATTGATAACCGTACAATTGATTGCCAGGTAGTTATATTTTCCGAATTTGGAGCTATTCGAAACGCTTACCTTTCCTACTATCTTCATCGTTGGGTTTTTATATTTTAACCTTATTAACGAAAAAGATGTCCGCAGATAATTAGTTACAGGTAACGTAATAACTCTTAAACAAAACCCTATCCAATTCATTTTTATATTTTCTCAAAAAATTAAAAAATCAGCCTACCAATAACAGGCGCCTTCAACCATCGCCGCTTTTTTTGGCCGGTTTTTGTCACCCGGCCTTATCCAGTATTCGTTGTATAAGTTGGTGTACGGGTAAACAACATAGTTTTCCCAGCGATTGCCTTTGATACCAAACAGCAACTGCGTTACGCCACCAAGATGAACGGCCTTTTTCCCGATGCTTTTTACAAATGAAGCCAGTGGGAAACCATAGGCGCCGCATCCCAGTATGCACACATCAAAATCAGTTGTGATTATTTGTTCCTTCATAAAATCCAACGCCTCGAACCAGGTGTTAAATGCCGTTTTTTCCCGCGCAAGGCTTTGTACCGCCTGCAGGGTGATCAGTTCAAAATCGGGTAGCAGCTGGTTTTCAAATAGCTGTTCACGCACCTCAAACTGGTTTCTTATGGCCTCATCAAAGGGGTGAACTACCAATACTTTTTTCCCGGCCAATGCGGCTGTCCAGGGGCGGGGGGTAAAAAACGGCTCCAGGTCCTCCAGCATAACTCTTTTTGCACTTGAAAGCTCCGGGTCGAAAAACTTTTCTTCCTTCAGCCATGATCCCAAAATGTCTACATCAGGCAAAATGCCGATCATCATTTCACAAAACCTTTCGATTTGTTTTACGTCCACAGGGAAGAATCCCGACCAGTCCTGCATTTGCTGCATAAGTGACGGGCTCCACCACCATGACGGCGTTTTACCGGTGATATATCCGCTTACCGATCTGTATTTATCTTTTTGTTTTACGCCTAAATAATTAACCATGCAATTAAGCTCGGTAGAACCCAGCCGCGCTATCATTACCGGGTCTTCAGCCAACAGTGCCGATTTTATCATTGCATTTGCATAATCCTTTACCGGAAATAATTTCCAGTTCCGGCCAAAGGCTGAACTTTCACGGTCAAGGACCGTGTAAATCCGTTTTAAGGACCGTATGGGGATTCTAAAAATATTTTCCATTTATAAAGCTTTCAAATCAGCCGTTTGCCGGGATTCGCCGACCACTGTCCCCGGTTCATACTCGATATTCTTTGAAATTCTTTTTTTATAAGCGCTTCTGATAAACTTGATTGCCGGTTTTTCAATATAAAATGTCATCAGTGTGGCAAGCGCTATTGAAAATGCAAAGGGTATTGTCACATATACTATCTGCAGGTCGGTATACTGTCTTAGCCTATAAATTATTGAGTAACCGATAACATTATGCAAAAGGTATAGCGAATAGGAGATGGAGCCCAGGAATAACAATACGCGATTATTGATCCACGACAGCCTTCCGTAAGCAAACAAATAAAACAATACATAAATGCCAGCGAGGAGAATAACCGACATATAATTTTCATCGGGGTGCATCAGCAGCAGCCATTTTACTTCTACCACGAAACTGAGGCCTATGATGATGTGATTTAAAATGCCCGCCCCGTTGTTTTTTATCCGGTAAAAATTAATCCCGGCAATAAATAGGGGCGCATATTCTAACACAAACAAAACATCCAGGTACTTTTTAAAAGGGATTTTAAATATTGATGAAATCAGCGAAAAAGCCAGCCAGGCCAAACAGGCCCATTCTATTTTACTGAGCAACTTGTTTAAGTAGAGCAGATACATAATGATATAAAAAGTAAGCTCCATTTTCAACGTCCAATACACCTGGTCGATGAGCCGTATTTTGGTGAAGCCCTGCAACATGGTTAAATTCGTGGCAATTTCTTTTATCGTATAATGGCCCAGGGTTGGTACGGGGAAAACTGTTACGAAAATTATAGTAACGAACATTGCTACCCAATAAGAGGGGTATAATCTTGAAAATCGCGAAACGAGGAAATCAGTCTTTTTTTTGCTCTTTTCTAAAGTCAGGAATATTACGAAACCACTGATAACAAAAAACAGGGGCACCGCTAAATTTCCATGATAGAGATAGAATTTATGGTCGGAAAATAGTTTAAAATGAAAGTCGTAAGCAAAGGTGTAATGGTACAATACCACTGCCAGTACAGCAATGCCTCTTAACGAATCCAACTCCAGGTACCTTGACCGATCCGCTTTTGCCTTGGTTTTTCCGACTGCTGTTTGCATAATCTATCAGATTTCTTCGATCCCTAATTGAATGATTTTTCTCCTTTATTCTATTCCCGCCCTTTTTATCCCCCGGTTATATTTATTGTGAATGGTCATAGGTAAAGCTTAATTTTTTGTTTGACTGAAGCTGGGCTGACAACTGATCCTCATTAAAATCGCCGTCGTCATCCGCTAATATGTAATTAGCGTCGGGAGGATAGTTGTGCCAGAAAGTTGCGGGGCAAACGTTAACGCCTTTTGCTATCAACGCGGGTTTATAGGAAAAGGAGCTTTTGCTGCAGATGAGTAAATCAGCGTTTACCATGTGCAGAAAGGACTCCATTGGCCCCATTTCGAGGCAATAATGGATATTCCGGAATTTCTCGAATTCTGAAAAATCATCAATTTTTGCCTGTGAAAATAAGTACACCTGCGCTTTTTTACTTTCTTTCAGCACCATCAGGACTTTTGTTAAAGCATTGACATAGTAGGAGTTATCCAGGCCTCTTTTTTCCCAAAGCTGTTCAACTTCGTTTTTCATAAATCGCCGGACATGTACGGCAATATTGAATTTATCGGGCGAATAGATTAACTCATCAGCGTGGCGCGCCCTGGCGCTGAAGAATTTATTTGATAATGTTTTATAAGTATCCCACTGCGGCATATAGCCCTGGTCCATTTCGAGCATAAAAAGCACATCAGGTACATTATAGGAATCGATAATTCGCCCCACTAAGGCTATATGATCAGGATTGAGCGAATCAAACCTGGGCAGGCGAACGACACGGAATTTTTTATTTTTTACCAGGTCTGTCGCCGGCATTTCCCGCTCGCCAAACCCAAGAAAGTGTTCCCATTTGTCAGTTGAAAAAGAAGAATGGGCAAATTTTAAGTTGTAAAAGCTCGCGAAATAAAGGCCCGAGTTCCAATTGGCCAACTGGTGGCCAATGCCTGCCCCATGATTCGGCTCTTGCGTCAAAAAATGTGTCCGTTTGATTTCCTGCTTTGCAACAGCCTGATTTGTGCGAAATTTATAATGCCAGTACGACCTATATAACCCGAACTGAAGAGGCGTATTAGCAATTTTGGCAAGAATAATAGTTTTGAGCTTTCGCTTAATTTTTTCCGGCTTTAGCCGTTTTTCCTTGTTCGAAGGGGCGAAGCTCTTATGTGGGGGTATTTTATTGTTCATACCTTTCGCTGTTTAACTTTGAAAACTTGCCTTAACCTTTAAATTCAGTAACCCTATAGCAATATTTATTTCATTTCTAAACCGCCTGCTGAAGGCAAAAAGCAACAGCATATAAATGACGGAATACGTGGCGCTAAAACTTATTAATTCAACCCAGTTTAACCGGTAGGTGAAGCTGTAGGAAATAACAATGCAAGCCAGCACGATCAAAGTGATAAGTGTGCCTTCCTGCATCAACTCTTTTAAATTAGCCCTGGAAAGATTTGACCGCTGATAAACTTTTTTTGGGTAATACGCTATCAAAATCAGTAAAGGCAGCAAAAATGCGAGCAGAACGCCCGTCATCCCCAAAACGTGCGACAGTATAAATATTAAAACGACATAGGCGATGCTGCGGGCCATGCTGATCATACTGTTGCGTTTTATTTCGCCCATGCTGAGCGTGATGTTTGAGAGATTATACCCGATGGACAGCAGCAGAAATGAAATACAAAGGATAATATTATTGGTGTTTCCGATCCAGAATTGCTGCCCTACCCAATTAGCTGTAAGGTTTGAGTTGAACAGTATAAACCCGCAGATAATAAAACCGCTTACCCAAAAAAGAATAGTCCAAATGCGCATGATAACGATTCGTATTTTGTCTTTTTCACCGGCGCCAAATAAATGCGGCAGCGCTGGCAGCATGGATATGGTAATATTATTGGCTAATCCCGAAACGATCCGCAGCGGACGCCGCGACAGGTCGAGTACCGCGACAGCCCGTGAGTTTATGTATCTCGAAACGATAATAAGGTCAATATTCGCTGCTATTGTTTCAAAGAAATTACTGGAGAAGGTGAAAACAAATATTTTTGAGAACGACTTAAAATAGTCGAAGTTAAACCTGAGCCTTACCTTATTTCGTTTAATCAGGATAATCGAAAACGTTATAGCGAAGAGCAGTGTAGAGAGCCCCAGGAGCAGGCTGCTATAGGCAAGCGCGAATACGCCAAATTTACAAACCAGCAATACCGCGGTAAAAATGTTGCAGGCAATAATACAACTATATAAAAATGTGCCGTGCAGCCTGGTTTTGCGGTAAGCTAAAATTATGTTTCGGAAGGTATCAGCCAACAACGAAAACGAGGTGCCCCATAAGGCAATCCGGAAAGCCTTAACAATATCGGCCCGGTAACGCAGATCGATGTTGGCTATGCTGCCAATAAAGTACGATAAGCCATAGCCAGCCGCGATTGAAACAATAAAAAGCCCGATAGCGACTAAAATTCCGGAGGTGATTGCCAGGCCGAGTTCTTTTTCATTCCGCTCTCCCAACGCGTAAGATACACGCTGCAACAGTACGCTTGCCACCCCCGGGTCAACTATGGTAATCCAGGTTAGCAGGTTACCTGTTGCCAGCCAGGCGCCGTATATTGAGCTATCAATATAGTGCAAATAGAGGGGTATAATTAATACCCCGTTAATCAACGTAATGACAAACCCGATGTTAAGAAAAAACAGGTTCCATACAGTTGCCTTTCTTCTGCCTTCCGATGCTAACTTGTCTTTTTCAGCCATTTAATCCCGTTATTAAAGTTTATCCGTCATGATTGCTGATATTACCCCGGCGGCACAAGAATCTTATTTGGCCTCCTTTACTGATTGTTCATAGTAGCCGTAACCATATCCATATCCGTACCCATAGCCGTAGCCATATCCGTAGCCATATTTTCCTTTTTGCTGAATGCCATTCATTATCAAATTGAAATTTTTAAACCTTCCTTCTCTGTATAAGGCATCTATATATTTCAACCGGGCCTTGGGCGTAAATTCATGGCGTATCACATAAAATGTGGCATCGGTGTATTTCTCGATAACCTGCGCATCGGTTACTACTCCGACAGGCGGGGCATCAACGATAATAAAGTCATACCGCAGGCGAAGTATGGTGAATAACTCATCCATCCGGCCATCAACCAATAACTCGACCGGGTTAGGCGGAATGATCCCGCTGGTAACTATATCATAACTATCGTATTCCGGCACCGGAACAATAATGTCATCCAGTTCGGCGTAGCCGATCAGGTAATTGCTAAGCCCGATCTTATGATCGATCTTTAACTTTTCCTTTAATTTAGGCTTGCGCAGATCGAATTCAAGGATGATCACTTTTTTCCCTGTAATTGCCAAACTGGCGCCAAGATTTAATGATAAAAATGATTTGCCCTCGCCGCTCATGCTCGACGTAAGCATAATGACCTGGAGTTTTTTTCCGGGTGACAAAAATGCTATATTGGTTCGCAGTGCCCTTATTTGCTCGCCTATAGCCGTTCGCCCCGTCTCCAGGACCAGATCATTCATACTATCTGTTTGTGATATCTCGGCTAAAATTGGGATGCTGGTTTCCTTTTCGACATCATTGCGGCTTTTTATCTTATCGTTCCACAAATCCAGTATATAAATTACACCAAATGGAAAGGCGATGCCAAATAAAGAAAACACCAATAAAACAATAGCTTTTTTGGGTTTTATAGGGTCATCGCTGCTGATGGCGCGGTCAACTGTACGGGTATCTGATACGGTTGATGCAAACGATAAGGCGGTCTCCTCCCTGTTTTTAAGTAAAAATGTATATAAGTCGTCTTTTACAGCTTGTTGCCGGGTTATGTCGACAAGTTTTCTTTCTTTTACCGGGACCGTTTTGATCATCCCGTTCATACTATTACCTGTCAGCTCCAATTGTGCCCGCGAAACACTAAGGCTTCTTTTCAGGGTTTGTATGTTGTCATAAATATTGTGTTTCAATGTGCCTATCTGTTCGTCAATGGTTTGCAGCAGGGGGTTTCCGGCCTTCACTATTTTGGCGGTGCTTTGCCGTTGCAATTCCAATGTCGAAAGCTGGCCGATCAAGTTTAGCAAAGTAGGGTCATCAAGCCCCATCAGTGTTTCAGGGATAGTTCCCTGGTCGGTGCCCGGATTGGTTACGTGCTTCTCAATATCATTTAAAACGCTCTGCTGAAGCTTTACCTGGTTTAGCTGGGTATCATTTGTTTGAACATTTTGCAAAAAGATTTGCGTAGCTGCGCTGATATCGGTTATCCCCTCGCGGGATTTATAATCCTCAACTTGTTTTTCAGCATTTCCAAGCTCGCTTGAGATTATTTTTAAGCGCCCGTTGATAAATGTCAGCGTATTGGCAGCCGAAAGATTCTTATCCGCCAGTCCTGCTGAGTTATAAGCATTTATCAATTGGTTTAGTATATCCTCTCCTTTATCGGGATTTGCGTTTTCGAGTGTCATCATCAACACGGTTGACATCTTGCTGCTTGGCTCGATCTTAATATCATTTGCCAACTGCTCTGCGACACTTTTTGCAGAGCTTATAGCTATGCGTATTGCCTTCAGCTTAGCGTTTTTGCCAGTTTTGGTAAGTTTTATCACCCCATAGGGCGTTTTTGAGACGCTGTCGAAAAAAACTTTTTGCCCATTTAAAGTAGCGCTGTTCCCATCCCGAAGTACAACATTTAAGGGCTTTTTATAAGTAAGGTCTGTGGCAGTGTATAACTGCAGGTTTACCGGGGTTTCGTTGTACAATTCGACCTGGCGAAAGACACCCTGCCGTTAATAAGTGATGTTGAGCTTTAAGCTATCAACAACTTCTTTCATCAGGGTATATGATCCGAGTACTTGTATTTCATTATCGACCACTTTATTCGACGAAAAAATATTTAATTCTTTCATCATGTCATCTTCCTCGCCGAGGCCTTTTTGCTGGTCTTTAATCAAAATACTGGCGTGAATAAGGTAAATTGGGGGCTGTACCTTTATGTATACAAAGCCTGCAATCAAGGCCACTGCAAGTGCCAGCACAAACCATTTCCAATAGGTGGCGTATTTGTAAACAAATTCCCTTAAATGAAATTTATTTTCCTCATTCGAGTCTTGTAATAACGCCTGTTCAAAAGGATCCTTGCTCATTTTATTTATTTTCTAAGTGCCGCTATTAAAAGTGTTGCGATCAGCGTTAATCCGCTGATTACAATCGGTGCTAATTGTACAGTTCTATCGCTTGATGTAATCCGGCCTTTGCCGGGTTCCACGTACAAAATATCATTCGGGTGCAAATAAAAATAAGGCGAATTAAACAGGTCTCTCCTGGTGAGATCGATCCTGGTATAGGTTCGTTTCCCGTCCACTTCCCGTACCAGTAGTATATTATCCCGCCTGGCGTAAATGGTAAGGTCGCCAGCCATGGCAATTGCCTCCGGGATCGAAACTTTTTCGTTTGGAATGGTATAAACAGCTGGCCGCATCACTTCACCCAAAACAGATATCTTGAAATTCAGGATGCGAACATTCACGGTTGGCTGCACCAGCAAATTGTCCAGCTTACGGGTAATGGTGTCTGCCGCCACAAAGGTTGTAAGCCCGCCAACTTTTACCTTACCCACCAGCGGGATAGTAACCTGTCCCTGGCCATCAACCAGGTACCCGATGGCAGCCGGCGGGTTATTGTACAGGTTTGCCTGCTGGGTCATAGCCGTTGCCTGCATGGGCAAATGCGGGTTAAACATAGCGCTGGCTTCCTGGTTTAGGCCGCTTATATCAATACTTAAAATATCAGAAGGCTGTATTACCGCAACATATGAATTGGACAGAACGTTGCTTAGCGAATCCTGCGTTGGGTCGGCGCTTTGGAAATAGGCGACATTTTTCTGACCAATACATGATGAAAAAAGCGAAGTCATAATTACTATTGCAAGTGTTAATTTGAAATGTTCCAAATTCATATGATAAAGGGTTATGTAAATGTTGCCTTATTCGAATTGATTTTTAATGGCGTAGCCGGCTTCCAGCAGCAGTCGTTCTTTCTGAAAAAGTTCAACGTCCGATGCAACCATTTCCTCAACAAGCTGATATAAATTGTATTTGGGTTTCCAGCCAAGTTTAGCCTGCGCTTTGGAAGGATCGCCGATCAATAAGTCAACTTCGGTCGGCCTAAAGTAATTCCGGTCAACCACAACTACTTCCTTGCCTGTCTCCACCTGAAAATCAGGATTGCTGCAATACACAACATATCCTCTTTCGTCGACGCCGCTTCCTCTGAATTCTACTTCGATGCCAACTTCAGCAAATGCTAAACTGACAAAATCCCTTACAGTAGTAGTTATTCCCGTAGCGATTACAAAGTCCTCGGGGTCCTCCTGCTGCAATATCAAATACATCGCCTCTACATAATCTTTTGCATGGCCCCAATCGCGCCGCGCATCCAGGTTACCCAAAAATATCTTATCCTGTAAGCCCACGGCAACCTTGGCAACCGCCCTGGTTATTTTCCGGGTTACAAATGTTTCGCCGCGCAGTGGACTTTCATGATTGAACAATATACCGTTGCAAGCAAACATGCCATAGGCTTCCCGGTAATTTACGGTAATCCAGTAGGCGTAAAGTTTAGCTACCGCGTAAGGGCTTCGGGGGTAAAACGGGGTAGTTTCTGATTGAGGAACGGCCTGCACCAAACCATAAAGCTCGGATGTTGAGGCTTGATAAATACGGGTTTTCTTTTCCAGACCGACAATACGGATAGCCTCGAGCAAACGCAGTGTGCCAAGCCCGTCGGCATTGGCAGTATACTCCGGGGTGTCGAAACTTACCTTCACGTGCGACATGGCGCCCAGGTTATAAACTTCGTCAGGTTGTATTTGCTGCATTAGCCTGATCAAATTTGTGGAGTCGGTCAGGTCGCCATGATGCAGGATCATATTTTGTTCGGCATCATGAGGATCATGATACAAATGATCGATCCGATCTGTATTGAACAATGAGGAGCGTCTTTTTATTCCATGGACTTCATATCCTCTCATTAAAAGAAATTCGGTAAGATATGCGCCATCCTGTCCGGTCACCCCGGTAAGTAAAGCTTTCTTTTTCATAGACATTCATGTTTTTCGGTAGATAATAAATTACTTGTCACCCTGCCCGTGCAAACTAAACCCTGTTACGGTCACCGGTATAACGAACGCAATTTTAAATATTATGTTTTAAGTATTTTAACTTTTAATCAAATTCTAATTTACTTTTAATCAAATTCTAATGCATTTTTGTAAAATTAATTAAACACTTTTGAATCGCAATTGTTGATCATTTTATAAAATTTAATTTCTTAGCGGCTTACACATATAATGAATGCAACAATAATGCAAATAAAATATGAAATCTATAATTATACAAAATCAATATCATTATTTTATTAAATAAGCCGTTATCTTTATTATTTCTTTATTAGAAATAATATCCATGTTCAAAACAATATTTTATTTGGCGGAAACGAATATTTTAAAGGGCGAGATGTTGAACAAAAAAAGAATTTTATCCATCGATGTATCCAGCGGCACATATGAGGAGTTTGTTAATCTGATCATTGCTTTGGGCGGGCAAAAAAAGTCTTCGTATGTATGCATTGCCAACGCTCATATGCTGGTAGAGGCTCACTGGTCAAAGTATTTTCAGCGGGTAGTGAACGGCGCCGAAATTGTAACCCCTGATGGCATGCCGGTTTCAAAATGCTTTAAATTTTTATATCGCGCCAGGCAAGAAAGGGTTGACGGCATGAGCTTGCTTCCGAGGCTAATAGAAAAGGCGGCTGAAAAAGACCTTTCTGTCTATTTTTATGGCGGTTCCCCGGAATTACTTGCGCAAGCGACAATTTTTTTAAGTGAACATTATCCTTCGCTAAAAATTGCCGGGACATATTCTCCCCCTTTCAGGTATCTTACCCATGCTGAAAAATCAGCTACTGTCGATAAAATCAATCGATCGGGGGCCAATATCGTATTCGTTTCGTTGGGATGCCCCAAGCAGGAGCAATGGATGGCCGAAATGAAAGGCAGCATCCGGTCTGTTATGATCGGCATCGGGGGCGCTTTGCCTGTATTTATCGGCTTGCAAAAACGTGCGCCGGTATGGATGCAAAAAAATAGCCTTGAATGGCTTTACAGATTGTTTTTAGAACCGCGGAGACTGTTTAAAAGGTATATGGTAACCAATTTTGTTTTTTTATGGCTTTTGTTTATTGAAAAGCTAAAATTCAATAACCGCGATTACCGTGTTGCTATCGAAAGGGTCAATGATGTCAACAATGCCGAACGTGAATATAAACAAGAACCCGAGTATAAGCAGGAACGTGAATATAAACAAGTAAGCGTTTACTGATTGTATGCAATATTTGCGACGGACAGGTAATACAATACCGGACGCATAACCGCAAGCCGTTCTCTTGTATATCAGTTAATCAATCCCCCTATTTGGGTTCATCCGTGTACACGTTTCACGGTCGCTATGGTTTGCCGGTTACCATACAACGTCGGGTTATTTTTACGCTGAAACTTTACCCACCTCAATCAGCTTCTGTCCGTTTCAGTTTTACAAATTAAATTTTAGAAAGTTTGAACCTGGAGCCGCGTTAAAAAAATCCCCCGGTAAGCTGCCTCTATTCGTTTAATTTTTACAAATATAAATTATTCCTATATAAGTGGTAGGAATTAAATCAGATTTTTTTCTTTTTACCCCTCAAATAAAGTAAATCGAATTTGGCTTAGCTGATAAATAATTAATTTACAGATAGTTGCATTGTTGTAAATAAGTCAAATGATTTTCAGGCCGACCCTCGTCCCCCTACTTGCCCCTCGTGGTCAATTTTCCGCCGGCAAACCGTTTCTTGAAAATCGGCCTACCCTGGCAATTATTAGAATTTCATTAGAATTAAAAAAAATCTAAGTGTTTTTTTTTCGGCGGAAATTTCTTGTTGCCACTTACCCGATTATTTTTGCATTCGTAACCGAGCAAAATGGATCAATCAACCAAACATATTTTAAAACGCGAGCCCGCTATAAGGGTAAATGGCAGCCTTTGGCTGGAGTCGGACGGGAAGCGTTTTTTTGGTCCTGGCCCGGTTGAATTGCTGGAACGTATCGCCGAGACAGGCTCGATCAGCGAGGCAGCAAAGCGGATGAAGATGTCGTACAAAAAAGCCTGGGAACTGGTAAGCGCCCTGAACGAACGATCTGTAAACCCATTGGTTGTACCACGCACCGGCGGCGAACATGGCGGCGGCTCAACCATAACCGATGAAGCGCGCGAACTGATTGACTACCACAGGCATTTGAGGCAACGTTTTGCCGCTTTTTTAGCAGAGGAAACTAAAAACTTGAAACTGTAATTTTTTTTACCTATCGTTATATTTTTAAAAATATAACGGGCCATATTTGCCTTTTTTCCGAGCGTTAATATCTGTTTCACACTTAAATCAAGCACCATGCAAAAAAATTTATTCTTTTTTTCGAGGATCAAACCCTTGGGGTTCCTCCTTGCCGCCATCGTCTTCCTCATTTTCCTGGTTCCGTTAAAATCGCTGGCGCAAACGAGAAACCTGCCACCTGACTCTGTGAAAATGGCGTCGCCGGTGGGACAGCCCGCAACCGCAAAGCCCACCTATCCGCGCTCGGTAGGCTATTTGAGTTTCATTTTGCCTCTGGTAACTGTTTCCGATGGTACAACGTTTAATTTCAACAGCACATCAACTACTATTGGGTTCCCCGTTGGCGTAAACGTGTTGTACAGCGATCATTTCGGCTTCAGTTATGAGTTTACGCCAAACATCAAAATTACAAATGGCCCCACCGGAACCAGCAAAATGAATGACATTTTATTCGATCCGGGTACGATGTTCCGCTTTCAGCACGGATTTACCATAATAACCCGGCTGGCATTTGATACGAATGGCCGCTACGGCTTCACCCCGGTATTCAACCAGGTTTATGCGCGCACCAAAGACGTAAACTACTTTGTGGCTTTATCGCTGCCGGCAAGGTTCGGCAACAGCGAATCGTCATCGGTGGGGTTAAACCTGCAAATCGGGTTTACTTTTAATTGACCGGCGCCCGCCAATCCTGTCACAAAAACACCGGTATATTGTCATTTTCTCACGTCACGGTTCCAGTATTCTTGTTCTATTTTTGGATATAAGATGATAAACAAAATGGAAACAGCAGAAAAAACAACAATTACGGTTGCAGCAACTGTAATTGCTCTTATACAAAAGGTTTGGGATTTATGGACCAAGCCAGCACATGTTGTTAAATGGAACAACGCTTCTGACGATTGGCATACACCCTCGGCAGAAAACGACTTGCGCCCCGGCGGAAAATTCAGCTACCGGATGGAAGCAAAAGACGGCAGCTTTGGTTTTGATTTCGCCGGCATTTACGATGACGTTGTTGAGCATGAGCGCATTGGTTATACCTTAGGCGATGGCAGAAAGGTAGAAGTTTTATTTGCGCCGGACGGTAATTCGACATTGGTGAAGGAAACTTTTGAGGCCGAAAATGTAAATCCAATTGAAATGCAACGCGGCGGCTGGCAAGCGATATTGGATAGCTTTAAAAAATATGCTGAAGCAAATTGATATGAGCAGCGGCTCAATATCGGGCACGGGAGCTTTATATGTGTATTATCGCACAATTAACACCCAGCCGGTCAGCTTTGGCTGACCATCCTTTAGGTCGATAATATAATAATAGGTGCGGGCCGCCACCGGCTTTCCACCGAACGTCCCATCCCAGGGCTTTGAATAGCCTGTGCTTTGGTACACGGATTGGCCATAGCGGTCAAAAACCTGTATACGGGCGTCGGGATAAGTGATCAATGCGTCGATGTTCCAAAGGTCGTTTATGCCATCGCCGTTTGGCGAAAAAGTATTGGGAATAGTAACCTTTTTGTATACCCGCAAAAAAACACTGCTGGTTGACGTTCCGCATGTAGACGAAGCCGCCGTTAGGGTGTAGGTGATATTATCGGTAGGCGTTGCTACGGGCGTTAAAGACGTCGGATCACTTAAAAAAGTCACCGGTGTCCAATAATGGCTGGTGATATTGTCTCCTTTTAGGCTTCCCTGTAAAATAGTTGACTGTCCCTCGTACAAAAAGATGGGGTTGCCGGCATTGGCTACCGGGTTTTGGTACACTGTAACCGTGACTGTTTTACTGCTATCGACGCAGGCGCCATTGCTGATACTAACCTTATATACAGTCGTGGTCAGCGGTGTTACTGTGGGATTAGCGATCGTATCATTGTCCAGCCCCGTTGACGGGCTCCATTGGTAATGCGTGCCCCCGGACGCACTTAATGAAGCGCTTTCTCCTGCGCACACGGGCACATCACTGCTGACAACCGGAACTATCTTTGGCAGTACCGTAACTTTTGTGGTTACCGGGGCGGAAGTGCAGCCACTATCAGAAATGGCGACGACCGTATAAGTCCCGGAATTTGCCGGGGTGACATTATTAATTACCAGGGGGTTTTGCGTGCTTGAGGGTATACCAGGGCCGGTCCATATATAACTTGCCCCGCCCGATGCAGTAAGTTGCAACTGGCCGCCCTGGCATAAGGTTTGGGCGGCGATAACGGGCACTACCGGTACCGGATTAACGTAAACCGTGAGCGGTTGGGAATACACCCGGCACGCAGCAACAGATATTGCTGAACCGTTTGATACCCCAAGGCGATATTGGTATTGCCCGGGCTTTGCGTTTACAAAAGGCACACTGGCGTTGTTTGAAGTAGCGCCTGGCATATCAACCCATCCGCCGCCACTCATGTTCGATTGCCATTGATAAAACAGCGTACCATTACCAACCACACGGGTGTTCAGGCTCACGGTAGTATTAGCCCCCTCGCATAAGCTCATATTTTTTGAGCCGGAAACGGTTGAAAAGCCTTCGGTAATAACAGGCCCGCAGGCCCTGAAGGTGATATCGTCAAGGATAAAATCGTTGCCGTAGCCACCCGGTGCGTTATTGGTCATTACCACAACCACATCGGTAACGCCGGCGGGGGTGGTAAAAAAAATACCGTAGCGCACCCACTGCGGCCCTTTTTGGCTGACCGGAATACTGCCGGTACTGTCAGTCACCCGGACATTTCCGACTGTATTTTCTACGGAAAAGGTAATATCGGGGTGAGTAAAATTAGTTGTTATGGTATTGGGTAAAGTTAAATTGAGTATATAAGCTGAAAAATAATAGGTGGTGTTTGGGCAAAGGCCATTGGCCGCCTGTTTAAAAAAAATTCCGGGCTTCCGCGATGCATTGACGATCATCATGTACCCGTTAGGATTACCGGTATGATCCGAGGGAACATCCCACCAGGTGGTTGCGGCTATATTGTTTGCCGCTGTAAGGCTATTAGCAATAGTATATTGGCCGTCTATGGGTGAGTTGGCCGACGTATAGGTCATATTAGTAACTCCGGCGGCCAGCGGCGGGCCCGGGTTTGCTCCGGAACCAAAATCCTGTTTAATTACCGGGTCGCCCAAACTTCCATCGCAGGATTGGGCAGAAATTTTTAACACAAACAACAAAAGCAGCGCAAATAAAAGTAATGTTGCTTTAACAGGGCGCATCCGGCACAAAGTAATGATGATCAATCCGTACCAAAGCTAAAAATTTAAATGTTGGCTTTTAAATTAGCTGTCAATTATGCAGCAATCGCTTTTAAAATCTTCTCATCAAGAGGAGGCTCCGCTGGAGCCTAAATTAGTTTTTTTTATCCTATAAACAGGCGACTCCTCTGGAGTCGACATGGAAATCGCTTTTAAAATGTTTTTGGCTGCTAAATTGTAGATAAGTGGCCTTACCCACTTTCCCGCTTGCCGGAGAGAGGGTAACTGCAATTAAATGTTAAAAGCGATTTCCCTGGTCAATTATGGCAATTGCAAAATTAGCCCTTAACGGCTACCTGACGATCAACACCCAGCCGGAAAGTTTTGGCGTAGTGTTTTTGAGATCGATAATGTAATAATAGGTGCCTGCCGGCGCCTGTTTTCCATTGGATGTCCCGTCCCAGGGTTTTGAATAGCCGGTGCTTTGATACACGGATTGGCCATAGCGGTCAAAAACCTGTATACGGGCTTCGGGATAAGTGATCAATGCATCGATGTTCCAAAGGTCGTTTATGCCATCGCCGTTTGGCGAAAAAGTATTGGGGATAGTAACCTTTTTGTATACCCGTACAAAAACACTGCTGGTTGACGTTCCGCACGTAGATGAGGCCGCCGTTAAGGTATAGGTGATGTTATCGGCAGGCGTTGCGATAGGAGTTAAAGAGGTCGGATCACTTAAAAAGGTAGCCGGCGTCCAGTAATAACCGGTGATATTGTCTCCCTTTACGCTTCCATGTAAAATAGCCGACTGTCCCTCGAACAAAAAGATGGGGGTGCCCGCATTGGCTACCGGGTTTTGATACACCGTCACCGTGACCGTTTTGCTGCTATCGACGCAGGCGCCATTGCTGATGCTAACCTTATAAGCGGTGGTTTGCAGCGGTGTAGCTGTGGGATTAGCGATCGTATCATTGTCCAGCCCCGTTGAAGGGCTCCATTGGTAATGGGTTCCTCCGGAAGCGGAAAGCTGCGTGCTTTCTCCTGCACATACAGTTGCATCACTGCTGACAACCGGAATAATTTTTGGTAAAACCGTAATTTTTGTGGTCACCGGGGTCGAAGTGCAGCCGCTGTCGGACATTGCGACGACCGTATACATGCCGGAATTTGCTGCCGCAGCATTGGCAATCACCAATGGATTTTGCGTGCTGGACGCTATCCCGGGACCATTCCAGGTGTATGAAGAGCCCCCGGAGGCTGTAATTTGAAACGGAGTGCCTTCGCAAACGGCTTGATCGGCAATGGCCGGCACAACAGGTAAAGGATTAACGTAAACCGTCAAAGGCGGGGCATAAACCCTGCAGGCCGCTACTGAAATGGCCGAGCCGTTTGCTACGCCCAGGCGGTATTGATACTGGCCCGGTTTGGCATTTGCAATCGGCACATTCGCGGTATTTGAAGTATAACCCGGCATATCGTTCCAGCCTGCGTTGTTCGGGTTAGCCTGCCATTGGTAAACAGGTGTACCATTGCCGGCAACCTGCGCCTGCATGCTGACATTTGCGCTTGCCCCCTGGCACAGGCTTAGCGCCTTTGGGCCGGCGGCCGATGAAAAACCTTCCCGGATGATTGGCCCGCAAGCGCGAAAGGTAATATCGTCCAAAATAAAATCGTTGCCGTTTCCGCCCGGGGCATTGTTGGTCATTACTACAACCACATCCGTAACATTTGCCGGCGTAGTAAAAGAGACACCGTACTGAACCCACTGCGGCCCATTTTGGGATGCCGGAATGCTGTGGGTATCGCCGGGAGGGGCCAACAGTTGCCCTGATGTGGTTTCAACCGAAAAAGTTATGTCGGGGTGGGTATAGTTTGCCGTTATCGGGCCGGGGATCATTAAGTTGAGTATGTACGCCGAAAAATAATAGGTAGTACTTGGACAAAGCCCGTTAGCCTGCTGATAAAAAAAAATACTGGGCTGATAGGAGGCGTTTACGATCATCATATAACCATTGGGGTTGCCCGTGTGATCCGAAGGCACATCCCACCAGGTTTGCGGATGCGTATTATTGGCCCCGGTAAGGCTTGTAGCTATCGTATATTGGCCGTCAGCCGGATCGTTATTGCTGGTATAGGTCATATTGGTAATTCCGGCGGCCAGTTGCGGGCCCGGGTTTGTACCCGAGCCAAAATCCTGGTTTATTACCGGGTCGCCTAAGCTGCCGTTACAGATTTGGGCACGGGCTGATAATGAAAAAAGCACAACCAGTGCAGGGAATAGTAATTTAAGTATGATTGGACGCATTTACCAGGGGAGCGTTGAAATAGCCAGGTTCAAAACTAAAAATTTTAATGGTTAAATTGGTTGCAGTTCAAATTAGGCAGGCAATAGCTATTAAAAACATAACCAGGATAGATTTTTTTGGACATTCCCGCCGCTGATAGAAGCGGCGGTCGGTGCTCTGCTCCTGCACAGGACTTAGGCGCTTATTCTTCTCCGTTCATTTTCCTTACTGCTGCTGCTTACTGCTACTGCTACTGCTACTGCTACTGCCACTGCTACTGCCACTGCTACCCCCACTGCTGCTGCTTACTAAAAAAGGCCGGTATCCCTGTCTGCCGACAGGCAGGCGCGACGCCCCCTAATGCGACATGCCGTAAAAACCTTAGCTTTTGCCTTAAATAACAAAGCCCGGCGCACGGCCAGGCATTGTTCTTCTATCTTGTTTTTTCGTATCCCCTGTTTACGGGCTGCCTATCGGCGGGCTATCCCGATAGATCGGGGCCGCAGCGAAAATTGCTTGCGGTAGCGGGGGAAAAACGCTTGCGTTAGCATGGCGGGCAGGAAGAAAAGTGCGTTGACCATACCGGCCAAATAACCCGCAGGGTATACACAGGGTATACATAATTTGATTTTTTATTTGCTT
>JABDHD010000009.1 GCA_013285685.1 Bacteroidota bacterium
ACGAAACTCTAAAAATATTCAAATCGCATCCAACTATTATGTCGCATACCCTGCCTGACTATTATTCAAATTTGTTCCAGCAAAAGGTAAAGGATAAGATTCACTTAACGACATCCCTTGAACATATTGGTAGAGATACGGTTTGTAATTTTTTGTATGACCAGCAATACTGTATAGCGTTATACAGGCTAAGCCGGTCTTACGATTTCTCACTTCAAAATTCTTTGCGGGAAAGTTTTAGCGAAAACGGCGTAGAAGTTGGCACTGCATTTTATGTAAATCAAATTAATTTTGTAGGCATTCAACATCGCGTTTTGGTTACTGATAATGATAAACCTTCAAATATGTTCATTTCATTCGGCGGTTCTGGATTCTCAAAAGGAGAAAAAAATGACACTATCGCAGACTACCTTTTTGAATGTAGAAACCTGTCAATCAAGTACGAGGTAAATGGTCACCAGGAAGTATTTGTTGATGCAAATGGCGATAAGCCGTTAGAAATAATGTTTTTGAAGAAAGAGAAAAAATTGTTTTTAGCTTTCATAACAACTAAAAAAGATTCCACGCCATTCCATCACACAATCGGAACATCCTTATTTAAATAAAGCTGGGGTAGAGCATACACCCCGCCTGACTGATCGTAGCGCCAGCGAACAAAAAAAACCACCCGCCTATTCCACATAAATCGAACTCGCCGTAACATTAGCCCCCAATTTTACCGCCACGCCATTCTTCCAGTAAACCGCATATTTAATACCGTTTAGCACTTCAAAGCCCGCCACATAGACGTCGCCGCTTGAAACAAAAATGGATGATGCCTCTGAATAAACATTATTGGTAAGGTTGGCGGCTACACCGTTTTTCCAGTAAGTGGCATAAGTATAGTTATTTAACGTTTCGTAACCAGCCACATACACATCGCTGCCTGAAACAAAAATGGAAGTGGCCGCCGCCGTCGAGTGGGATACAGTGGTAAGGTAATTTGCAACCCCGTTTTTCCAGTACATGGCCCTTAAGGTAAGGCTGCCGTTAACCTGGGGGTTTACGTCGGCTTCGTCACCCCACACGTACACATCACTGCCTGAAACGTAAATGCCGGTAGTATTTGGGTAGCTATGATGGGTAGGTATCATAGTAACCAATCCGTTTACCAGCTCGGTTGCCAGGCCGTTTTTCCAGTACCTGGCAAAGCGGTAACTGCTGCCTTTACGGTAAGGGTTGTCAATGGTGTAACAATGTCAATACCCCCTTAATTTTGCCACCCTTATTGAAGTTGTTCCGCCCTCGCCGCTCCTGCAGAAATGTGATTTTTATAGCCTCGTCCTTCGTTTATCAAATGCGCTCATTTTGTGTAACTTAGTACCGTGCCCCTCGTTCACCGGGAATATGAAGCCCTTATTTGCAGCTATTGATTGCTTGTTATTCACTACATGCCTGGTATTCGCGGGCTGTGATCTGACTTGTGCGGATAATGTACCGCAGCGTGATAACCGTGGGGGGCTTGTACGGGTTGAAATAACCGACAAAACGGATGTGCATTACTACAAGATCGGAAAGACCGCCCGTCATAACTCGATTACAAAGCCCGATGAACTGAAAGCCTTACAGGTTGAATTGTATTTGATGAAAGAGGTGCAAAACATGAATATAAAAGACAGCATGGGATGTTATGACATGATTTTATATTTTAAGGATGGTACCAGCCAGCAAGCAGGTTTGATATACACCGTTTACGACGGGCTAATATATCACAATGATAGCACTAACAAATCTTATAAAACCAGCGAAATGGAAGCGCTTGTCAGGTCATATTTTTGATCGGCAAAGCACTATCTCACCGACACTTCACCAAATCACCATTCACCATTTCCACATTAAAAATCCCCATTTTATTGCCGAAGGAATTGGTAATATAGGTGAGCGCCTGCGCGATCTCGATATTCGCCAAACCGGATGCCGGGGGCATTTGTCCCTCAAAAAGTCTTTTGCCGATGGTTATTTTGCCTTTTAGTCCAAACATTACAGCGCAGGGAAGTTGGTCGCTGTTCTTCCTTAGGAAAACCGAATCCGTCAGCGGGGGGATCAACCCATTTAGGCCCTCGCCATGTTGCCCATGGCAATTTTGGCAATGGGTTTGATAAACCACGCTGCCCTCCGCGTAATAACGGTTAAATTCAAGCGAATCGCTGCTTTGGCACGATATGATCAATATCACAAGCAATGCGCAAATACTGCATATCACCTTCATTTTCATTTGCCGGCGGCGGCAGGTTCCGCCTTAAGGGTTTTTATATCGTCGATCAGTTGGGCAACCTGTTTTGGGTCGGTGCCGTCGTATGATCCGCGCACGCGCTTTTGTTTATCCACCAGTACAAACCAGCCCTGGTGTACATACCCGCCGGCAGCCGTGCTGTCCTTGCTTACGGCAACCAGGAAATTTTTTTCGGCGATGCGGTAAACGGTATCCCGGTTGCCCTGTAAAAACAACCAGCTATTGCCGGTAACGCCCAGCTTTTCGGCATAGTTCTTTAAAACCGGCGGAGTGTCATATTTCGGGTCGATGGTGAAGGAGACTATCTTTACGTCGGGGGTATCTTTATATGCCTTATACACCGCCAGCATATTGCGCTGCATGATGGGGCAGATAGATGGACAGCTGGTAAAAAAGAAATCCGCCACATAAATTTTGCCCGCCAGGTTTTGGCTGCCGGTGCTGTCGCCGTATTGATCTACAAATTTAAATGGGGGGATGGTAGCGTATGTGGTGTCGTTAACCACTTGCCCGTTAACCATTTTGGTAACGGCCGTACGGTTGCCGTAGATGGGCAGTGTTTTATTGCTGCTGTTAAATTTACAGGCGCAAAGGCAAATAAAACCCAAAAACAAATAAGCTGGTTTTTTCATTTCGTTTTGGTTTTAGCAATAAATTTGGTAGAAACGCCAAGCGCTGCGTTTAGTTGGGAATCGACCTGCATGATCAGTTTTTTCTGTTTGGCCAGGTAGGCCATATTGGCATCATGCGGTTTAGTGGTAAGATCGGGGTTAAAGCCGTGCATCCAAACATCCATGGCGCTGTCGGCCATTATTACTTTATCAAGCACCAGTTTTACCGAATCGGTCAAAGCGGCCGCCGCCGTCTTTTTGGCCAGGCTGTCAAGCACGGTCTTGTTCTTTAACAATTGCTCATCGGTGCCCATATCTTTTTGATGCACCGCTATAACCGAATCCATCAGCGACTGTTCCTGCGCTTTTTTATCGGCGCAGCCAAATAAAACCAAACACACTGCGGGCAGCAGCAATAATTTTTTCATATGATGACGTTAAACCGGGCAAATTTAATAAGGAGTTTAATAGGAGTGGTATTTATATGATAAAATTACAAGGGGGAGAAGTTAAAAAATAAAAATAACAAACTTTGTCATAGAGAGCGCAGTGTGGCAACCTTGTCGCTGACTCGCAAGCGGTAATGCACCGGCGACGAGGTTGCTTCGTCGCACCCGGCGCGCTGCGCCACCAGCTCCTCACAATGACATGTTGGCTGAACGTGAACTTCCCTACGTATAATTCATCGCCCGTATAAAGAAAATATAATCCGTTACCGGTAATTTCTCAACACCGGCCATGATCAGGTGCTGGCCCGCCTGCGCGCGGTGATGGGTACCGTGGTTGATGAGTTGCGTCAATAGGTCTGTCAGCTTATTTTCCCAATTGTTACCACGCATGTCCTGGTAGCTGATCTGCTTTTCGAAATCTTCTGGGTTTAATTGCGACAAAAAGTCGATCCATTGCTGCCCGTTTTCAGCAATGATGGCGCCCAAAGTATCAGCCGGCCATTCGGGCCATAAAGCCCGGACCGCACCGGGCAACCCTTTGGCACGATTAAGCCATACCTGCTGTGCTGCCAGCAAATGAGCCATAAATTTTACCGGTTTTTCGGGATTGTCAGCTTTAATAATCGTATCAAGGATGATTTGGTTTGCATAGCGGTCGTATTCAAACAGGCGGATGAAGTGATCTTTCATGAGGTAAAGATAAATAGTTCATGGTTCATGGTTCATAGTTCATGGTTCATAGTTCATAGTTAATGGTTCATAGTTCATGGTTCATAGTGGCTGCAACTGTTTGGTCAAAAAAGCCGTTTGGGGACATTGCGGTCGACATATTTTTATGCCAACAAACAAACTTACAGCAACTATGAACTATGAACCATGAACCATGAACTAAAAGACTTATTAACAATAAGATAATAATTTTAACATCATTAGCTTATATCGGCCCCGTACCTTTATATTTATAGTTAAAGATCAATGCTATGAAATTATTTGCTCATTTCCCAAGGCTGTTTAAAGCCTTCCGCGAATGGATGATCTTGAGGAGCATGCGCTCAACATTCATTCATTAAACATTATTAGTGAAAATTTTGTTTTATTTGGGCTGCATTTGGCTCATTTGAATGATATCTCTATACGGGGACATACCCATAAACAAAGAACTTTTTGGTGAAGATTTTGCCTGGGGCGTTTCCACCGCCGCATTCCAGATTGAGGGAGCTTGCGACCTCGACGGTAAAGGCATGTCGATTTGGGATGTTTTTGTAAACCGGACCGACAAAATAAAAAGCGGGCACAGCCCTGCAGTCGCCTGCGATTTTTATAACCGGTATGAGCAGGATATCGACCTGGTTAAGCAGCTGAATATTCCCAATTTCCGGTTCTCCCTATCGTGGACGCGCATCCTGCCTAACGGCGCCGGTGAAATAAACCAGCCCGGCATCGACTACTATAACCGCGTTATTGATTATTGCCTGCAAAACGGCGTGGAACCCTGGATAACGCTGTACCACTGGGATCTGCCCCATGAGCTGGAGCTTAAAGGCGGCTGGACGAACCGTGATTCGGTAGATTGGTTTACAGACTATGTAAAAATTTGCGCGCAACACTTTGGCGACCGGGTGAAACACTGGATGGTTATGAATGAGCCGGGGGTTTTTGCCGGCGCAGGTTATTTTTTGGGTATTCACGCACCTGGCCGAACCGGCTTAAAAAACTTTTTACCCGCTATACACCACGTAGTGCTCAGCATCGTTGCGGGCGCAAAGCAATTGCGCCGGGATTTGCCGGCTGCGCGGATCGGCACCACTTTCTCATGTTCTTTTATTGAGCCGCATTCGGACAAACCAAGGGACCTGGCAGCTGCAAAAAGGGTTGATGCGCTGTTAAACCGTTTGTTTATTGAAGCAGTTTCGGGCTATGGCTATCCTTTGGATGATGTGCCGGCTTTAAAGGGTATTACCAAATATATTTTACCTGGTGATGCCGGCAATATGAAGTTCGAGTTCGACTTCACCGGCATACAAAATTATACGCGCGAAATTGTTAAATATTCATTTTTTACGCCCTATATCAGCGCTGCTTTGGTTAAGGCAGAGGACCGGGGCGTTCCGTTAACCGAAATGAAGTGGGAAGTTTATCCCCCCGCCATTTACGAGATGATCAAAAAGTTTAATGCTTATCCGGAAGTAAAAAAACTGATCATCACTGAAAATGGCGCGGCCTTTCCGGATGAGGTAATTAACGGTGGTGTGGCCGACCCTTTGCGTGTTGAATATCTGCAAACTCATATCGCCCAGGTATTAAAGGCTAAAAAAGAAGGCTATAAGGCGGATGGATATTTTGTTTGGACGCTGACCGATAATTTTGAATGGGCCGAAGGTTACCATCCGCGTTTTGGGTTGATCTATGTTGATTTCGATACGCAGCGCCGCATTATTAAGTCGTCAGGGCGTTGGTTTGCTGCGTTTTTGAAGGGTTAGACTTGCCCGCCTGCGGCTTGGGTAGGCTTACGTAGAATACCGAGCCTTCACCAGGTTTGCTTTCCACCCAAATCCGGCCACCATGGTGTTCCACGATCTGTTTGCTGATAGAAAGCCCAAGTCCAAATGATTTTTCGCCGGCGGTGCCAGGCCGTTTTGCCTCGGTAAACATGGTAAATATCTCCTGCTGCATGTGTTCAGGCACGCCGATGCCATCGTCTTTTACGGATATTTCAACTTCTTTTTTCCGGTCGGCAATATCTATCCTGATGGTTGCACCCCTTGGGCTGAATTTAATGGCATTAGTGATGAGATTGCTGAGCACGCGCCAGATTTTTTCGCGGCTTATTAATATTTCGTCAGGCTGCTGAAGAAGGTTCAGTTCGATATGCTGATTTTTCTCAGCCGCCTTAAACCGCAGCAGTTCAACGCTTTTACTCAGCAGGGCATTAATATCAACCAGTTCCTTTTTAAGCCCCGATTGGCCTTCATTGGTTACCTCGAGCAACTCGCTGATCAGTTCCAGCGAATCATTCGACGTTTCGCGGATGATGTTAATTAATTCTCTTTGCTCCGGCGTAAAGTCATCATCCTCCATCGCTAAGGTTAACGCGGCTATTCCGCCTATCGGGTTGCGCAGGTCATGGGCAACGGCGCGCAGTATGCGGTCCTTCTCAAAAATACTGGCCTTAAGTTCTTCCAGCGTCTTTTCCAGGTCAACCTTTTGCAGGCTTACACGCTGGTTAAGCGCATTTACAATCCTGATATCTCTTTTTGAACGCTTCCAGTTTCTGAACACCAGCGCTACAATCACCATGGCCATCAGGGCGCAGGCAATGGCAGCATATAAATACCGCTGTTCTATCTTGTTATGCCCCCTTAGGTTATCTATTAAATACTGTTTCTCAAAGCTGTCAAGCTGTTGGTTTACATCGCTTTCCTTTAAAAGGTTCAGTTTGGTTATGCTGGAATCCCGCTCGGTAAGATAGGTTTGCAAGTAAGCTCTCGATACCTCAAAATCTTTTTTTCGCAGGTAATAGCCGCTTATCAGGCGGTTCCAGTCAGCTTCCGCGTCCTCGTTTTTTACACCGTCCAATTGAGCGCGCAAAGCGGTCAGCAAGCTTTTTAGCTCCTCATTTTGGTTACTGTTGTAATATATCTGCGCAAGTTTTATTTCCGTCAGTTCAGCATCACTGTTGTCATTGCCCTTTTGCAGGTTGATGGCAATGCTTTTTTTCAGCAGCCCGGTTGCCTCTTTAGTGTCGCCTTTCGCAATCAGCACTTCTGCCTGGTTGCCATAAACCACGCCACGGGCCATGTCTATCATGTTGGGCCTGTCTTTATATTGCGGCCCGTACTGGTTAATGTATTGCAGGGCGCTTGCAAAATAAAACATGGCGCTGTCCAGGTCGCCGGTATGTTTATAGCTAAGTGCAATATTGTCCAGCACTTCCTGGTTTCGGTAAAAATCGGCGAATTTATCCCGGGTGGGAAAACTGAGGCGGTAACTTTCCTTAAAGTAGTTCGCCGCCAGCTTGTAATGGCCCATTTTATACAGGATCATCCCCATCCGGTACGAATAATCAGACAGGGCCCCATTATTAAGATAGTTTTTGCCGATCCTGAAACCCTCGAAGTAACGCCGGTAAGCATCGTTGTATTTATGCATCGAAAAATAGGCATCGCCTACCGCCATGTTGGCCTCTACGTAATTCGCCTGGTAATCCTTTGGGTTCGCCGTTTTATTGGCCACAGCCAGCATGCTGTCGGCATACAAAAGCGCCTTTTGATTATCGACTTTTGTTTTCTTCCAGTAAACATAGTGAAATCCGAGTGCACGGAATTTATCGTCGATATTTGGTTTGCTGATGCGGCTCAACGCTGAGTCCATATAATGAAGCCCACGCTCAACTTTGTTGGTTCCAAAAAGCCGGGAAACTGTGTCTAAAACCGGCAAAAAGGCTTTTGAATAGCCGGACAGCTCTGCCTTTTTTTCGGGTTGACACGAGACTATTAAAAAAGAAATAAATAATAAGAAACTCGCTTTTACGCGGTAGTTAATGCGTTTAACACACGGAAGGCGATAATTACTGGCAGACATTATCAATCGTTCAACAAAAACACAAAATTCTTTATACGTAACGATAGGACGGGGATGTTCGTCAAAAATAAGTAAAAATTATTTAAAAGCATCCTCCCCGGTAATGTCGTACCCGGTGATTAACAGGTGGATATCATGTGTCCCTTCATAAGTAATAACCGACTCCAGGTTCATCATATGCCGCATTATGGGGTATTCGCCGGTAATGCCCATGCCGCCCAGCATCTGGCGGGCTTCGCGGGCTATCGTTAGCGCGGTGTACACGCTGTTTCGCTTAGCCATCGAGATTTGCGCCGGCGTTGCCCGGTTCTCATTTTTTAACTGGCCCAGGCGCCATACCAAAAGCTGGCCTTTGGTTATCTCGGTCAGCATTTCGGCCAGTTTTTTTTGCTGCAGCTGAAAGCCGGCTATCGGCCTGCCAAATTGTTTACGCTCTTTTGAGTAGCGTACTGCTGTGTCATAGCAGTCCATTGCCGCACCCAACGCACCCCATGCTATACCGTAACGTGCCTGGTTTAGGCAGCCCAGGGGACCTTTAAGGCCGGCAACGTTTGGTAAAAGGTTTTCCTTCGGGACCTTAACGTGATCGAACACCAGCTCACCTGTAGCCGAAGCGCGTAATGACCATTTATTATGTGTTTCGGGTGTAGTAAAACCTTCCATCCCGCGTTCGACGATCAAGCCGCGTATTTTTCCATGCTCATCCTTTGCCCAAACAATGGCTATATCCGCAAACGGGGAATTAGATATCCACATTTTGGCGCCGTTCAATATATAATGATCTCCGGCATCCTTAAAATTGGTTTCCATTCCGCCCGGATCCGAGCCGTGGTCAGGTTCGGTTAATCCAAAGCAGCCCATCAGTTCGCCGGTCGCCAGTTTAGGCAGGTACTTCTTCTTCTGTTCTTCCGATCCATAAGCATAAATAGGATACATTACCAGCGAACCCTGTACCGAAGCGGTCGACCGGATGCCCGAATCGCCGCGTTCAATTTCCTGCATAATAATGCCGTATGACATATAATCGAGCCCTGCGCCGCCATATTCAGCGGGTACGGTTGGCCCAAATGCGCCGATCTCGCCCAAACCTTTTATTAGCTGCTTTGGAAATTCCGCACGTTGTGCATAGTCTTCAATAATGGGGCTTACTTCCTTTTTTACCCAATCGCGCACCGAGGCACGGATGAGTTTATGTTCGTCGGTCAGCAGTTCATCCAGCAGGTAATAATCAGGCGATTCGTACAGATCTTTCTTAGGCATAGTGTATTCAATTGGTGCGCAAAGATAGGCTTTTTTGATTTCGGATTTCGGAATTTCGATTTCGGATTTAGCATTTATAGTATTGGATATTCCAGGGTCTATTTTGCGTAATATGCATTCAAATAAATCCGAAATCGAACATCCGAAATCCGAAATTCCACTACCTTTGACCTATGATCACCATTGCCATACACGGTGCCGAGTTTTTTGCCTACCATGGTTTTTACCCCGGGGAGCAAAAATTAGGGACGAAGTTTATAGTGGATATCGAGGTTGAATTCAGGCCGGTAATAGCGGGCATCAGGCAAGACGATATAAGCCACACCGTTGACTATGAACAGTTGTATGACATAGTTTATCGCGAAATGAAGCACACCCGCAAACTGATAGAGACCGTTGCCCAATCCATCGCTGACGGCATAAAAGGGAAGTATCCATTTGCAGACACTATTAAGATCGTGTTGAAGAAAATGCATCCGCCAATGCCGGGTAAGGTTGATTATTCAAGCGTGACGGTTATTGTCTGAACACGATTTGCAGGATTTTGTAGATTAGCAGGATATTTGTGCGATTTAAAAGCATAGGCTTGTGCGATTCTTCTCTTTATAGGAGGGGAGCCTGCGTTAACCTGCCAATTTTGGAAATAATCATTATGAATTAATTTATAACCCCGTGTTCTCAAAAATAACTCCCGACATATTGTCCTCCATTAAATCCGTCGTTGGGGCGGACAACGTCATAACCGACCACGATGGTCTGGAAAAATACAGCCATGATGAAACCGAGGACCTGCACTACTACCCTGAAGTTGTAGTAAAACCTGCATCGCCGGAGGAAATTGCAACGCTGCTAAAGCTTTGCAATGAAAAAAAGATTCCCATCACCCCACGCGGTGCAGGAACAGGTTTAGCCGGAGGCGCGTTGGCCATAATGGGCGGCATCTCGCTTGCGATGGAACGTTTTAACCGGATTTTGAACATCGATGAACAAAACTTACAGGCTATTGTAGAGCCCGGCGTCATCACCGAAACATTTATGGACGCCGTTGCCGCAAAGGGCCTGTTATACCCGGTGGACCCGGCAAGCAAGGGCAGTTGCTTTATCGGCGGCAATGTGTCACTCGGTTCCGGCGGGCCCAGGGTGGTCAAATATGGAACAATCCGCGAGTATATCCTTAATCTGCAGGTGGTTTTGCCCTCCGGCGAAATCATCTGGACCGGCGCCAATACGCTGAAATACGCATCAGGCTATAATTTAACACAACTCATGATCGGCGCCGAAGGCACTTTAGGCGTCATCACCAAAATTGTGACCAAACTTATACCCCGGCCAACAACAGATGCCCTGTTGCTTGCTTCTTTTGCCACGGTCGATGCGGCGGCAGCGGCGGTATCTGCAATTTTCAGGGCAGGTATCGTGCCGTCTGCGTTGGAATTTATGGAGCGAAGAGGAGTGGAGTGGGTAAAGGAGCATGACGGGATTGCATTTGATTTAAAAGACGGCATAGAAGCATTTTTGCTGATAGAGGTCGACGGCACCAACCAGGAAGTGATTTTCTCGGATTGTGAAAAGATCAACATGGTGCTGGAAGAATTTGACTGCAAGGATGTCTTGTTCGCAGACAGTGCTGCTCAGAAAGAAGAAATATGGCGCATGCGGCGCACGATGGCGGTATCCGTGAAATCAAATTCGATATATAAGGAAGAAGACACGGTTGTTCCCCGCGCCAACCTGCCGCAATTAATTAAGGGAATAAAGGAGATCGGTCGCAAATATGGCTTTGAATCCGTTTGTTATGGGCATGCCGGTGATGGAAACGTTCATACCAACGTGATCAAAGGCAACATGAGCGATGAGGATTGGAACAACAAGCTAAAAGACGGCATCCGCGAGATATTTGAACTAACGGTATCGCTCGGCGGCACCATCTCCGGCGAGCATGGCATCGGCATGGTACAAAAGGAGTTTATGCCGATAAAATTCACCGAAACGCATTTTGCGCTATGGCGGGGCATTAAAAATGTATTCGATCCAAACGGTATCCTAAACCCGGGAAAGATATTTTGATTTATTTCGGATTTTTCACATATTGTTTATTTTTATAGGCGTTCAAGAGGGCTTTGCCGTTTCGGATGTTCCATTTCGGATTTATTGTAATTTTAAAATTGATTTAAGATTTAACACGATAATTCAATCACTAATTCACTAACTCACTAATTCACCAATTCACTAACTCACTAACTCACTAACTCACTAATTGACAACCCTCCTTCATATTTCCAACGATGATCTTATTAAAGTAGGGCTGGCTGTATTATGCGGCGGGCTGCTTGGGCTTGAGCGACAGTATAAAAACAAGATTGCCGGGTTTCGCACCATTATCCTGATCTGCGTGGGTTCGGCGTTGTTTACCATCGTTGCGGAAAAGTCGGGTAATTTGGCGGCCATGAACATCGTAACAGGTGTTGGTTTCATTGGCGCCGGGGTAATTTTCAAGGACAATGTAGGCGTAAGCGGTTTAACTACTGCGGCGGTTATATGGGTATCCGCAGGCATTGGGATGGTGATCGGGTCCGACAAATATCTTTTAGGTATAATTTCCACGCTGGCAGTTTTGGTGGTTTTAGTGCTGTTTAGTTTGCTGGAAGGATATATCGATAAAATTCACCGCGACAAATTATTTGTAATTGAATTCACCAATGGCGACTTTGAAAACCTGGAGCACATCCTTGAGTTGATCAAAGCCAATGATTTAAAATCAAATACCATCAATGTCTCAAAAAAAGACGGCTGCATGCAAGCCGCTATCTGGGTAACCGGCCATAAAATGAAGCTGGCAAAGCTGTCCGAGGTGTTTTTGAAAATGTCGGAGATCAAGTCGTTTTAAAGCAGGTTATCATGAAAATCAGATGGTTTATTTTGCTGACTTTGATCCTCACATGTTCATTCGCAAACGCTCAATTTAAATTCAAAAATGATCGTGATTTCAGGTACTACAGTGACAGTATAAATAAGTTTGCTAAAATACCACCGCCTGATTTTTCAAAGATCGATTTTCAAATGCGGTTCTTCGTAATTAGTTACGCCAATTTCCCAAATGCTATATACATTTTCGAGCATAAACGCACTGGCGACTGGGCTTTAACACGTTATCGTTTTTGCTCGTTTGACATGCAAAATTTCAGTAATTTTATTAAAGATAGCCTGTTAGTCACCCACTTGTGGAAGAATCGTTGGGACACTTTATTAAAAACCCATATCTTAACTTTACCACCGGGAGCTGCCGTTGAAAAGCGATGGCGGAAGAGAAATGGCATGGTGATCGCAATTGCCGATGGCGTAGGTTACCGGATTGAATTACTAAGCAGCCGTAAACGACGCAGGTATAGTTATGGAAATCCTGAAGGAATACTAAACGAAACAGATACTGACAACCAGGAATTTGCTGATTTTGTCCATATCCTTCGTGTTTTAAATGATGAAACCAAATATGCAGAAGCACCAGCGGTGCGATGCCCCTGAAGGTATTTATGAGTTATAGCACTAAATAAAAGGCATGAAAAAAATCGGCTTCATTTTGTTCATCTTTTTAAACATTCATTCGTCATTTGCGCAAAATGAGCGAAGCTTCGCGATCTCCAACCGGTACGACGTTATCGTTTACGGCGGCACAGCGTCAGGCGTTATCGCAGCTTACACGGCCAAACAAATGGGCAAATCGGTTTTGCTGATCGAACCCGGCAATCGCGTAGGTGGTTTAACAACCGGTGGACTTGGCTACACGGATATTGGCAATAAATACGCGATCAAAGGCCTTTCTCTCGATTTTTACCGCAGAGTAGGCCAGCATTACGGCGCTTTTGAACAATGGATTTTTGAGCCGCATGTGGCAGAAAATATTCTTTTGGCTTACTTAACTAAAGCAAACGTGCAGGTGGTCTATTCGTATCGGGTCATTTCAGCCTACAAGTTTAATGGGAAAATCCAGTCGATAATAGTAGATAACGCGGCTCGTCCATCTTCAAAAACCAATAAAGTGGTCAGTGCCAAAGAGTTCATCGATTGCAGCTACGAAGGCGACCTGATGGCCAAAGCGGGCGTATCCTACACCGTCGGCCGCGAGGATAATAAACAATACAACGAAACTTACAACGGCTCGCAGCTAAGAGATAAACACCAATTTCCGGATGGGGTAGACCCCTATAACATTCCCGGTAAACCCGAAAGCGGCCTGCTGTGGGGTATCAGCAAAAATAAATTGCTGCCCGACGGAACAGGCAATAGAATGGTGCAAACCTACAATATCCGGGTTTGCCTGAGTAAAGACCCCGCCAACAGCATTCCTATTACCGAACCGGAAGATTATCAGCCTGAACGGTATGAATTATTGCTGCGCCTGATGGGGAAAAAGCCGGTCCGGCATATTGAGGACATCATGACCACCAGCGAAATGCCCAACCACAAAACCGACATAAACAATAACGGGCCTTTCTCCACAGACATGATCGGCATGAACCGGAATTATCCGGAAGGCAACTACGCCGAACGTGCGGCCATTTTTAAGGCGCACGTAAATTATACAAAAGGGTTTTTCTATTTCATTGGGCATGATCCCCGTGTTCCGGAAAACCTGCGGAAAGAAATGCTGCAATACGGCTATCCTAAAGATGAATACCTCAACTCCGGTCATTTTACCACCCAAATGTATGTACGCGAAGCGCGAAGGATGATCGGCGCATACGTGATGACGCAGGCCAATTGCCAGGGAAAAGAAACGGTTACCGATGGCATCGCCCTGGCCGCCTACACCATGGACTCGCACAATGCTGAGCGCCTGGTAATAAATGGCATGGTGAAAAACGAGGGCGATGTACAAATAGGCGGGTTCGGCCCGTACCCAATCTCGTACCGCAGCATTACGCCAAAATCAGATGAATGTACCAACCTGCTGGTGCCGGTTTGTCTGTCAGCCTCGCACATTGCCTACGGCTCCATCCGCATGGAACCTGTATTTATGATGGTGGGGCAATCGGCTGCGGTGGCCGCCAGTATGGCTATAGATGACAAATGCCCGGTTCAGCGGGTAAATGTGCAAAAACTACAGGCCGGGCTAAAAAACAATCCGCTTGCCGACGGTAGCACACCGGAGATTCTGGTTGATAATGATGATACAACGGCAGTAACAAAACAGGGTAACTGGCAAAGAATGCCAAATTATGAAGGATGCTATGGGCCGTCGTTATTGCTTGATACCGCGAAGGATAAAGCTGCTGATTATGTCCGTTTTTCACCATCGATCAAAAAAACGGGTAATTACAACGTCTATGTTTACACAGTTAAAGCCGCAGGCGCAAGTTCACATCTCAACATCGAAGTAAACGACGGCGCTAAAGAAAATAAGACAGACCTTGATCTGAATAAAGTAACTGTGAAAGGCCAAACAGAAGGGGAATGGGTACCCATTGGTAAATTCTATTTCTCCGCCGGAAATAAAGGCTTTGTTGCCATTACCGGTAAAAACACCGACGGGAATATTTTAGCTGATGCTGTCCTTTTCATTCCGGAATAACCCAAGACTTACGAAGTTTCAAAAACTTCGTAAGTCTCACGCAGTAAACCTTTTGCCTTCCTCGTCCGCCATAGCTTTAGCGGCGGCGGATCAATTGGTATTCAAAATCAACCCCGGCTCATCATACGCAATCATCCGCGTACGTTCTTCCAACGGAATCGGTACTGACTTATTTGCTTTATAATCATAGCTGATACAAACCGTTTTACCGGTAGTACAAATCTCTTCGCCGTGCCCGGTTACTCTAACCAAAACATGCGTAATATCGAAGCTGCTGTTGCCTATGCGGGTGGTACGCACGTAACAAAATATCTTGTCGCCAAGCAAAACGGGCTTTAAATAATTCACTTCCGAGCGGCCTACAATTACGCCGTTTTCGCTCCAGTCCCATTGAATCACCTCGTGCCAGTACTTTAAACGGGCCTCTTCAAAGTAGGTTAGGTAGATCGCGTTGTTCACATGTCCTACCGCGTCGATATCCGAAAAGCGGGTAGCAATCGGGGTTTTGAATTTATAATCTGATAGTTTTTCAGCCATTGTGCGCCATTTTGTCGTCTAAAAATAAAAAGTGCAGACAGATTGTCTGCTAAAACAGTGTTTTTAAGTGCTGGTATAACACTTGATGAATCTGCTGCGAAGATAATTAAAAGAAAAACCTTAGGAGGATAGAAAAATGACATTAGTAAAATTTGCCAACGGGCACAAAAATCATGCGGTTAACCCTTTCTTCAGCGACGTATTTGATTCGATCCTGAACGACTCTCGTTTAAGCGATAAACTGGCCGGCCGCGCGCCTGCTGTGAACATTTCGGAAACCGAAAATGAATTTCACATCGAGTTAGCTGCTCCCGGTTTAAAAAAGGAGGATTTTAAGATCAATCTCGACAAAAACGTATTGACTGTTTCGGCCGAAAAGAAGACCGAAAATGTTGAAGAAGGAAAAAAATTCAGCAAACGCGAATACAGCTACAACTCATTCACCCGCTCATTCACTTTACCGGAAGTTGCCGACCATGGCAAAATCGAAGCTGAATACACCGACGGCGTGTTAAACCTTAAAGTAGCTAAAAAAGAAGAAGCTAAAGTTCAGGCAAGGGAAATTGCTGTAAAGTAAACTAAGATTTTTAGGATTACGAAGATTATAAGATTTATATAGGGTAATTCATCCTAAAATTTATTTAATCATACGAATCCTGGTTAAAATGTTTTCATAATAAGTTGGTTTAGTTTGAGAAGGCCGCTCCGCGAGGGGGCGGCCTTTTTGTACTAAGATTTATAGGATTTAAAAGATATGTGGGATTAAACCCCCATTGTAATCTTATTCATCCTTCTAATCCTGTAAATCTTAGTTTAGTCACGCATATTTATATACTGCAAAGGCTGCCCATAATCACCTTTTCTGCATAAAGCAATCACTGCTTGCAGATCATCTATCTTTTTACCCTGAACGCGTACCTGGTCATCCATAATGGAGGCCTGAACCTTTAGGCCGCTGTCCTTTATTGCCTTAACGATCTTTTTTGCCGCTTCCTTGTCAATACCTTCTTTGATCTTTATTTCCTTGCGGATCATATTGCCCGATGCATATTGCTCTTTGCCGAAATCCAGCGCCTTTGGATCGAGGTTTTGCTTAACCATACGGCCGATAATGCTGTCCTGTATGGCTTTCAGGCGCATGTCATTTTCGGTCACTACCGTTAACGTATTCGTTTTTTTATCCAGGTCGATAGTACTGTTGGAGCCATGGAAGTCATAGCGGTTGAGTATCTCTTTTTTGGCGGTATTAACGGCGTTATCAAGCGTTTGCCCGTCAATTTTACTTACAATATCAAAAGTTGGCATAGTGGTTTTATTGGTGATGACAAAGTTAATGATAGTTCATGGTTCATGGTAGAAAATAGTTCATGGTTCATGGTTCATGGTTCATGGTAGAAAATAGTTCATGGTTCATAGTTCATGGTTCATGGAAGAAAAAAGTTCATAGTTCATGGTAGGAAATGGCAATGGTTTATTCTAAAGCGCTGTTCGGTAGCTTAGATAATACAAATAGCACACCTGCTATCTACCCACAATCCTTCCTACCATGAACTATGAACTATGAACGTCCCATGAACCATTAACTATGAACTAAAAATACAAATGAGTTAATATTAAATTAACAATTAAATAAGCAGATTTGTAAATCCGGCTGAGAGGCCGGCCTTTTATGGATAATAAAAACGTACCTATAATTAATCGCGAGATCAGCTGGCTTTATTTTAACGACAGAGTTTTGCAGGAAGCTGCCGACCCATCGGTTCCGTTAATTGACAGGATAAAGTTTTTGGCCATCTTTTCATCCAACCTGGATGAGTTTTACCGCGTCAGGGTCGCCACGCTTAGCCGGCTGGCCAATTTGAATGAAAAGGCAAAGGAAATATTAGGTTACAATCCCAAAAAGGTACTCAACCAGATAAAAAACATAGTTGTACGGCAGGAGCGTAAGTTTAACAACCTGTACGAGAACATCATAGTAAAACAGCTGGCGGAAGAAAAAATATTTATCCTCAACGACAAACAGCTGAATGTAAGCCGGGGCGAGTTCGTAAAGCATTACTTCAGGGAAAGGCTGCTCTCTACCCTGGTGCCGATCATGCTGAGCGAGGAGGCGCCCTTACCCGAATTGCGCGACCGGGCTATTTACTTTTTTGTAAAACTTACCAAAAATAAAAAATCAAGGCTGGCACTGATCGAATTTCCTGATACCCTGCCCAGGTTTGTCGTGCTGCCCGAAACCAATAACCTTAAGTTTGTTATCCTGGTGGATGATATCATCCGGTATAGCCTGGAAGATATTTTCTTCATCTTTGACCATGATAGCATCGAGGCATATTCTATTCAGCTTACGCGCGATGCGGAACTTGACCTGGACAAAGAAGTAAGCGAGAAATTTATCGATTCGCTTTCAAAAAGTTTACTTAAGCGACGGAAAGGCAAGCCTATGCGTTTGCTTTACGACTCGGAAATGCCGCTCGACATGCTGAAATACCTGGTAACCCGGATGGGCATGCACGGCGAAAACCTTATACCGGGTAACCGTTATCATAACTTCAAAAATTTCATTTCTTTTCCAAATGTGGGTCGTGCTGAACTGGAATACGAAAAGAACGTTCCTTTGCCGGTTGACGGCCTCTCCTTTGGCAGGAGCCTGATGGAAATGGTGGCAAAAAAGGATTACCTTATTAGCACGCCCTACCAGTCATACGATTATGTGCTGCACTTTTTACGCGAGGCTGCTATTGACCCGAAAGTTAAGGAGATCAGCATTGCGGTATACCGGCTTGCCGAAAATTCACGCGTAATACACGCGCTCATCAACGCCGCAAAAAACGGGAAAAAAGTGAGTTGCCTGGTCGAGTTGCAGGCGCGTTTTGATGAGCAAAATAACATCACCTGGAGCCGGCGGCTGGAGGAAGAAGGGGTAACGGTGCTTTACGGCATACAGGGGTATAAGGTCCATTCTAAAATTTGTCTTGTTTCCAGGCTCGAAAAAGGTAAACTGGCCTATTACGCGTGTTTGTCGACCGGTAATTTTAATGAAAAGACCGCCCAGTTGTACGCGGACCATACCCTGCTTACGGTTGACAAGCGCATTACCGACGACCTGGTAAATATTTTTAAAGCTTTAAGTAAAAATATTCTCCCCCGGGGCCTTAAAAGCCTGATCGTTTCGCCCATTGATTCCAGGCCGGCTATTTATAAACTGATCGACAACGAAATAAAAAACGCAAAGGCCGGCAAAGAAGCCTACATGATCCTGAAAATGAACAGCCTTGCCGACGAGCAATTAGTGGCCAAGCTGTACCAGGCAAGTAATGCCGGGGTGAAAATTAAGATGATCATACGGGGCATGTGCTGCTTAATTTCCGGGTTGAAAGGGTACAGCCAGAATATCGAGGTGATCAGCATCGTGGATAAATACCTGGAACATTCGCGCGTGCACATCTATTGCAACGGAGGGGACGAATTGATCTTTCTCACGTCGGCCGATTTTATGACGCGGAATATAGATACGCGCGTTGAGGTTGGTTTCCCGGTGTACGATGAGGATTTGAAAAAAGAGGTCAGGGACATTATCGACTTGCAATTGGCGGACAATACTAAGTCGCGCGAAATAAATGCCCACAATACCAACAAATATCACAAAAACGACTCAGGCATCCCACAACGCGCCCAGGTCGATATTTACAACTACCTGAAATTTAAAAACAAGTAAAAATTGAGATACGCCGCAATTGACATTGGTTCAAATGCAGTAAGGTTGCTTATTGCCGATATTATTGAAAACAACGCTTCCGTTTCCTTCAAAAAGAATACACTCGTGCGCGTGCCGCTTCGCCTGGGCGATGATGCCTTTTTGGATCACCGGCTGTCGGAGCGAAAAATAACCGACCTGCTGAAAACCATGCAGGCCTTCCGTAACCTGATGGACGTTTACAAAGTGGTGGATTACCAGGCCTATGCCACCTCGGCCATGCGCGAAGCAAAAAACGGCGAGGAGATTGCAGCGAGGATTAAGGCAGAAGCAAATATCGAGCTGGAGATTGTTAACGGGCAAAAAGAAGCGTCCATCATTTACTCCAGCCATGTGGAGGAGAATATCGATAAAAGCAAAAACTACCTGTACATCGATGTGGGGGGCGGAAGCACGGAGTTATCCCTTTTTTCCGCCGGCGAATTATGGGCATCCAAGTCTTTTAATATCGGCACCATCCGGATGCTGGACAACCAGGATACTGAAGAAACCTGGAAAGACATGACCGAATTTTTGCGCGAGAATACAAAGCCGTTTAAATTGGTATCCGGCATCGGCACGGGAGGCAACATCAATAAGCTTTACCGCATGTCTGACGAGAAGGAGGGCAGCCCTTTATCTTTTGGTAAATTAAAATCGCTTTACCAATACCTGAATTCTTTTTCGTTGAAGGACAGGATAAATGTGCTTGGTTTGAACCAGGACCGCGCCGACGTGATCATCCCCGCCTGCGAGATATACATGACTGTTATGAAGGCCGCAAACATTAAAAATATCTATGTGCCCACCGTTGGTTTAGTAGACGGCATCATACAAACTTTGATTGAGAAACATTATTCGAAATAAGCCAATTGGTCCGAATAAACGGCCTGAGCGTTGGGTTCCCCTCTTGAGAGGGGCACGGGGTGTGTCATTCGATGCTGAAGTTGTATGTTATTTCTGACTATAACGTCCATCCTCACACGAAAACACACCCCCGCAACCGCGCTGTCTGCCGCACCCCCTCTCAAGAGTAATGGCACTAACTTAAGTATTTTATTTATATTTCCTATACTTCCCGATTTTGGTTTTCCTTGCATATTGTCTGTTTGGTCGCATGGGTATGATTTGTTTTTTAATTTGATTGAGCAACTTGTCCATATCTTCCTGGAGACCATCTGTTGTATACTCTTCCCTTTTTATCGATAAGTATTGTCTTATTAGCCTCAAAGAATTCTTGAATGAGATCCTCTTGGGGGGAAAGGTCAGTTTGTTCAACTGACTTTGCTATTATTTTCCGCACCATATTGTATGCGGTCAGCGCTATTGTGATTTCCTTGAATACCATATTCTCGCTCTTACTCCTAACGATATTTATATCCATCAAAGTTTTAACTTCCCTGATGGTTATTTCAATATCCCACCTGGTTACATATTTTGCAATGATGTCCGCCTTTGTAATCTGTTTATCTAAAAGGGTAGTATAGTGTACCCGCTCAGTTTTTCCATCTGCAGGTGACAGGAAAGTGATCCTGCGCATCAGCAGCTTGGGCGGCAATTCCCAATCCTGGTTCCACCACTTAGGTATATTTCCACGGCTTAACTCTACTATTTCATCTCCGTCAGCAATTTTTTCTATTACCTTGTATGCCCTTTCTCTTTTTCCCGGAACTATTAAATGACATCCCTGGCGCTGTATTATAGCGAATATGGCATAGCTGTTATACAGATCATCTGCCAGCAGCAGGCTGTTTTTCGGCAACTGACCGATTTGTTTGGCAATCAGTTCCAGTTCTGACTGGTGGCGGGTACCCACTTCAAAGCATACTATTTGACCCGTGCCTTGCTTAACTATACCTTGTAATAAAAGCTGCGGATAGGAGTTGTCACCCTTTTTAACATAATATTTTTTTCTAAGTTCCTCACTGTCCTGCATTTGACAGTAGGTGCCATCCGAATTATATGCTTCCATTCCATGCCAAAGGGACGGCCCGATGCCTGTAAATTCTTTTGAATAGTCAAAGACCTTTTGTACTGAAGTATATTCAAGGCGTTGGCGGGCTTTTGTATATGCTGCCGTATTATCTGATATCGGCTGTGTTTTACTCTTGGGCAATTGCGACTGGTAAAGCTTCGGACGCCCCATCTTTTTATCAATAGCAACATCTGTAAGTCGTTCCTTTTCTAATTCCTCCATTTCCTTTTTCAATATATGCTCACCACGACTCTCAAATATCTGTTTAAATGTGCTCACTGATTTCTTTAGCGATTTGTCTTCATTAACAGCTGTCACCAACATGGTAAGCAAGGTGTTTCCGTCATTAAAAATCCGGTCCCGCTTTTTAGTTCCAGCTTTATTGCGCCTACCTTCAATTAATTCAAATGGAAATTCATTACTGATTTCTTGTAAAAGATCTGTGTGAATCAAGTTTTGCAATTGCATACTCAAGTTTAAAGATTGATTTGGTGTCATTTGATCTCTGTTTTAAATCAAATATACACTTTTTATTTTAAGTTAGTGCCATTACTCTCAAGAGGGGAGTTTAGGAAAAATAAGTTAAATTAATTTTAACAAATTATTTAAAAATTAAAAAAACTGTTTCTATATTTGTAGTGCCCTCTCAAAGGGCATGTTTTTCATAGGTAGATGTAGGGTCGAGTACTTGTTATTCGACCCTTTTTTATTAGCACAATTTCAACCGGCTGGGATTTATGGATTCGGAGCGAAAGAAAAAGATCGTAATTGCCATCACCGGCGCCAGCGGTTCGGTATATGCAAAATTACTTCTGGATAAGTTGCAGCAGTTGAGCGGGCAGATCAGCGAAGCATCTGTTGTAATGTCCGACAATGCCAAACAGGTTTGGAAACTGGAACTCGGCAACGAAGATTATTCAAAGTATCCGTTTAAATTCTACGCCAAAACCGATTTTATGGCGCCATTTGCCTCGGGTTCAGCGCGTTTCGATACGATGGTGATCGTTCCCTGCTCTATGGGGACGATGGGAAGAATCGCTGCCGGAACCTCCGATGATCTTATCGCCCGTGCAGCCGATGTTATCCTGAAAGAGCGCCGCAAACTCATCCTGGTACCCCGCGACATGCCCTTTAACCTTATCCATATCCGCAATATGGAAACCATTACGCTGGCAGGGGGGATTATTTGCCCGGCAATACCTTCGTATTACAGCAAACCCAAAACGATTGAAGATTTGGCGATGACGGTAGTGAATAGGGTTGTGGATTTGATAGGGTTGGAGAATGAGAGTTATCGGTGGAGTGAATGACTTTTTATTTCGGATTTCGGATGTTCGATTTCGGAATTGAAAATACAGTTATACGAACACTGCTTGAATTATAGAACACCACCGTAACAAATCCGAAATCGAAATTCCGAAATCCGAAATAAATCCCGACCTTTGCGCCCGTTAAAATGAACAGGAAGGTTGCTTTTTATACATTAGGTTGTAAGCTGAATTATTCAGAGACTTCCTCTATTGGCCGACTGTTCAATAACGCCGGTTATCAAACTGTTGATTTTAGCGATACCCCTGATGTATTTGTGATCAATACCTGCTCAGTTACCGATCATGCCGATAAAAAGTGCCGCAAGGTGGTTAAGGAGGCATTGAAAATATCTCCAAACGCTTATGTTACGATCGTGGGCTGCTATGCACAACTTAAGCCAAAGGAGATTGCCGAAATACCCGGCGTAGATATGGTTTTAGGCGCGGCGGAAAAGTTCCAGATCGTAGATCATATTACTGATCTGACTAAAAATCCCAAAACATTAATTTACAACCAACCGGTTAGCGAGGCAAACGAGTTTATCCCCGCCTGGTCATTTGGCGACCGTACCCGCACTTTTTTAAAGGTGCAGGACGGGTGCGACTACAGCTGCAGCTTTTGCACTATTCCCTTAGCCCGCGGCAGCAGCCGGAGCGATACCATTGAACATGCCGTTGAACAGGCGCGCGAAATTGGCAGATCGGGTGTAAAGGAGATCGTATTAACAGGCGTTAACCTGGGCGATTTTGGTATAAGAGGAGGCGAACGGCGAGACCGCTTTTTCGACCTGGTAAAGGCGCTTGATGAGGTTGAGGAGATAGATCGTATACGGATATCATCCATCGAGCCAAATTTGCTTACCGACGATATTATTGAATTTGTAGCATTGTCGAAAAGGTTTATGCCGCATTTTCATATTCCGCTGCAATCCGGGTCCGATAAGATACTGGGGCTGATGCGCCGCAGGTACAAAAGGGAATTATATGCCAACCGCGTCGCCAAAATAAAAGAGCTGATGCCCGATTGCTGCATAGGGGTGGACGTGATCGTAGGCTTCCCCGGCGAAACACGCGAAGATTTTATCGGCACTTATAATTTTTTGAATGAGTTGAACGTTTCCTATCTGCATGTTTTTACCTATTCAGAGCGGGAAAATACGCCTGCTGCAGAAATGAAAGGCTCAGTTCCCGGTTCAACCCGTGCCGAGCGTAGTAAAATGCTGCATATTTTGTCGGATAAAAAACGCCGTGCATTTTATGAAAGCCAGCTAAGCAAAGTAAACGAAGTACTGTTTGAAGGAGATATAAAAGACGGCTTTATGCATGGCTTTACGCGCAACTATGTAAAAGTAAAAACGAAATTTGACCCGGTATTGGTAAACGAATTGAAAACCGCATTATTAACACAAATTTCACCGGATGGTGATGTCGAAATAACCGAAAGCGAAGAAATGTTTGCGCATTAACCTTATATTGCCCCTAAAAAACTAATCCATGTTTCCAACTATTTCCTCGCTCATCAAATATTTAACCGGTTGGGATATTCCATTGCCTTTTCAATCGTTCGGCCTTTTTGTGGCCATCGCCTTTATCTGCGCCTATTGGGCTTTTACACAGGAGTTTAAACGTAAAGAAAAGCAGGGATACATCCATTCCTTTAAAAAGACAATAATTGTTGGCGCGAAGATCACTTCATCAGAATTATTAATAAATGCATTTTTCGGCTTTGTTTTAGGCTATAAGCTGGTTGATGCTGCGCTTAACTACAATGCGCTTATTAATGATACACAAGGCTTTATGCTTTCGCTAAGAGGCAATTGGATAGGTGGTATAATCGGAGCGGGTATCTTTGCATACTGGTCATATTACGAAAACAAAAAACAAGTTCTGCCGGAGCCCAAAAAGCAGGAAGTAACCGTTCATCCCTATGAGCTAATGGGCTCGATTTTGCTTTGGTCGGCCATATTCGGTTTTGCCGGGGCCAAGGTATTTAACGCCCTTGAAAACTGGGGCGAATTTATGAAGGATCCGGTGGGCATGTTGATCGGTTTTAGCGGGTTGACCTTTTATGGAGGACTAATATGCGGCGGCGCCGCGGTGTTATATATTGCCCATAAACACGGCATTAAAATGCTGGATATGCTTGATATTGGCGCCGCAGGGATGATGCTATCCTATGGACTTGGCCGCATCGGTTGCCAAATGTCTGGCGATGGAGACTGGGGCATCAATAATTTTTCGCCTAAACCGCATTGGCTCAGCTGGGCGCCTAACTGGATGTGGGCTTCCCGCTTTCCGCACAACGTAAACGGCGAAGGCGTACCTATACCGGGGTGCCATGGTAAATATTGTAATGAGCTGCTTCTTTCCGTATTTCCTACGTCGTTTTATGAGTCAGTCATTTGCATCCTGCTTTTCCTGTTCCTGTGGAGCATTCGCAACAAGGTCAAGACGTCTGGCGTGCTATTTGGCATTTACATGATCCTGGCGGGCATCGAGCGCTTTTTTATCGAGTTGATACGCGTTAATACAAAGTACCACGCCTTCGGAATAAATTTCACCCAGGCGGAACTGATATCAGTATTGATGGTTTTAGGCGGCGCCACTCTAATTTTTACGCAAATGAACAAGAAAGTGGCGAAGGTACAGCATGGTTAACCTTTCCCCGGGTAAAAAAATACTCAATAACCAGGTTGCCAGGTTTGTATTTTCGGCAGGCGCAGGCTTTTTGGTGGATATAGGGTTATTTTACCTGCTCTCTCATAATCTCGACCCGAAAAAACGTTACCAGTTCCTTTTTTTAAACATCCACAATTATTGGGTATTTTTCTCCGTGTCTTTTTTTTCGGGCGTGCTGGTTAACTTTCTGATCACGCGCTACCTGGTTTTTACCGAATCGACAACTTCATTTGCAAAGCAGTTCAGCAGGTTTGTCGGCGTTGCCGTGTTGGGGTATTTTGCCAACCTGGCCGTGTTGACTTTTTTTATCGAGGCCCTTCATTTTTATCCTCCGGTGGCCCGGATCACGGCCGCGTTGAGCTTGTTCTTTGCCAGTTTTTTCATCCACAAATTCTTCTCGTTCAGCCTGGCGCTCAGGCATCAAACACCGGGAAAAGTAAAAAGATAATAGTCACGAATTTATTTACACGAATTTATTTACACGAATTTCACGAATAAAGACGAATGGACACGAATGTCCGTTTGGTTGATTGGGCTATTCATTCATCTTATTTGGTGGGTACTTGTGTAGAAATTTTTTGTTAGCACCCATTCGTTTTAATTCGTGAAATTCGTGTTTATTTAATTATTATGTTTGAGCAGTTGACACAACAGGTTATCACCGTTGCCAAAGAGGCCGGCGCTTTCATCAGGGAGCAAAGAAAAACCTTTTCGCCAGACCAAATCGAATTTAAAGGCCTAAACGACCTGGTTTCCTACGTGGATAAAACGGCTGAGCAAATGATTGTCGCAGCACTCGAAAAGCTATTGCCTGAAGCCGGATTTCTCACAGAGGAAAAGACGATTAACCGGACCGGAGAACGTTATAACTGGATTATCGACCCGCTCGACGGCACCACCAATTTTATCCATGGCCTGCCGGTTTTTTCGGTAAGCATAGCCTTGCAGGATGGGGAGGAACTGGTTTTGGGTGTGGTGTATGAAATTAACCAGGATGAATGCTTTTATGCCTGGCAGGGATCACCTGCGTACCTTAATGGCGTTGAAATAAAAGTAAGTGCAGCCGGCGCCATCAGCAACAGCCTGCTGGCTACAGGTTTTCCTTACTATGACTTTACAAAACAGCCTGCCTATATAGCCCTGTTTACCGAATTGATGAAAAGCTGCCACGGCCTGCGCAGGCTGGGTTCGGCCGCAGTCGACCTGGCCTACACCGCGTGCGGCCGGTTTGATGGCTATTACGAATACAACCTGAATGCCTGGGACGTTGCAGCCGGAATACTTATTGTACGCCAGGCCGGGGGCGATGTCGTAAACTTTAAAGGGGGTAATGAAATTTTAAACACCCGGGAATTATTGGCAACTAACGGTAAAATAACGGGGGAGATGCTGGAAACTATCGCAAAATATTTCTAATTAACACGAATATTCACGAATTTATTCGAATTGCACGAATTAAGAAAGAGAATTTTTGCTAATTTCAATTAGTGAGCGAATGAAATGATTTCACTAACCATCACGAACAAGATTAGTGTAATTCGAATAAATTCGTGAATATTCGTGTCGATTACATGGCTTCAGATACCACCTCGGTAACCTCGGGAACCATCCGCTTCAGCAGGTTTTCGATGCCTGCCTTTAAGGTGACGGTTGATGAAGGGCATCCGCTGCACGAGCCGCGTAATTCAACGGTTACTTTACCGTCTTCGTATGATTTATAAGCGATAGCGCCACCGTCCTGCTCAACGGCCGGGCGAACATAGTCATTTAATATCTGCTGTATTTTGATCTCGGTATCGGTACCCTCAAAGTCGGTGTTTTCGATGTGCTCTTCTACTTTCACCTTTAATTCCGACTCCACCGCGCCTTTTACAAATTCCTTCAGAATCGGCATGATGTCCTCCCAGCTGTCGCCGTCAAATTTTGTGACGGTAACAAAGTTGCTGGCAAAAAAAACGCCGTTAACAAACGAAAACTTAAACAATTCCTTCGCGAAAGGAGAGTTTTCAGCGCTTTCCCTGGTAGCATAATCAACGCTGCCGTTGATCAGCAACTTGTTCACAATGAACTTCATGGTTGCCGGGTTGGGGGTCGATTCTGTATATACGTTGATATTCATTTTAATTTCTTTTATCCAATTGAACAAACAAAGGTAGACAGGTTTTTGATTTATTCAGTCTTAATAACTCGTTATGACGGCTGGCTGACTTTCGTAGGCAGTTAAACGGCACACTTTAGTCGGTATATAAGCCAATAACTTTGTCACATGCTGTGTCAAGGTGAAACCAGAGTGTCTTTTTTATTGCGAATGTCTGATGCGAGATTTGAAATCCGTCTATTAATCCAACGGTCTGGTCGTTTGATAATTTAGTGAATTTCATCCGACGAGATAAATCAACACCCTCATGAAGATATTCCTTTACAGTTTCTTCCGCTTTTTGCTGCTTTGTCTGAAAGATTCCTATGCTCTTGTTTTTACAGCTCAAGAGAACAATAAATCCTGCGAATAATAGTTTTTTCACAAAAAACAGAAATTAGGTTTCAACTAAATCCCCGTATAATTCAAAGGAGTAATTCCCTTTATTTCTTCTTTTACTTCGGCCGAAACATCCAACCCTTCAACAAAAGCTGCAATCGTCGCCGCGTTTACCTGGCTGTTCGTTCTTGTAAGGTCTTTTAAAGCTTCGTAAGGGTTGGGATAGCCATCCCTGCGAAGGATAGTTTGTATCGCTTCCGCAACCACTGCCCAGTTTGCCTCCAGATGTGCATTAATGGCGTCGGTATTTAGTAAAAGTTTGTTTAATCCTTTCATGGTCGATTTAATAGCGATCATGGTGTGGGCGACCGGTACGCCAATGTTCCGCAAAACAGTAGAGTCGGTCAGGTCCCTTTGCAGCCGCGATACGGGCAGCTTGGCCGAAAAATGTTCAAATAAAGCGTTGGCAATACCCAGGTTCCCTTCCGAGTTTTCAAAATCGATCGGGTTTACCTTATGCGGCATGGCCGAAGAGCCTATTTCGCCGGCTTTGATCTGCTGCTTAAAATAATTCATGCTGATATAAGCCCAAATATCCCGGTCCAGGTCGATAAGTATGGTATTGATCCTTTTTAAAGCATCGCATTGCGCGGCAAAATTATCGTAATGTTCAATCTGCGTAGTATACTGCGACCGGCTCAAACCCAAGATATCGTTAACGAAGTGATTGCCGAAAGCTTTCCAATCGATGCCCGGATAGGCAATCTGATGCGCATTATAATTTCCGGTAGCACCTCCAAATTTTGCAGAATAAGGTATGCGCTCCAATTGGATTAGCTGATTTTCCAGCCGTTCCACAAAAACCATTATTTCTTTTCCCAGCCGGCTTGGCGATGCAGGCTGCCCGTGGGTATGCGCCAGCATAGGTATAGCTGCCCAGTCGGTGGCGTAAGCATTTAGTTTGGCTACCAACTCTGTTATCGCTGGGTAATAAACCTCGTCCATTGCCAGCTTAAACGAGTAGGGGATAGCGGTATTATTAATATCCTGCGAAGTAAGCCCAAAGTGGATAAACTCTTTATAAGCTTCCAACCCAAGTTTATCGAATTCCGTTTTGATAAAATACTCAACCGCCTTAACATCATGATTGGTGATCTTTTCTATATCCTTGATACTTTGTGCGTCGTTTTCGCCGAAATTTTTATAGATATCGCGTAACTTTTCTGTCGCATTTTTATCAAAAGATCGTAATTGAGGCAAAGGATGTTCGCACAAGGCGATGAAGTACTCGATTTCAACAAACACCCGGTATTTGATCAGCGCAAATTCGGAAAAGTATGCGGCCAGGTTTGCTGTTGTATTTCGATAGCGGCCATCGATTGGTGAAATTGCTGAAAGCGGTGTAAGTATCATCCGGTGTTGTATTTTTTGCAAAGATAATAATTAAGTGGGGGGATTGGTTTTGTTCGTCAATTAACCGCAAAGGCCGCAAAGATTTTTCGCAAAGAACGCAAAGTATAAAGTACGATGACAGAAGATGAAATATCAAATAAAGTTATCGGGTGTGGAATTTATGTTCATAAAGCCCTGGGGCCGGGATTATTGGAAAGTGCTTATAAAGAATGTTTGTTTTATAAGTTGGTTCAGTCAGGTTTATATGTGGAAAAAGAAAAGCCCATGCCTCTAATTTTTGAAGACGTAAGGTTGGACGTAGGATATCGCATCGATTTGTTAGTAGAAAACAAACTGATAATTGAAATAAAAAGTGTCGAAGAACTTACAGATGTTCACTTAGCGCAAACTTTAACGTACTTGAAACTCGGAAATTTTAAATTGGGGTTACTGATGAACTTTAATGTCTTGAGATTAAAAGATGGTATATAAAGAGTGATAAATAGCCCTCTGTGACCTTTGCGAAAAACCTTTGCGCCCTTTGCGGTTAAACTACCTTTGGCGCAAAGTGCCCTACATATTGTCATTATCCACGCCTGCAGGTTATAAAAAGTCGAAATAAATTTGCCATGTTAACTCAAATGTCAGGGAAAGGTAATTTACTCAGGAAACTTTGAAATCTAAAAATGTTTCCATAGTTTTGACCCGAAAAGTCAATGAGTCAAACAGAGCGAATAGTTTCAGGCAGCGAAGAGCTGTTTTTGAAGGCCGGCATAAAGAGCGTTACGATGGATGATATTGCCACGCACCTGGGCATGTCGAAAAAAACCATCTACCAGTTTTTTAAGGATAAAAACGAATTGGTATTTGCGCTGGTAAAGAAAAAGTTAAAGGATGATGAAGACCAGGTGGCCGCTATCATCAGCCAGTCGGGTAATGTGATCGAGGAGATGATCAACATGATGAAGTGTTCGGAAGAAATTTTTTCAAGGATCAACCCCATCGTGATACACGATCTGCAAAAATATCATCCCGAAGCCTGGAAACAGTTCCAGGATTTTAAATCAGGTGTTTTGGTGCACACCCTTGAGCAATTACTGAGCAAGGGCATCAAACAAGGGTATATCAGGCCTGATATTGATGTGAAGATACTGGCCCGGATGCGGGTGGCACAGGTGGAGATGGGTTTTAATGCCGCCATATTCCCGCTTGCTGAATTTAACACGTGGAAGGTGCAACAGCAGCTTTTGGAACACTTTAATTATGGCATATGCACATTAAAGGGCTATAAATTACTTAACCAGTACAAAAATATCATTGAAGAATAAAAACTGCTGACATAGGGTTGTCACCCGCCGGAGTTTATTTTGCGGCAGATGTCCAATTCAGCATTAAAAAAATGTTATACGAACGAATCACAACGATAAAAATGAAACATATACTAATAATAGCTTCTTTCTTATGTGCCATCGGCCTAAACAGCTACGCGCAGCAGGACACGAGTAAAAATCAAACGTACAATTTTTCGGTAGCGGATTGTGTAAACTATGCTTACCAGCACCAGGATACCGTTGTTAATGCGGCGTTGGATGTAAAAAGCGCGGGCTATCATGTTAAAGAAATAATAGGCCAGGGATATCCGCAAATCAGCGGCTCTGCCAATTTTCAGGATTACCTAAAAACGCCGGTTGTTCTGTTTCCCGATTTTATAACGCCACTTGTGTATGGTGTGCTCGCAAAAGAGGGTGTAAAAAATGGTAGTGGCGGCGTTATTACCGTGCCCGCGGGTGCGGGCCTCGTTCCGGTAAATTTCACGCAAAAATACAATTCGAGCCTTGGCGCAACGCTTAATCAAATACTTTTTGATCCTAATTATATTGTTGGTTTGCAAGCTCGTACAACTTACAAGCAATTGTATGAGCGGGCATATTCGCGCACACGGATTCAAACTAATGTTAATGTAACTAAAGCCTATTACCAGGTACTTACAAGCGTTGAGCAATTGCGAATATTGCAGGAAGACATTGATCAGCTCAAGAAGCAGGTTGATGAAACTGTCGCCAGGAACAAACAAGGCTTTGTAGAAAAAATTGATGTTGACCGAATAACTGTTCAGTACAACTCATTAATTACAAACCGTGATAACATTATCAGGTTATTGGATTTAAACTTTCAACTGTTGAAATTTCAAATGGGGATGCCTATCGATCAGAAGTTAATGTTGAAAGACAAGTTAGAGGATATTCAACTCCCCGTTATGCAAGCAGATACGATAAATGATAGCACAGTCTACAAAAAACGGGTTGAGTATGGCTTATTGGAAACCCAGGAAAAACTGAACGAATATGATCTGAAAAGTAAAAAAGGGCAGTATTTGCCTAAATTAACTGCAAACGCCAGCTATTCAGCGGCTTACCAAAGCAATTCATTTGGTAGTTTATATTCAGCCGTTTATCCCAGTTTTTATGTTGGCCTGACGTTAAGTGTTCCCATTTTCACTGGTTTCCAGCATCTTAACCAATATAAGCAATCGCAGATTACGGTGTTGAAGTCTCAGAATGATTTAATTGCGGCTAAAAACGCCCTAAACCTCCAGCTAAGCGAATCCAAAATTAGCTATATGAACGGGATACAAACATTAAACGACCAAAAAAAGAACCGCGAACTGGCAGAAGAAATTCTACGCGTGGCAAAAATAAAATATGAGCAGGGAGTAGGCTCCAGTCTCGAAGTGATCCAGGCGCAAACAGCACTGCAGGATGCTGATAATACTTATATAAGTGGCCTGTATGACGCACTGATCAGCAAGGTTGATCTTGACAAAGCATACGGGCGAATTCAATAAACTGACTTAAACAATAAAACAACATAAACGACATGAAAAAAATATTATACTTTTCGGCGATCCTGGTCCTGGCGGCATGCAATAAACCAAAAGATAAGGCAAGCCAGTTGGCCGACTTGAAGAAAGAACAAGCGAAAATAGATTCGCAAATTGTAAAGCTGCAGGTCGAGCTGGGCAAAAAAGACTCGGTGAAGTCGATCGATGTGAGCACGGTAACCGTTACCCCCGGTAACTTTACCAATTATGTTGATTTACAGGGCCATATTGATGCGCAGGATAATGTGATCGCCTATCCACTGACCTCCGGTACCATAACTAACCTATATGTTAAAGCGGGAGATCACGTTAGTAAAGGCCAGGTTTTGGCGCAGTTGGATAATAGTGTGCAACTTCAAAGCATCGCACAATATAAAGCGCAATTGGCGTTTGCCCAAACAAATTACGATAGGCAAAAAAACTTGTGGGATCAGAAAATTGGCACCGAAATCCAATACTTACAGGCGAAAAGTAGTTTGGAAGCCCTTCAGAGACAGGTGGACGGTTTGAAACAAACGGCTAATATGTACCGTATCGTAGCGCCCATCAGCGGTACCATTGATCAAATGGATCTTAAACTTGGTCAGCTGGCAGGGCCGGGTGCTACCGGCATAAGGATCGTAAACACTGATAACCTAAAAGTAAAGGCGGATGTACCAGAATCGTATGCAACGGATATTAACCAGGGTGACAATGTTAAAGTTGTTATCCCGGATGCAAATGATTCGCTGATGCTTAAAGTTAGCTTTGCGGCGAAAGTTATTGATGTGGGATCTCGCAGCTTTGGCATCGAAATTAAGCTGCCGCAAAACAAAGCGTTCCGGCCCAACATGACGGCTACTATTCGCGTAGCCGACTATTCAAATAAAAAGTCGATTGCAGTGCCGTTAAATGCTATTCAACATTCCGACACCAGCTCATTTGTATTCGTCAACGAAAACGGGGTTGCTAAAAAACAAATGGTTAAGATAGGAAATACCTATGGTGGGAAATCTGAGATCGTGTCGGGGTTAAACGGCGGCGAACAGGTTGTCACCGAAGGCGCCAGCGAGATCGAAGACGGCGACAAACTAAAAGTATTGAACTCAGCTAACTAATCATTCAAAACAGATTGATATGAAAGACCAGGAAAAAGAGTTTGGGCCCTCGAGTTGGGCCATCAATAATAAAACGGCGGTATACGGCTTCATATTTATGATCGTGCTGCTTGGCCTGCTAAGTTATATGCGGCTGCCAAAAGAAAACTTTCCGGATATAGCCCAGTCCAAAGTTTTTATCACTACCCAATATATCGGCCAATCACCGCAAAATATCGAGGTGCTGGTTACCAAACAGCTTGAAAAGCAGCTAAAGTCGTTGAAGGGCCTTAAGAAAGTAACGTCCAATACACAGCAAAACGTTTCTATCATTACTGCTGAATTTAATGCAAATATTGATATCCGGGATGCAAAGCAGGATGTAAAGGACGCTGTTGATAAGGCAAAGCAGGACCTGCCTCAAAACGATAACAATTTAAAGGAATCTGTGATCTCCGATATTGATGTGGCCGATCTCCCTATTTTGTATATCAACATATCGGGAAACTACAGCCTTAAAAAACTGAAGGAATATGCCGATAACCTGAAAGACGATATCGAGGCCATGAAAGAAATATCAAAGGTTGACGAGGTTGGGGCTTTAACCCCTAATATCCAGATCAATGTAGATATCAATAAAATGACCGCGGCACAAGTTAGCTATAATGACATCATACAGGCAATCGGCAATGAAAACGTAATTTCCAGTGCCGGTACGATAAAAACCGATGGGATGCAGCAGACCATTGACATTAAAGAAGATTTTAAAAGCGCTGATGAAGTGGCTGCCATGGTGATCAGGAACCCACAGGGAAAAGCCGTTTACCTTAAGGACATCGCAGATATTAAGGATGGCTTTAAGGACCAGGAAAGTTACGCAAGGCTAAAAACGCCAAACGACCCAAACTTTAAAAATGTTATTACGCTGAACGTCAGTAAAAGATCTGGTGAGAATTTGATCCAGGCTTCGGATGAAATTTATACGCTGATCAAGCAAAAACAACAGGCCGTTTTTCCGAAGGGTTTGGATATTACCGTAACCGGCGATCAATCGGATAAAACCCGTTCAACACTGAACGACCTGATCAACACCATCGTTATCGGTTTTATACTGGTAACCATTATCCTGATGTTCTTTATGGGCAGTACCAACGCCATTTTCGTGGCGCTTTCTGTACCGCTCTCCTGTTTTATTGCTTTTATGCTGATGCCTGCCATCGGCTTTACGCTAAATATGATCGTACTGTTCTCATTCCTTCTGGCGCTGGGTATTGTTGTGGATGACGCGATCGTAGTGATTGAAAATACACACCGGATTTTTGCCAATGGCGCCGTTCCGATCAAAAAGGCAGCAAAAATGGCCGCCGGGGAAGTGTTTTTGCCGGTATTCTCTGGTACGATGACGACACTTGCTCCATTTATTCCGCTTGCGTTCTGGAATAGCCTGATCGGGCATTTTATGTTCTTCCTGCCGATAACGCTCATCATTACCCTGCTGGCTTCGCTGGTGGTTGCATATATCATGAACCCTGTTTTCGCCGTTGATTTCATGAAACCGCATCACGAAGGAGAGCATGATCATCCCCGGTTTGACCGCAAGGTGCGCCGCGCTTTGATCTTTTTGGCCATTGCCGCGGTTTTAGGATATTTGATCAATGTCGGCGTAGGGAATTTTGTGGTATTTGCCGCATTTCTATACCTGTTGAATCATTTCCTGCTGCTGCGGGCTATTGACAGATTTCAAAAAAGAGCCTGGCCGCGCTTTCAGCATTGGTATGCCCGCAGGCTTGAATGGGCGGTACAAAGGCCATGGTGGGTGCTGTTCAGCGTTGTAGTTTTGTTCTTTTTCACAATAGGATTCACTGTAGTTAGAAGCCCAAAAGTAGTGTTTTTCCCTTCTGCGGATCCAAACTTCGTATACGTTTACGTAACAATGCCCATTGGAACAGACCAGGCGTATACCAACCAGGTTGTTGAGGGACTTGAAAAGAAAGTTGCCAAAATTGTGGAACCTGATAAAGATGTCGTATCTTCTATCATCTCGAACGTGTCAGTCGGAGTAACCGACCCACAGGATGAAGATCAGGGTACCTATTACAATAAAGGTAAAATTACCGTTGCCTTTGTTGAATTTGGCAAACGGAATGGCAAGGATACCAAAGCCATCATGAACCGCATCCGCAATTCGGTACAGGGGGTTCCCGGAGCGCAAATTGCCGTGGCGCAGGAAAATGCGGGGCCACCGGTACAAAAAGATATCGACATCGAAATTGCCGGCGATGATATGGATACGCTGGTAAGAACAGCAGACCGCTTAAAAAATTACCTTAACAAGCAAAATATCGGAGGTATTGAAGGCTTGCAGCCGGATGTGCAGAATGATAAACCGGAGATAGTTTTTGATGTTGACCGTGAGCGCGCTAACCGTGAGGGGATTAACACAACACAGATCAACCAGGAATTGGGTGCTTCTGTATTCGGCGCCAAGGCATCTGATTTCAGAAATACCACCGAAGACAATTATGAAATTGACGTGCGGGCGAATGAAGCCCAGCGTAATAACATCGATGCTTTGAAAAACCTGAAGATCACCTATCGCGACCTTGCTACAGGCGGGGCGATCAGGCAGGTGCCGATATCAGCATTTACCGACATCAGGTATACAAACACTTATGTAAACATAAAACATAAACAACAGCGAAGAGTAATTTCCTTGGTTTCCAATGTGATAAAACCTGCTTTTAATCCTAACGAAGTTGTTGCCAGCATATCCCAGGCAATAAACAACTTTAAAGCCCCCGAAGGTGTTTCTATCCGGATGGGCGGCGGGCAGGAAGACCAGGCGGAAGCATCCCAATTTCTTGGTACCGCCTTGTTGATATCCTTTGGTTTGATATTGATCATCCTGATGATGCAGTTTAATTCCATAGGTAAGACATTGATCATTTTAACGGAGATATTTTTCAGCATTATCGGTGTATTCCTCGGGTTAAGCCTGTTTAATATGACTTTCTGTATTGTAATGACTGGCATCGGTATCATTGCCCTTGCCGGCGTGGTCGTCCGGAATGGTATATTACTGGTTGAATTTACGGACATGCTGATAGAGCAGGGCGCAGGTTTGCACGATGCGGTTGTTGAAGCAGCCCGCACCAGGATGACACCCGTGTTGTTAACTGCGACTGCTGCCATACTGGGTTTAATACCGCTGGCATTAGGCTTTAATATCGATTTTGCAGGCTTGTTCACCTCGTTTAAACCACATATTTACTTTGGTGGCGATAACAACGCCTTCTGGGGCCCGTTGTCATGGACGATGATCTTCGGATTAGGCTTTGCAACTATTATTACGCTGATCCTGGTTCCCTGTATGTATATCATACGGGTCAGGATGAAAAATGCGCTCTCTGGCAAAAAGGAAGTGGTTAAAACCGAAGAACTCGAAGAGGCGGTGCTTTAACCAATAAACTCGTCGAATTTTTATAAAATGGCCCGGTCAAAAATTGACCGGGCCATTTTATTTGTGCGTGTTGTAACATTATTGTGCTATTAAAAACGTTTATTTATAAAATTTGATAAATTTGTTAGAAAAGTCAGCATGACATTTAACCAATTATTCGTTTCATTTTCTATTGATAAACCCCAATGGTTGCAGTAACTGATCTCCAGGACATAAAAAAGGAGAAAATTTTAGATGCCGCGTACAACCGGTTTCTTCATTATGGGTATTCCAAAACAACCATGAACGAAATTGCCGGCGATCTTTCGATGTCAAAGGCCCTGTTGTATTACTATTTTCCCGACAAAAGCCGGCTTTATATTGATGTGATGCGAAGGGTTGGCGACGAATATTTAAAACTTTACGCTGAAAAGGAGCATATTTTTTGCAATTTGAAAGGGGCTTTTGAGTTCCAGATCAATACACAGCATGAGTTTATGCTGAAAAACTATAATTTATTCGACTTTTTCAGGTTGAATGAACAGAATTTGCCGGATGAGATATGGCAAATAGCAGAACATGTTCACGAGGGTGAAAAAAAGATTTTGATCAATGCAATTGCTGCCGACACGCCAAAATGTAATATAACGCCTGTAGGCAACGTTGGCGACCTGGTCGACCTGTTGCTGGATGCATTGCACGGAGTAAGCGTAAGGGCAAAATCGCACAAAAAAACGATGTTTCCCGTGAAGGAAGATCTTGAAGAAATTCGCAAAAAGCGTTTGCTGCTTAGTGAAATTTTTATCAGGGGCTTAACTAAATAAACATTTGACGCTTAGATGTTTAAAACTGTCAGTTTGCAGTAAAAATACGAGCCTTTTCGCCCCCGCGATTATTATAATCAGTAACTTTGACTCTGTTATTTAAAAGTCAATAATTAACATTTAATAAATTAATTATTCAAGATACTTCTGAATTAGAGGTGATTGTTTTAGAGTGATTGGAGCGGGACGGAGTATCTTCGTCCCGCTTTTTTTAGCACTGAGTCAAAAATCTGATAAACCGCAAATTAACTTAGGACTTTCTACTTAAGACTTTCGACTAATGTTATGTCACCATTGAAATGATGCTTAGCCTTTACAGCGGATTTTAAAGCTTGTAGCTAATCGGATAAAAAATAGGTTTTCGACTGTTGACAAAGGTTGCCGGGCCGGCATAACGTTATTTAATTTGCTGACAAATTCTTGTCAGTAAACGCATAAAAAAGATGTTAAGGCAATTTGATTGATTTTTATTATAATAATTTGATTATCAATAATTTACAATTGAGTTAACATTGAAATATGTTAAGTTGTGTTAACCCTTTTGTGTGATTATGGATGTGCATTAGGGGTACATTCGTACTCGGGTAATCAGCTATTATGATCATCGGCAAAAAAAGGTCAAACTGAAATTCCAGGTTATGATTATGCGATAAAAACGTGTTGACGTGACACTAGCTAAGTTGGCACTAATAGAAATCGTAGCAGCGCCTGGCGCCCTCAAATTTTTGATAAGTGTCAGTTCGTGATGGTATTGTCGTTTCATAACCAACGCTGCCCTCGCTGGTACCGCTGGTATTGCTGTAATTCAGGCTCGAAACCGGTACGTCGTGGCTGACACCCAGCCTTACCTTTTCGCCGCCATCTTTATTGATGAAAATGTCAAATATCAGCGACAAAACTACGGAACTCGGCCCGCCGCCGGCACCGCCGCTGCGGTACCATAACCCCGCGCTTATATTGGGCCGTTTGTACTGAAAACCTACGCTGTACGACTGGGATGCGGATTGCCCGTAATAAACTATTGACGGAATGAGATATGACTTATCATATTCATCATTATTGTCCTGGGGGTTTAGGTCAAGCCGGTAACTGCCATGAAGGGTAAGACGCATCGGTAACTTTGATGGCGTGCCGGTAAAAGAGACATTGGGCGTATTAAGGTGCATGACTGCCCCACCGATATCGAACTCTCCGGCCACGAGATTAATGCCCGCACCGGCGTCAAAATAATATTTGTTATTAAATTCAGGAAGCTCGGCGGAGGAAGTCGAACCCGGTATATATCCATAGCGGGGATCTATCTGGTCGCCAAATATGAGGTTGTTCCAATTAATACTATTATTAGCTATACCAGCCTGCAAACCAAACGACAGCACGAAGTCCTGTGAACCGACGCTGTATGCGTAAGTGCCTGCAATATTGTTTGTGGTCAGGAAAGCGGTTCCCTCGCTGCTGCGCGTTATCAATAATCCCACTCCGCCGCCAAATTTTGGAATATTATAGTCGATAGAAGCAGAGAGGTAGTTGAAACTGCCGGGCACTGACGTGAATTGGTTACGATAGATCAGGTTCATCCGCAGATCGCCCTGAAATTGGCCGGTAAGCGCCGGGTTCAGGTAGATAGGCGAATTAAAGAACTGTGAATACATGTGGTCCTGGGCAAAACCGCCAAAACCAGTTATCATCAGGATAAACAATAATGTACACAGTTTCCCCATATCCTTCATTAACTATCGTATTAAGTGTATTGTGCCAACTCTCTTGGGCAATGAATTATGGATTACGTTGCCCTTCCACTCCGTACCATTTATAAATGTTGCCGATGCCTGCCAAATGTAAACCCCCTGCGGCATCCGCACACCATTGAAGGTGCCGTCCCAGCCCTCAACCGGAACGCCTTTATCATCAAGTTTTGACGTCTCCCACATCAGTTGCGAGAAATTATTAAATATCTGCAAATGCCACTCCTTTATGCCCGACCCCTTAGCCATAAAGGTTTTTAATTCAGTAATGCCTCCATCCGGTTCGAAGGCATTAGGCAAAAATAACTGCCCGGGTACCCCGGTTATCCGCACGTAGTGTGAGATAACGCTGTCGCAGCCGGAGACGTTCCCTGTTGTTAGGGTAACCTTATAAATGCCTGTGTCGGGAAATATATGTACCGGGTCTTCGCTTGTTGATCCCTGGCTCTTGTCGCCAAAATCCCAAAGCCACGAAACCGGGCCGTTTGTTGTTTGATCGATAAATGAGAAGCTATAATCGGGTATACTGGCAACACTGTCTGGGTTTTCGGAAAACGCGGCCGAGGGGGGAGGAGTAACCGTTATATAAGCATTTTTCGAGATAACATTTATACAATTAGTTATGGGATTGGTTGCGGTTAAGGTCACCGTAAATGGCGATCCTTTTGTAAAGTAGGTATGCGGGCCGGGGCTAAATCCAGTCGCATGACTGTTGTCGCCAAAATCCCAGTCGTAAATTAATGAAGTGGCATGTATTGTAGGGTCATCCGGAGTTTGATTCGTAAAAGTAACGGTTAAATTTTTGCAGCCCAATGTGTCATCGGCCGTAAACCGGGGCTGTGGTACGGTATAAACATCCACTTCTGACGGCTGCGATTCGAGGTTTGTACAGCTGTTTACCGTGGTTATGGTGACATAAAAAATGCCGGGCGTATCAAACGTGTAAGGCAATGGCGCCGTTCCTCCCTGGCGAATATCAATTACGTTGTGATTCGTATCGTAAATAGTGTATTTATAGCTATCGCCGCCCGTCGAGTTATTGATAAAGGTTGCATTGAGTGGCGCGCAGCCTTTGTTGGCGCCGTTTTCAATAAACATTTGAGCGACGACATTTGTGGGTGATGTAGTTATGGGGATGATAGCGCTTTGCCCTGTGTTACCACAAAAGCCGGTTGCTACCATATAAAGGGTGTATTGCGTGGTATTAACCGTGGTAATAGCGGGAAACGTAACCTGGCTTTTATCCGTTTTAACGATCGAATTAATCAGCGTCGAGCCATCGTACAAATAATAAGTGTAAGTTTTGTTGTTCCCGGGAGACAGGTTTTGCACCGACAACGTAAACGGCGCGCATCCTGTAATCTGGCTTGGCGCAATATAAGCCACCGGCGTTTGCGGTCGCACGGTAATGGTTAATGTGGACGGCGGCCTTTGATTACAGTTGTTTACAACAAAAAGCGAAATGGTATAGGTAGTGTCCTTTCCGTCGGTACGCGCTGCGAAAAGATGTGACGGGCTTACGTCGGTCGAATCGATAACGCCATCGCCAAATTCCCATAGAAACTTTACGCCGGCTAAAACTGTTGAGGTATTGGTTAGACTGACAGTCAGGTCGCCGCAGCCATCGGTTTTATCGGCTTTAAAACTCGTAACCACGTCGTTGGCATCATGAATTTTTACCGAGTCGCTGTTATCGGTACATGGCGGCTGGCCTTTTATCGTCCATAAAAAAGTGTAATCATTACCGGGGACCAGGCCGGTAACTGGTGTTTGCGCACTATTCGGTGATGATATATTGGCCGCCGGGCCTGCTGTTTGCGTCCAAACGCCTGTAAATGGCGACGGATTATTACCCTGTAATGTGACAGCAGTTGAACCGCATAAGTTTTGATTGCCGCCGGCAATGGCCTGTATGGCCGGCTGGTTTACGGTAATAACGGCAACAGTAGAGAATTGAATACTGCAAACGCTATTTTGCACTACAGCCCTGTATTGCGTAGTTGCAGGCAGGTTGTTATATTGCAGAGAGGTGGTGTTATTCGGGATCAGGTTAGGGCCTGTGGCAAAATTATCGGTTGACGATTCCCACCTCAGTATTGAACCAACCTGGCCTGTCAACGTGATTGTGCCCCCGTTTCCGGTTGAACAAACGGTTGCGCTGCCGCTGGTGGTTCCGCCAACTGACGGGGCGTCATCCGTAATATTAACTGAGCTTGAATTGGAGGGACAGGGGGCCGGCGGCGTTATCGTCCAGGTAAATGTGTAGGCATTGCCCGGCACTAATCCGATGGCAGTAGCATTTGATTTGGTAGCGTCATCAAAATGAGGCCCGGCGGGAGATACCGTCCATAGTCCGGTCCCTGGTGACGGGCTATTACCACTAAGAGTATAGCTGGTCAAATTACACACTTCATTATCAGCGCCGGCTTTGGAAATTATCGGCACGGGCTCTACTGTTATGGTTACGACAACAGGCGTTCCCGGGCAGGCGCCGTTGAATGGTGTAATGGCGTATTTAACTGTTGCGGATGCCAGGCCGTTATTGATCAATACGTCATTAATTGCTGTTGCGCTTATTGCCGCGGATTGTTGGCTGTTGCCGGTTATACTACCGGTTGTCGTGCTGGTCCAGGTAAAGGTGGTCCCGGTAATTGTCGGGTTTAAATTAACAGTTGCCGTGTTGCCGCTGCAAATCAATGCGTTTACGGCCGTCGCGGTAACTGCCGGCAATGGCTTCACCGTTACCGCAACTTTAAAAGGGACGCCAGGGCACCCATTTGCCTGCGGCGTAATGGTATAAGTTACTACCGCATCATTTGTAGTTGTATTATTAAGAACGTCAGCTATTGCCGGCCCATTTCCATTTTTAAACCCGGTAGCAACGCCTGATGTTAGCCCAGCCGTCCAGCTGAAGGTACTGCCGGGCGCCGTTGAACTGATGCTGTAATTAGCCGGATTGGCGGAACATATTTGCCAGGCAGCAGCGCTGGTGATGGTGTTTACAGGAAAAATATTGATAGTTACGCTTTGTTGCACATCCGCGCAAGGGCCCGAAAGGTTGGTTTTAACATCGAGTATAAGCGTTGCGCTGCCGGCGCTTATTTCGGCTGCGGTTGGCGTGTAAGTTGCAGTGAGCGAATTGGCCGGAGAAAAGCCGGTTGCGCCGTTGCCGCCAAGCCATTGAAACGAGGCGTATGTACCTGTAATGGTGCCTTTTAAATTTACCGTACTTCCGGGGCAGATACTAGTTGACGAAGGTGTGACCGTTAAAACCGGGACCTGCTGAAAAGTAAGGTTTTGCGATTTGGTTACCGTAGCGCATCTGTCCTGTACCGTAACACTCACTTTGTAGGCTGCATAACCTGTAAACGTTAATTGCGGATATTGGCTGTTAGCTGTTGTGCCGTTGGCGAAACTGTAAGGGCCGCCCGAAACCGACCAGGTGTAGGTATTTGCCTGGGGCTGTGCAACACCCGAAATCGATGTTTGTGTAGTACCACCGCTTGGGTCAAAGGTAAAAGTTTGGTTTGTTCCGCAGATGGTAACGTCGGGCGATAAACTTATTTGGGTAGGCGAATCAACAACTATTGTTTGCGGGGCCGCAGTGATGGTACCGCAGCTAATGGTTGTAATACCCAATGATATTTGGTAAACTCCGGCCGTAGCAAAAACAAATTGCGGCTGTGCACTGTTGGCGTTTGTCCCGTTCGCATAACTAACGTTGGCCGGACCGGATACTGCCCATTCGTATTTGTTCTGGGCATTGCAATTGGCATCGATAACTGATGAATTGGTTGGCGTAACCGTAAGCGGCGCGCATCCGCCGGTAACGGGTAATGTAAACTTTGGTTGCGGCGGGTTTTGGATACAAATGGTTTTAGTAAGATCAGCAGGCGCACACGTTTGAGTAAGCGGGTTGTTAAAATGAAGCGTAACCGAATGAACGCCGGGAGTGGTAAAGGTATAATCGAAATTCTGAGTGAGGGTATAACGTCTGCCCACGGTTATTCCATCAACTATCCAGTCATAACGCGCGTTCTGATTTTGGCATCCGAAAGCCCCGCTGTTTTGGTCCTGGCCCGGGTTTGATGTGTTAACAAAAGTTACCTGGGTGTTGGTACAAGCCGCAAGGGGCGCGTTAAACGTGTTGTCTGGTGGTGTAAACACGTTTGCATAACTGGTAACCGGGGTGCCTACCGTTGAATTGCCGCAATACACGCTGGACAAGAGGATATCAACTTCAAATGCGCTGGTTTGGCCATTCGGGTTGTTTCCGCATGACGACTCCTGGTAGGTATGGCTTATAGCAAAGTTACCGCTCACAATGTCGCAAAGTGTTAATACGGATGATTTTGAATCTCCCCATTTGATCGTATAGATCAGCCCCGGAAAATTATTTACTATTTTGGTATTGTCGACGCCATAGGTCAGGCTTCCGGCGCCGTTGTTACCCAAACAAATGGTACTGGGGCCATTTACCTCAAAACTGGTATTTACCACGTTGTTGACGAGGAAATAGGAAGCCGTGCCTACAATGCCGTTGTTCACAGCCTTTACAAAAACGGTGTAATGTGCCGCTTTTGCTGTAAAGTTTGTTCCCGTTGCGGTCGGCGTAATAGTCCCTTCCGATTTTTGGCTTAATTCGTTAAAAAAAGAAGCGGTAACCGTCGATCCGGCTGTCGATTGATCGCTGAAGTTATAAGGCGTATTATTTGTACCGCTGCATGTCCCAAGCACTTCCGGATAAGTTGGGTTAATAGCAAGGTCTGAAGCAACTGCAGCGACAACAGCTGTACCCGCCACTATTGGAAATGGCGCCGAAATGGTACTGACTACAGTTGGATTGGAAGCGACAACTTTCACCACGTAACCTGTTCCCGCCACGGCGCCCGCAGGAATTTTGCCGTTTACAAAGGTTGTGTAAAAGTTTGAAAAACTACCGATAAGCGTCTGGGCCGCAAAGCTCCCCGACGAATTGGACAAATAAAGGTTATAAGTAGTTTTAGTAGTTACACACTGACCGCTAACTACAATCGGAACACTTATCGACGATCCGGGCGCATAGGGGCCGGGATCAACGTTTCCGATGGTAATTGTTTGGGCAAAAGCCTGCCCGAAAGCAAGTAATGTAAAAACAATCGAAAAAAATAACCTTTTAGTAGACTTTTTTACCATTCTACACGCATTTAGCACGCAGCCCCCAGCTAATCAATAATTTAGACCCTCTAAAGTAACAGAATAGCTTGACATAAAATAAAATTTCTGTGCTCTTTTTTTCATACATACGAATACGTGGCTATTGTAGTTGTGCGACAGTTAGTTATTTCGCGCAAATGAAGCACGCCGGGCATTGCCCCGCGGCATAAATTATCCAAAAAACAGGTACGAAATAAATATTGCGGCAATGATCCCGGCAAGATCGGCGAAAAGACCTGCAGGTATAGCGTATCTTGATTTTTTGATGCCAACTGATCCGAAGTACAAAGCAACGATATAAAAAGTAGTGTCAGAGGACCCGTTAAACACGCAGGCGAGGCGACCGGCAAAACTATCCGGTTTGAATGTTTGCATAACATTGATCATCATTCCTTTTGAACCCGAGCCGCTTAACGGTTTCAAATAAGCAACCGGCATCGCGTCCACAAACCGGGTATCCAAATTTAATTGCACGCAAATCCAGCGCAGGCCATCGTTCATATAACCAAGAGCACCGCAGGCACGAAAGACAGCTATGCCAACCAGCATTGCCACAAGATAGGGAATGATCTTGATCGATGTCTCAAAGCCCCTTTTGGCGCCGTCAATAAAAGCTTCAAATACGTTTATCTTTTTATAAAGCCCCCCGATGATGAACACTACGGGCACCAGGTATAAAAGCAGGTTGCTTACTACTTTCGAAACCAGGCCTATCTGATCTTTGGTAAGATAATGCGTAAGGCACCATATCATCAGGGCGATAAAAAAAATAATTCCGCCAAGCCACATCACGATTATCCTATCGAATATGTTGATCTTTTGTTTAACGGCCACCAATAACATCCCTGCAATTGCCGACACAAAAGTTGCGATAATGCAAGGTATCAGTACATCAGTAGGGTTTGCTGCATGAAGAATAGCCCGCTGGGCGATAATAGTAACAGGCAAAATCTGTAAACCCGAAGTGAGCAGTACCAGGTACATGATCTGCGCGTTTGAAGCAGTCTCTTTATCAGGGTTTAACTCCTGCATGCTGTCCATCGCCTTTAAACCAAGCGGTGTGGCGGCGTTATCGAGTCCCAGTAGGTTTGCTGAAAAGCTCATCAGCACCTGGCCGGTGGCCGGGTGATTTTTTGGAATTTCGGGAAACAGGCGGCTAAAAAAAGGCCCTACAATACGGGATAGGAAGTTAATAGCACCTGCTTTTTCGCCGATGTTCATGATGCCGAGCCACAGCGCCATATTGCCGGCAAGGGGCAGCGCGATATCCATCACAGATGACTTGGATGAATCGAACATCCCATTTACCAGGTGCATAAATATCTCGGTATCACCAAAAAATATCAACCGGATAAGCGCGATGACGAATGCAATTAAAAAGAAAGCTATCCAGATATAATTAAGGGCCATATAGCAGATTTACGGCTTTGAAGATAAAGTTTTTTTAATTAAAGTTGTGGGGATTTGTAATGGTTGTAACGAGTTGTAACAAGTTGTAGAAGTTTTTGAGCGTTACAACCATTACAACTCGTTACAACCCTTAAAACTCATTCCAACTAAATATGATAAAGGACACCATTAGCCAATTGAAAGAAGCCGTGCAGGAACTTGTATTTTGCGATCTTCAAAGTATTAACTGGACGCATAAACCATCCCCGGAAAAATGGTCGGCAAAAGAGATTTTGGGCCATTTGATCGATAGCGCTCAAATCAATCTGCAGCGGTTCGTACGCTGTACTTATGAGGAGAATTTTAAACTGACCTACCAGCAGGACGAATGGGTAAAGGCTGGGCGCTACCAGTTTGCGGACACCCGGGACCTTATTGATTTGTGGGAGATGTTGAATGTGCAAATTGGATGGGTATTGAGCAATTATCCCCCAGACAGGCTGCAGGCGAAATGCGACAATAGCAAAACAGCTGTAAGCCTGCATACGGTTGAGTGGCTTGCCGAAGACTATGTCGCCCACATGAAACATCATTTAAAACAGATATATGGATCCAATAATTGAAACCTGGCAAATACATAACCGGATAAACCTTTACCTGCTCGAAAACATAGCAGAAGAAGCCCTGGCTGATCAGTCGGCATCAAAAGGGCGAACAGTGGGGCAGCAGTTTGCGCATATCCATAGCGTACGGCTGATGTGGCTTAAGGTGGCGGCGCCGCAATTGCTGGAGGGTTTGCCAAAAATTGAAAAAGAAAATATTTCGAAGGCCTCTTTAAAGGAAGCATTGGAACTTAGCGAAAAAGCCATTTTCCAGCTGTTTGAAATAGCGGGTCCTGCTGGAAAAATAAAGGGATTTAAACCACATGCTACGGCCTTCCTGGGTTACCTCATTTCGCATGAGTCGCACCACCGGGGCCAAATCATGCTCGCTTTAAAACAGTCGGGTCATATGGTCGATCAAAAAATTCAGTACGGCATATGGGAGTGGGGGACAAGGTAAACGTTCAACCGGCAGGCTATTCAGGTACGCCACTGGCGAAAAAGCTGGGCATAAAACCCGGTTTTACAATAAGGCTGATCAACGCGCCGCCGCATTATTTCGAGCTTTTTACGGATTTACCCGGACAAATAAATTTACTTGTTGATTCCCTGGTCGAGAAGGATTTCATCCACTTTTTTACAAAAAGCGAAGAGGAATACATCCGAATGCTGCCTGCGCTGAAAAACGAAATAAAAGCCAAGGGCATGATATGGGTATCCTGGCCAAAAAAAGCATCGAAAGTTGTAACAGACGTAACTGAAACCCTGGTACGGAACTATGCCATTAAAATTGGTTTGGTTGACATAAAAGTTTGCGCCGTGGATAAAACCTGGTCGGGATTGAAGCTGGTGATCCCGGTTAAGGACAGGTGATTTGGCTTCTACCCAATACCCGTGCATTAATCATACGCTGTGATATGTTTGTCCCCAACAATCTGCATATCATAATCTTTTTTGATCGGGTTATATGGTACGGTGTCATTGATCGTAATATAAATAGTCCCCAGGTCCTTTACAGAATACGACTGGATACCAGATGCCATGGTATCTTTATCAAGATATTGGGCAATTGACTCGCGTACAAGGTTATATTGATCTATTTCATTGGTTTCCAGCTCGATAAATAATCTTTTCCCGTCCGATCGCATATTGATATTAACAAAGCTGCCGCGTTGGGTAGTCATTGTATATTCACGGTTTTTGTTTTTGTCATCCTGTTTGGCAATGACATAACCCTTGGCGGTTAAAAAGGTATCAGCACGCTGCAGGTTATTATGTAATAAATATTTGATGTCATCGTACGAAACCAGGCTTTTTTGACAAAATACGGTGATGGAACAAAAAGCGAAAAGCAGTGTAAAGACGATTTTTTTCATCGTTAGTAAATTTTACACCTAAGTTAACTTTTCATTTTACAAAACCTTTACCTTCGTTTTTTATTATTCCAAAATGTCTGAGATAAAACTTTCACGCGTGCACGGCGATTTCGGTTTTGAAGCAACCGACGAAAAAGGTCATACCCTAAAAATGGACAGCAGCCCGGAGAGCGGCGGCCAAAACTACGGGTTCAGGCCTATGCAAACACTATTGGCGGGTTTGGCCGGATGCTCGGCCATTGATGTTATCGCTATTTTAAAAAAACAGCGGCAGGAAGTGAAGGATTATAAAATGGTGATCAACGGCGAACGCGAAAAGGGCAAAGAGCCATCTCTTTGGCAGGATATCGAAGTGGAATTTCACTTGTACGGCGATATCGACGAAGACAAAGCGGCAAAAGCGGTAGAATTGGCGCTCGGAAAATACTGCTCGGTGGCCGCCACTTTAACAAAAGCGGGCGCAAGTATCGGCTCAAAGGTTTTTGTGCATCCTGCGTGATTCCAACCTTTACTGATGATTAATTTTACCGCAAAGGCCACAAAGGTTTTCACAAAGGCCACAGAGAAAAATTGACAGGGTTACTCGCGCTGGCAAAAATTTAGCGTAAACTGAACAACAATAAATTGTTTTGACAGCTCATGAAGGGAAAAATCGATAGGCTTTGCGAACTTAGCGGAACCCTTTGCGGGCTTTGCGGTTAAAAAGCAAGTATAAATAGCCTCGTTTTTCAGATTAATACCCCATTAATTTAATGAGCCTGCCCTTATTTTACCGGCGAAAATACCGGAGTTTAAATTATTAACTTTATTTTTAACTTAGTTAAATTATTGCTGAAACCTATCGCAATAAACGCGTTGATTTTCAAGCAGTTTTTTTTGGAATTATTGGTTAAATCGAACCCGGATGAATTTGAAACAAGGTTTACTCATTTGCGGCATGCTATTTTGCTGCGGAACATCATCTGCGCAAATAACCGAATCGACGATCGATAGCGCAGGTTATGTAAAACCGTTTTCAAACAGCTCGTTCTACCGTACCTGGTCAATCGGCGTTCACGCGGGCCTGATGAGCACTTTTAATGTTTTCAGCTCCAATGATAAGCTTGATTTTACGCTGCCAAATATTCAATACGGCTATGGGGGCTATATCAAAAAGCAGATATTACCTGCATTTGGCATTCAGGGCGATTTGCTGGTCGGCAAACTTAACGGCGACAATGCACAGCCAAATGCTGCCGGCATATCGCCTTATAAAAGTTTTTCAACACCGGTAAATTATGCGCTGAGCCTGAGCACCAACTTTACCCTGGCCAACATCAACTGGAAATTTATGAAAAGCACGATGCAGCCCTACGTTACCTCTGGCGCCGGCATCATGAACTACACGCCTACGGTTACGACTGCATCAGGCGTGGTGCAAAATTTTAAATCGGGCAATGACGTGCTGAATGAATTTTTCGTGCCGGTGGGAGTGGGGATAAAGTTCCTGGTCACTACAGGGATCAACCTTGATTTGGGTTACCAGGTGAACTTTGCTTATGCGGATAACCTGGACGGTTACAAGTTCGGTTCAAACAACGACAAGTATTCTTATGCACATGTCGGCCTTGAATTTGCTTTTGGCAAAAAGACAAAACCGCAACTGGCAGCTTATAATCCCGTTTCGTCCATGAGACATGAATATTTATCAGAAATTGGCCGTATAAACGGCAAAATGGCTGGTATGCAGGCGAGTGTCGATTCGCAGAAAATTGCGAACCTGGCACTTCAGCAACAGTTAAAAACCGCAAATGCCATCATCACCAGGCTAACGACAGACAGTGATGGCGACGGGGTGCCGGATTTCTTTGATAAATGCCCCAACACGCCTGCCGGCGCTAAAGTTGATGCGTCGGGCTGCCCGCTTCCGGCGGTTAAACCTGCTGAAAGTTTTACGATCACCGAGGAAGACAGAAGCGTTGTGTATGAAGCTGTTAAAAATCTTGAATTCAATTCAGGAAGTGCGGTGATCAGCGATAGCTCTTACCCAACCCTGGCAGCATTAGCAAAATTGCTGTCGACCAAAAAGTATCATCTTAAATTAGCCGGTTATACCGACGCAACCGGTTCGGCGGAACTTAACCTCCTGCTCTCAAAAGAAAGGGCTGAAGCAATAAAGATGCTTTTGGTTAGTAAAGGCGCCGATCCTGCGCTGATCGAAACTGCGGGATATGGAAAATCGAATCCAATAGCCAGCAATAAAACTAAAGCCGGGCGTGCGCAGAACCGTCGTGTTGAGTTTACACTGTTTTGAGGTTGGTTTTAGAGATTAGAGACTGGAGATTAGTGATTGGTAATTGCGTGCAACGCGTTTACTTTCTGATCTCCAGTCTCTAATCTCTATCACTAAAAAATTCCGCCAGGGCGCCAAAATAACTATCATCCCATCCTTCTGAAATATCACTGTAGGCTTCGTCGGGAATATTGACATGTTTTAACTCCACCGAGGTACCGTTTGTGTCGGGGTGTAATTTTATTGTAACCAGCGAATCCTCCGGCTGCCCGTCAAAATACCACTGCTGAACAATTTTTTTGTTTTCTTCAAACTCCAGGTTTTTACCGACAATGCTGCCATCCCACATCGAAAACTCGGTACCGGCCTCAGCGCGCATTTCTGCAGGCTCGCCGGTCCAGAGTTCGATGGTAAGCGGGTTGGTCAAAGCGATATAAACCTCCTCCTGAGTGGCGGGCAGGCGATAATATTTTTTATATTCTTTCACACGATTATAGAATTTTTAACACGATTATAGGATTTTTAAGATGCTAAAGATACCTATCTCCGGTTAGTTTTATTCATTTAACCCACCGGCAGCACTGTTTTACCATATACATCGTTCAGCAAAGTTGCTATGCCGGCGTATATTGCCAGCAAGCCACACAAAATACCTTCAAAGCCCGCAAGTTTTCCTATACCGGCATTGCCGGTGCCTTTTTCTATAGCCAGTAAAGCAAACAGGATTACAAGGGTGCCAAACACCAGCTGCAGCGCGCGGGTTAATTTTAAGGTGCCAAAAAACAGGCATAAGGTGAATAAACCCCACATACCAAGGTAAGCAGCCATTCCCTTACCCGAGGGCGCTGGTATCCAACCAAATTTACTCATCAGGATAATCCCCACCAGCGACAGCCAAAAAAGGCCATAGGAGGTAAAGGCAGTAAGACCGAAGATATTATTCTTTTTCGACTCGATAACGCCGGCGATCACCTGGGCAATGCCGCCGTAAAAAATACCCATAGCCAATATCACCGAACTCATTTCGGTAATGCCGGCATTGGCCAGGTTAAGTAACACGGTGGTCATGCCGAAAGCGCATAAACCAAGCGGGGCGGGATTGGCAATGCCATCCTTTGCCGGAACAGGTGTAGTTGGGATCATGATTTTAAAAGGTTTTTTTAATTGGTTTTCATTGCAATTTAAGTGTTCTGCCGACATTTACCAAATTTTTTAAAAACCGATAACTACCTTTACCACCGCCACATCGTTATGAAAAAATTGGTATTACTGCGCCACGGCGAAAGCCTTTGGAATGAAGAAAATCGTTTTACGGGCTGGACGGACGTCGACCTCTGCGAAAAAGGAATACAGGAGGCGAACCACGCTGGCCAAACGCTGAAGCGAAACGGCTATTTCTTCGATCTTGGTTTTACCTCGGTACTCAAAAGGGCCATCAAAACTTTGAACCTGGCGCTCGAAGAAATGGATCAGCTTTGGATTCCGGTTCAAAAATCCTGGCGCCTGAACGAGCGTTTTTACGGCGCCCTGCAAGGTCTTAATAAGGATGAGATTGTGGCTCAATATGGCGCCGAGCAGGTGCATAAATGGCGGCGCGACCCGCTGGAACATCCACCAGCTATCACCAGGGACGATGACCGCTACCCCGGCAAGGACCCACGTTACAGCGCTTTAACCGAGCGTGAATTGCCCCTTACCGAGAATTTAAGTGAAACAATGACCCGCGTATTACCTTTTTGGAACGAGTTTATTGTACCGGCTATTCAAAAGAATCAAAGGGTAATTGTTTGCGCCCATGGCAACAGCCTGCGCGCGCTGATACAATATATTGATCACCTGACAGACGAGGAAGTGACGAAGCTGGATATTCCAACCGGCACGCCATTGGTGTATGAACTGGGTGAGGGGCTGGAAAGGATACAGCATTATTATCTGGAATGAGTTCAGCAGGCAGTTTTTAGTTTGCAGTTGGCTGTTTTTAATGCAGATAAATTAATTAGCTTTGGGAAACCTGTCATGGATTTTAAAACACGAGCCACCGGATATTTGTTAATCAGAGTTTGTACGACTGCTATGTTCTTTCTATTGGCGGCCCTTAATTTTATCAGGCCCTTAAATAAAACTGGTTTATTGCAATATAACTATGTCTTCTATTTCGTTGCGGCCGTTATGTTTACCTTATCGATATACAGGGACCTGTATTTCATGCTGGCCGGCAAAACGATAATTAGCATAGATGAAAATTGTATACATGACTATTACAATGACGTTGTTTATAATTGGAGCGACATAGAGGCAACCCGCCAGAAACACGGCTATTTATATTTAAAACTTTATCACCCGGACGACTATTTAGACAAAATAGGTGACCGGCGTTACCGTATAGTAAAAAAACTACGGCATAAACAGGGCGGTAAACACAACGAATTTTTGGTTAATATCAGCCTCGCCGATGCCAATAAAGACGAATTAACAAAGTTGATAACCGAATATAGCGCAACAAAAAAACTACCTAATGGAATTTGACGTGCGGCAAAGCGGCGCTTTTGTTTTCAATATTTTATTGGCTTTGGTCGCAGGTTTTATGACGGTTTTTAGCCTGGTGTTTTTTTGGCATACTGATGGTTTTATACATTATTCGTTTATTATATGGCTGATCATCGCATTGGTCAGAGGATATAACTATTACAATTATTTTGTGCTGTCCATCAATAAAAAGCCGGTACTTATTATTAATGAAATTTGTATCAGCGATGAAGCCAGTCAAATTAAATATTATTGGGAGGATATACTGTCAATGACCGAGCAAAACCTTTACCTGTATATAAAAGTAAAGAACCCGGAAGCCTATCTGCAGCGGATCAATAATCCCTTTAGAAAAATTATTATCGGTGCATCGGGCCCCAGCTTCCGGCTAAACCTCGATATGATCAAATGCGACTCACAGGTTTTGATCGAATTAATTGATGATATAAATCCTGTACCATAAAAATCGGGAGTGAGTTTGGCTATGAGTTACTATTTGCGATTTAGCGGCAAATCATTTTATATAAACTTAATAGCAGCCGGGCTTTTAGTATTTATTTTTATTAGGTATTGTTGGGTGGGGCGGCGACACGATGCCTTTGATTATTTCGCGCCAGCGTTGTTTGTTGGCTACATGTTGTTTATCCATTTGCCTCGCTACGTAAAGTTTCTTTATTTTGTAATTTCGAAGAGGCCGGTTTTAGAAGTAACAGACTTATTTCTTTTTGATCATTACAAAAACATAAAATACTATTGGGATGATATCGAACTGATCAACGCATCTGATAGCAAACTCATGATAACCTTATACGAGCCCCCGAAATATTTTAAAGAAATTGTAAATCCGTTTTCCCGGTTCAGGACCCGAATACTTTTCCAGCTTTATAACGAAACATCGCTGTTTAAAATAGATCTCGGTGTTTTAGAACTTAAAAAAAGTGAGAATCAACAATTCATGAACATGCTTGATGAACTTAGTTTAGCAGGCAAAAATTAATTCATAGCCTTATTCAACGCGATAATTGCCCCATCAAAATCCGCTCTTGCTACCAAAAACTGTATATTCACTTTACGCAACGCGAAGCCGGCGCTTTTAATGTCGATGCCGCTTTCGGCCAGGGCAGAGGCCGCTTTGGCCAGCAGGCCGGGTTGATCCATGTTGGTGCCTAACAGGCAAACCATAGCCATTTTTTCAACCGTCACTTTTTCAAAATGGTCTTCCAGTTCGTTAATAAGCTTTTTATTGAAATCCTTTTCCCAAATTACGATGGAGATACTGTTGGCGCTGGTTGCCTTAAACGTGTAGCTGATGCTATACTTGGCGAAGAACTGCATGATCTTTAAGTCACTGCCCACATTACCCACCATCGAGGGGTCGTAAATATCGATTATCATTACCTTGTCGGTGCCGGTAATTACTTCAACCCTTTTATGCTCGCATATATATTCTTTAGTAATGAGCGTACCCGGATGCTCCGGGTCGAAGGTGTTTTTGATACGCAAATTAATGCCATTGATCTCAAGTGGTTTCGACGCTTTCGGGTGAATGGCCTCCATGCCAACATCAGCCAGTTGATCGGCAACATCGTAATTGGTAAAACCCACCGGGAAACAGTTATCAATACCAACCAACTGCGGATCGGCCGTGCACAAATGGTATTCTTTGTGAATAATGGCTTCATGAGGTTCAACCATGTCAGCTATTTTGCTGAAAGTAACTTCGGAGTACCCCCGGTCAAATTCCCGCATAATACCCTCAGTGCCTTTGGCGTACCCGGTTACAATACAGATGGTATGCTCAAAGTCGATGTGCTGCAAGTCTTTTTTTATGCGCTGGTCGATAGTCAAGGACCTGTGGTCGTGAAAACCACTCAAATCAACCAGTGTGGCATTCAGCCCCATATTCTGCAAAATATTGCAAAAATTATAAGCTGAATGACTTTCGCCGATAGAAGCCAATATTTCGCGCGCGGCCTGTAATATCCCTTCTTTGCTCACATAGCCCGAAGCAAGGATATTGGCCAGGTTATCCAGGTAAGCCTTTGCATCATTTATCCTTTTTTCAATAAACTGGTCGGCATCGGCAATGTTTAACCCCAGGCTTTCATAGCTTTTATTGATCTGTTTTAGCTTTGAAATAAGGCTGTTCAGGGGCTTGTGGAAGTCTTTATAATTCGCCAGTACATGATACACTCCGGGCGCACCGGTTTTTTTATCTTCCAGCAGCAGGTTGGTAACCCCTGAAAATGCCGATACCACAAAGATGCGATTGTATAATTGCTTTCCGCTTCGCTCAAACAGGATGATGTTTTTTATAACATCGCTTAATGCGGTCATGGATGTACCGCCGATTTTTTCTACAGTTAACATGTATAAATAACTTCTATATAAAACACTGCGCAGAATTTTACCGCAAAGATCGCAAAGGGGAAAAAGCAGAGTGCGCAAAGCCCTTATAGTTTGTTATTTTTTCTCTCAGCGTTCTCTGCGTCTTCTTAGTGGACTCTGTGGTTAAAATCACTTTGATTTTTTTGACTATTATCCGCCAAATTGGCAAGCGTAAAGGGCAGCTTCTTTCGGACTTTACTGACTTCCGGACTTTCCCGACTGTTCTTCGATTAACTCCCCTGGTACAGATCTCCCGCTTTCTCCGCGGATAGCTTTATTCCCTTTATCATGGCTGAACTAAATCCATTGTGCTCCATTTCGTTCAACCCGGCAATGGTACATCCGCTGGGCGAAGTAACTTTGTCGATTTCCTGCTCAGGGTGCGAATTAAGCTGCAATAACAGGTCGGCAGCGCCCTTGGCGGTTTGCGCAGCCATTTTAAGCGCATCATGGGCATGAAAGCCAATTTCCGTTCCACCCTGCGATGCTGCACGGATCGAGCGTAAAAAGAACGCGATACCGCAGGCACAAAGGGCTGTGGCTGAGGTCATCAATTCCTCGTTGATCTGGATAGTTAAACCGACAGTCTCAAACAACGATTTCACAAAGTTGAGGTTTTTTGGCGTGGCTGTATCAGTTGCAATACAGGTCATGGACTGGCCGATAGCGATGGCTGTATTAGGCATGGCCCTTACCACCTGAACCGGCATATCAAGCTGCTTACGGATATCCGCACAGCTCACACCCGACACTACAGAGATCACCAGCTGCTTTTCGGGTTTTATGGCCGGCTTTATCTCATCTAATAATTTATTTAATTGTTGGGGTAAAACCGCCAATACAACAAAATCAGCCTTTTTTACCGCCTTTAAATTATTGTCGGTGGTGTAATAGCCAAGCTCGTCAAACTTAGCCAGGGCGGCTACGTTACGGCGGGTAAGCGATATTTGTTGTGGCTTGCACTTACCCGCTTTTACCAAACCATTGGCAAGCGAAAGACCAATGTTTCCGCTGCCAAGTATGGCTATATGTTGCTGTGAATTCATAAGTCGCTATTTAAATGTGTTCCAAATGGTAGTTCTGTTATCAAATTTCCTAAATCGCCGGCATGGCCGATGATCACTTCTTTTACTCCGCATGCTATGGCGTTAAAAGCATTATCAAGCTTTGGCAGCATCCCGCTATGAATAACCTGCTGTTCTTTTAATTCCTGGTATTGACGAGGGTTGATCTCATTGATCAAAGAATTCTCATCGTCAATGTTTTTCAAAACACCCTTCTTTTCAAAACAATAAATCAGGGTGGTATGATAATCTTTTGCAAGCGCCACCGCCAAAGCCGAGGCAATGGTATCGGCATTGGTATTCAGCAGCTGACCTTCACCGTCGTGTGTCAAAGCACAAAAAACCGGTGTAAACCCGGCTTCCATCAGGCTGCTAACGTTTTTTGGGTTGATAGAGTTTTCATCCAGGTCACCCACAAAACCGTAGTCGATGGTTTTTACAGGACGTTTTTTTGCACGGATAAAATCACCGTCTGCGCCGGTAAGCCCGATGGCGTTGGTGCCGAACCGCTGCAACTGGGCCACCATGTTTTTGTTGATGAGCCCGCCATAAACCATGGTTACCACCCGAAGTGTTTCAATATCAGTGATCCGGCGTCCCTCAACCAATTTTGGCTCAATGCCTAAAGTCTCAGAAAGCTGCGTCGCTACCTTACCGCCGCCATGAACCAATATTTTTTTTCCCGGCAAAGCAGTAAAGTCTTTTAAAAAACGATAGAGGTTTTCGGAATTATCAATAACGTTTCCGCCTATTTTTATAACGTAAAGGTCATTTTCACCCTTAATTTCGCCACGCTTTGCCAAATCCTGCTCAATTTAATACTTTTCACCATGCAAAAAAAGCCAAATATTTTCAAATGATATATTTATCAGCTTTTTATGGGGTAAAAATACTAAAAACCCTTGAGTTTTAGCATCAGGGCGACCAAAATTAGAACTGTTGTCAAAAAAATGCCCGCCTGTCGACCGGAACGTCTTTGAGAGATGTTGAGCGAAAGGCCTCCTGAAAAAAATAACCGCTAACCGATCAAAACCGGGACAGGCTTTAAATGTTGAAAATATAACAAGGCCGTGAATATTGTTTCATGCCGGATTGCGTATAATTGGGCTTTAAAAATTTATGTTCACCGTATCACAGGATCAAAAAAGCGGCGTTAGGCCCAGGGTAGTCATAATAGGAGGGGGATTCGGCGGATTATCTTTAGCCACCGCGTTGAAGAAAGCGCCGGTGGATGTATTGATGATCGATAAACATAACTACCACACATTTCAGCCTTTGCTTTACCAGGTTGCAATCGGCTCGATAGCGGCAGATTCCATCGCTTTTCCAATCCGGCGGATATTCATGAAATATGAGAATTTCAGCTTTAACATGGCCGAAGTGGAAAAGATTAATCCCGAAACAAATACCCTTTCGACAAATATTGGTGAAATCCATTATGATTACCTGGTGATAGCCACCGGCTCGAACACCAATTTTTTTGGCAACAAAGAAATCGAGCACTTTGCCATGCCGATGAAGAATATTCCGGAGGCATTAAATATCCGCAGCCTGGTTTTGCAGAACCTGGAAACTGCCCTGGTAACAACCGATATGCGCGAAAAATTTGCCCTGATGACCTATGTGATTGTTGGCGGCGGGCCAACTGGGGTCGAGCTTTCGGGTGCACTGGCGGAAATGCGGCACTTAATATTAGAAAAGGACTATCACGGCCTCAGTAAATATGACCTGCGGATATACCTTGTTGAGGGAAAGGACAGGGTGCTGGCGGCGATGTCAGAAAATGCTTCGGCAAAGGCAAAACAGGCCTTGACAAAGGGTGATGTGACGATTTACAATAATGCCCATGTGCAAAGTTACGATGGTTTTTACCTCACCATTGATAACGGTAAAACGATAAAAACCCGAAACGTGCTATGGGCGGCGGGCGTGAAAGGCGAAATGCCCGGGGGGGTGCCTGCGGATGCTATTATAAAAGGCAATCGCCTGCAGGTTGACGAAATAAACCGTGTAAAAGGTTTTGACAATATTTTTGCCATAGGCGATGTGGCAGCGATGATCAGGCCGGAAACGCCGAACGGTCATCCCGGAGTAGCGCCGGCAGCAATACAACAAGGCGCGCAGCTGGCCAGGAACCTGGTGCATTTGATAAAGGGCGAGCCTACAGCCCCCTTTAAATATCATGATAAAGGTTCGTTAGCTACCATAGGCCGAAACCACGCTGTAGCCGACCTGGGCAAAATACATTTAAGCGGTTTTGTCGGCTGGCTGCTGTGGGGGTTGGTGCATTTAATGTCGCTTGCCGGCTTTACCAATAAAGGCATCGTGTTTTTTAGCTGGGCGATAAACTATTTCAATAAAAACGCTGACAACAGATTGATAGTGAGGCATTATAATACAGAAACAGGGTCATCTGAGTTGGAGCCGAAATAGGAATCGCAATTTTTCGCGTCTCGGAACGAATCCAAAGATTGATCCGAAAATTGCGATACCATCCTAAAACCTCTTCATTGGGTTCGAGACGCAAAATATTGTGTCTCTACATTTTTTTCAATCCCTTCATATA
>JABDHD010000010.1 GCA_013285685.1 Bacteroidota bacterium
TTACCCCGTTACTTTTCTCAATTATGATCATTGTTATTCAATGTACCGACCAGGTTGGCCTTGTTGCCTCAATAACGGCAGTGCTGGCTAAAGCACAGTTGAATATTGTTTCGATGGGGGAGCACGTTGATGAAGCCAATAACCGGTTTTTTATGCGGTTGGAGATCACCCATTCCGGCGACGGGGCTTTTATTGGTACCGAATTGCGCGGGGTGCTTCCCCCGGATGCCGATATCCATATTAACCCGCTGCCGGATAAGGAGGTTGTGGTGCTGGTGACCAAAGAATATCACTGCCTGGCTGATATACTGGTGCGAAATTTTTATGGAACGCTTGGCGCCCGGGTGAAGGCGGTGATCGGCAATCATAACATCCTGGAGGACATTTGCCGGCGGTTTGAAATACCGTTTTATTACATATCACATGAGCAGGATAGCAAACAGGAGTTTGAAACAAGGATACTGAACGTTATTCAAAAATACGATCCGGATTACATCATACTGGCTAAATTTATGCGGATATTGTCGCCTGGCTTTGTGACGCGGTTCCCGATGAGGCTCATCAATATCCACCATTCATTTTTGCCGGCATTTATAGGGGCAAATCCCTATAAGAAGGCTTATGAACGGGGCGTAAAGCTGATTGGGGCTACGGCGCATTTTGTGTCGAACGAGTTGGACGAGGGGCCGATCATTGCACAGCAGATCATCCCGGTAAATCACTCTTTCTCGGCGGCAGATATGATGAAAGCGGGACGCGAGATAGAAACGGCTGTGCTTGCTAACGCGCTAAAGCTGGTTTTTGAGGACAGGGTGTTTGTGTACGCGAATAAAACCGTTGTATTCGAATAGTCCGAAAGTCAGTACTCCCGATAACCATCGGGACCGGAAGTCCGAAAGAAGCTGCGAGTGATGTTTTGACCAACAGAACTAAGTTATACAGACTAATTAATTTTGATATGGAAGCTTCAAAAAACTCACGCAGGGCATTTGTAAAAAGCGCCGCCGCGGGCATGGGCGTGTTGACGCTGCCCGGATTGCTAAACGCAAAGCCTTCAAACCCATCTGAAAAGAAAAAGATCGTTTGCGTCGGCGGCCATCCCGACGACCCGGAAAGCGGATGCGGGGGCACGCTGGCTAAGCTGGTAATGACAGGGCATGAGGTAACCATTATCTACCTAACCACCGGTGAAGCCGGCATTGATGGTAAAAGCCATGATGAAGCCGCGCGCATCCGCAAACAGGAAGCGATTAATGCCTGCAAGATATTGAACACCAAGCCGGTTTTTGCGGGGCAAATAGATGGTGATACCGTGGTGAGCAACGATACGCTGAAACACCTGCAAAGCCTTTTGGCCGAAGAAAAACCCGACATTGTTTTTACGCATTGGCCGGTTGACTCACATAAGGACCACCAGTGTGCCAGCTTGCTTACGATACAGAGCTGGATAAGGACACCAAACAAATTCTCGCTTTATTTTTTTGAGGTGTGCACCGGCGAACAGACGCTCGGTTTTCATCCTGACGTTTTTGTAGATATTACCGACACCCAGGAGACCAAACGAAAAGCCGTTTATTGTCACGTAAGCCAGGACCCACCCGGAATTTATGGCTGCGGCCATGCGGCGATGGAAGATTTTAGAGGGCGTGAATTCGGCGTAAAAGCGGCTGAAGGATTTGTGCAGATGACAGGGAAACTGATGGGTGGGTTTGCTTTATGAAAGCTTAGAAGCTGTTTAAAAATGACCCGAGTTTATTTTTCATTGCCGTTGACTTTAGTCAACGGATAAAAATCAGCTATAATATTGGGCTTTAGCCCAAACTGTCAGGCGTGTTTGGGCTAAAGCCCGCAGTTTGTGTGTCATTAACCCGTCGCCTAAAGCCGACGGCATTGAATATTCTGATTTTTAAAGCTTCTTAGGAGTTTTTATTGCGTTTTACCCTGCAAATCGTATACTAAGGTATAAGATTTGCAGGGAAGACTCATCAGACTACACCTTAGCCAGCGCCGTGGGCAATCCATCCAAACTCACCAGGTTTTTCTCCGCTTTATACGTTTCAAGCCCATCCAGGCCCTTGTTAGCGGCCCATTTATACGCCTGGTCTCTTTCGCCTAAATACTCATAGTATGGCACACCAAATCCGCAGGAAGTTTGCACCATATCGATATCTGCCACAATAATTTGCCGGGTTGACATCATTAGCGTAAAATGCGACGAAAGCTCCGGCCAATCGGCATCGCCAGGCAATACTGCATAGCCCTTTCCGTATAAACGCAGGATAAGCGGCGGGCCATCAAATGCGCAAAACATAAAGGTGATACGGCCATTCTCAAGAATATGGGCCGAAGTTTCGTTTCCGCTGCCAGTAATGTCCATATAGGCCACTTTATTTGCCGAAAATATCCTGAAACTATCCATCCCTTTAGGCGAAAGGTTAACGTGGCCGCCAGGGTTAAGGGGCGCCGAAGCCACAAAGAACATTTTTTGCTTTTCGATAAACGCTTTGTGGTGGTCGAGCATGTTAGTAAAGAACTTTCCCATACCTCAAATTCAATTCATACTCAAAAATAATAAAAACGGATTATTTAAGATGAGCGTTTGATGAGTGTTTGGTTAAGATCTCATAAACCAGCCGTTTTATTGCACTGCTATTACTTTTCGCGGATTCAAATAAAAGTGCTTAGTCATCAAAAAAAATCGGGCCTGCTTTTTTTTGCGCAAGCCCGATCCGTTTAACTCTTTCGCCTTTCACCTCTACTCCACTACCAGCGTAGCAATTGAGTGCGCCGGTGCGTTTGTTTTAGCGGCCTTACCCTTTATCCAAAGGTAGTACTCAATATCCTTATCGGTTTTATTCATCACCACCACAGCTATTTTGCCATCGGGATTTAGATAGGCGGTGCTCAGCAGCATATCGCGGCTGGCGGCGCTTGCAATGCGTTTGGCGCCCGGGCGGATGTATTTTGAGAAATGCCCGATATAATAATACGAATTAGTGTATGTCAGCTGCCCGGTTTTGGTATCGGCATGTACCGGTGCAAAGCAGAAATTGCCCACATGGTTCGGGCCGCCTTTTTCGTCAAGCAGCACATTCCAGTCAGTCCAGCCTACCGTGCCCGCGTTAAAATCGTTCATCATGGACCATCCGTACTTTTCGCCGAGGTCCCAGCTGTTAATGTTATTCAGGTCGAACCGTTCGGCGCATCCTTCGGTGAAGATTAGCGGTTTATCGGGGAATGCCCGCGCCACAAGCCTTTCGTTTTCGAAGTTCATCCCTGCGCCGGTCCAGGTTTCGTACCAGTGGTAGCCTATGCCCCACACATATTTGGCCGCCTGCGGGTCCTCCAGGATGGTGCTGGCGCGCTGGTACATCAGGTCGCGGTTATGGTCCCAGGCAATCAGGCGCTTGCTGCCCATGCCGGCCTTGGCCAGTGTTGGGCCTAAAAAGTTTTTGATAAAATCGCGCTCATCCTCGGCGGTGTACAGGCACGATTCCCATGTTTGTGTCGCCATCGGTTCGTTTTGTACCGTAAGTCCCCAGATAGGGATGCCCAATTTTTGGTATGAATTGATGAATTTCACATAGAAGTTTGCCCATGATTGATCGTATTCAGGTTTTAGCTTACCGCCGTGCAGCACATCGTTATTGGTTTTCATCCATCCGGGCGGGCTCCATGGCGATACAAACAAGTCTAATTTACCGCCCGCCGCCGCTATCACCTCTTTTATAAAAGGGATGCGGTATTTCATGTCGTGGCTGATGTCGAACGATTTCAGCGAAACATCCCCTGTTTTTACATAGCTGTAACTATCGCTCGAAAAATCACAGCTTTGAATATTGGTCCGGCCCAGCGTATAACCTATGCCGGCAACCTTGTCATAATAAGCCGTCAGCAATTCCTTTTGCTTGTCTTTGGGTAATTTATAAAACGTTTCGGCCGAGGCATCGGTCAGCGCGCCGCCAATGCCCAACATGGTTTGAAATGTTTTCGACGGGTCCACAAAAACGGCGACTTCCGTCTCAACCGGCTGTGGTTTCGAGCTAAAATGCAGCTTTTCAGCCTGTTGGGTAAGCCGGTCGGTTGTGTTTTTGGCGGTAAGATAAACGGTAACCGTTTTGCTGGCAGCCGAATAAGGCGCAGCCTTTTTTTGCGCGTCGGCGCGGCCCGCCATGCCAAAAACCGCCAATGCAAGGCCGCATAAAAATGTTTGTTGTTTCATTGTTGTATGGTGAGATAAAGTACTGCGTACTTGGTTTATACCAGCCAAATCTATTTATTTTGATCGAAACATTTTTCTTTTTCTTGTTTTAGTTAGAGCGGGTGTTCATTATTGGACATATCAAGAATTTTCTTTAATAATTTACAGCTTCTGTGGCAACAGAATACGCCTTAATTTAAACATCGGTTTGACATTGCTACCAAAACCTCTTGACAATCATTATCCAAACTTTTTTGCTTAATTTCCCAAAGTCAATTTGACCCCGGTAAATACCCTGATTTGATTTAGTGCCCCCGCCCCTTGCCGGCGTTACTATTGTTTAAATTCCAGCCAGGTTATGAACAAACGGATATTTGCTCCTGCAGGCCGTCATTTCGGCCGCGTTCCTGTTAAAGGCGTTCCCGCAGGGTCTCTCGCAGAGGACCCTGCGCTCCGTGCCCGGCGGAGGGGGGCTCTTATGGCCAGCATAACAGCGACATTCCAAGCATTGTTTACAATTAAAACGCAGTTACCCTCTTTCCCGCTTGCGGTAGAGAGGGTCGGCGAGCGAAGCAAAGCCGGGGTGAGTCGACCCGGCGGACATTACCGCAAGTGCATGCACCACACATCGACTTACCTCCCCGTTAAAGGCTTTTTTCTGTTAATCACCTGTTCGCTGCTTTGTGCCCACGCGGCCGTTGCCCAAAAAGTTTTTGTCGACAGCCTCACCCGCGCATACCACCAAAACCACCAGGACACAACCCTGGTGCAGCTGTATGCCGAAAAGGCCGAAAAGATTTATATCACCGCCGACGTAGATTCGGGCATGTATTGCGTAAACCAGGGACTTCAAATCTCGCGGCGTATTCATTACAAACACGGCGAATTGCGGACGCTTACGCTCAAAGCTGTTTATCTCAACCGGCGCGGCGGACTGGTCGAGTCGATAAAAATCAGCTTTGATGTTATCCCCCAGGCAACTAAAACCAATGATGAACGTGTACTGGCGCAAGCCTATAATAATCTCGGCCTCTGTTACCAGGTTTTAAAAAACTATCATAAATCCATCGATTATTATTTGCTTTTTATACGTGTGGCCGAACATGGCCATTTTGCAGATTACCAGGTTACTGCGTACAATAACACGGCAAGGGTGTATTTCGACATTGACAATATCGACTCAGCGTCCTATTACAACAACAAAGCTTATGCCACCGCAATGCGAACCAACAATGTCAGAAATATCGCCTACCTCATCCGCAATTTCGGCACCATAGCTGAATCCAGGGGTGACCATAAAAAAGCGATAGCCTATTTCCGGAAAAGTATCATCGTACTGAAAGTTAAAACCAACCATTACCTGCTGAGCGAGGATAACCGCAGGCTGGCCGAGGCTTACCTGCAGCTAAAACGGACAGATTCAGCCTTGTATTTTGCCAAAGGCGCTTATAACGAAGGCAAGCTGGATAAGGACCCCGAACTGGTGATGAAAGCGGCCGATATGCTGGCATCGATCTACAGCGCAACCGGCGACTATAAAAATGCTTATATCTACCAGCAGGAAAAAATTGTGAGCGGCGACAGCCTGTTCAGCCGCGAAAAATCGCTCCAGGTACAAAACCTAACTTTTAACGAGGACCAGCGCCGGCAAAAAGAAACAGAAGTCAGGAATGCCGAACAAGCCCGGATGCGCTTCTATTTGCTGCTGGGCGTTTTGGGCGTATTTGTGCTGATCGCGGCCATCCTGCTTTTTGCAAACAGCCAGCGTAAAAAAGCCAACAACATACTGCAGCAGCGCAACGAGCAGATAGAAACCCAGCATAAGGCACTTGAAAAATCCATGGCCGATCTGAAAACAACCCAGTCCCAACTGATTCAATCCGAAAAAATGGCCTCGCTGGGTGAGCTTACCGCCGGTATCGCCCACGAAATTCAAAACCCACTAAACTTCGTCAATAATTTCTCCGAAGTAAGCGTGGAGTTGCTTGCTGAATTGAAAGAAGAAGAAGCAAAGGGGAACAAAGAAGAAGTTATTGCCATTGCTAATGACTTAACTCAAAATCTCGAAAAAATCCATCACCACGGCAAACGCGCCGACTTTATTGTAAAAGGCATGCTGGAACACAGCCGCACCAATACCGGCGAAAAACAGCTAACCGATATGAATGTACTTTGCGACGAGTTTTTAAAGCTATCCTATCATGGCCTGCGGGCAAAGGATAAAAATTTCAATGCGGAGATAATCACCCATTTTGACCCTAAACTGCCAAAGGTAAACGTATCACAGCAGGATATGGGCAGGGTGATGCTCAACCTGTTTAACAATGCCTTTTATGCGGTGAACCAAAAGTCGAAAACAGCGGGAACTGGCTACAAGCCGGAAGTCACGGTTTCTACATCTGTCGAAAATGGCCAGGTGGCCATCAAGGTAAAGGATAACGGCGTAGGTATACCCGATGCGATTAAAGAGAAGATCATGCAGCCATTTTTTACTACGAAGCCAACCGGTGAGGGCACAGGATTGGGCTTGAGCCTAACTTATGATATGGTAGTGAAGGGCCATGGGGGGAGTTTAAAGGTTAACAGTGTTGAGAATGAAGGCTCGGAGTTTATGATAACATTGCCGGTTGACTAACAAAGTAAACAGACCGCCGCAAAAAATGCGGGCTGAGGCGATAAAATCCTTAGTTTAGATTTTACATCGTTAGATGCTAAATACTTATTATGATAACAAATAAAAGTTGGGTTCTGTTAACTATCGTCGTTATCGGAATCGCATTCACATCCTGTGTCGGTGGCTCCGGCAACGATGCTGCGCCGGTTCCACCGGACGAAACGGCCCCGGCTATACAGCCCCTGGTACTGAGCAAACCCAAAAAGCTCGCCTGGGCCACGGTTAAGCCCGTAGCCATAAAGCCGTCGGTCACCCGGTTGGATTGGGGAAACCTGCCCCGGCAAGCATTGGATACGACCGGGTTTAAGCCGTTTAAATACCCCGTGCAGGAAGGCAAATTTAACTACAGCACCCTGCCCTCCAAAATGCTCGATATCGATAAGCTTCCGTCGCGCCCATTAAAATTTAAAAGCTATGCGCTGCCGCCGCCTAAACTGGTGAAAGGAGCGAAACCGGAACTAAAAAACGGCAACTTATATCTGCTGGGCGTTAGCGACGATGAATCTGGATCGCGCACCGAGGTAACCCGTTTGCTTCGCGACAAGGGCGGCTTTTTGTGGATGGCCTGTACCTACGGGCTTTACCGCTTTGACGGCGAAAACCTGATGTCGTTTTTATCCTTCCCTGACGAATCGTATGATTACGGTATGGTGCAGGATAGCCTGGGGAATATTTGGATGCCGAACCAAAGCAGCCCGCTGATGGTATTGGATCCTAAAGCCGGGATTTTAAAAAAAGCCGCCCCCAACCAGCACCTGGATGATCTGACGCATTTGATGGTCGACAGCCGGCAGCGGATCTGGACCACCAGCCAAAGCGGTGAAGTGAACATTATCGATCCAAACACACAAACGGTTAAAACACTTAGCAGCAAAAACGGGCTGTTTACCGCCAACCGGACGGCGGGGATAGCACAGGACAAAAGCGGAAAGATATGGGTTAGTGCCGGCGGCGGCGGTATGTATATACTCGACCCCGAAAATAAGACCATAAAACATCTTGATCAGGCCCATGGCCTACTATCCGACAGGTTGAACAATATCCTTTTTGACAGCAACGGGCGCTTATGGGTTGGAATGTACGGGGGCACAATACAGGTGATCGACGCTCAAAACAAATCCATTCAAACCATCCGCGAATTACAATCAAATGCACCGGGCATATTTGTTGCCTGCCTGTTGCAGGATGACGAGGGAAGGGTTTGGATCGGCACAACTGCTAATGGCGTAACGGCCATCGACCTGGAGAAACGGCTTGTTATGCACCTCACTAAAAATGACGGGCTGGCGGCAAACGGCGTGCTTGATATCCGGCAGGACGATAAAGGCCAGGTGTGGATAGCCACCAGTCTGGGCCTAAATATGATAGCCGCAACAAAGGGCGTTGTAGCGCATACCGGCGGTGATTATATAAGCAATTTAATGGAGGACGGCAGGGGTTTGATATGGAAAGCAACAAATGGAAATGGCATAGACATACTTGACCGGAAAAAGCAGACCAGCCGGCATTTGGGTACTAAAGAAGGACTCCTGAGCGACACAGTCTATTTTGTTGAGCAAACAAACCAGGGCGTTTTTATATCCACCGGCAAGAGTTTGGAAATAGTGGATACAGTCAAAAAAACCGTCACCCATCTCAAAAGCAGTTACAGCAATATTTTATTCGACAAAGCCGGCCGTATATGGTACCTGGACGAGAGCGAGACGGGAATAAATTTATATGACCAGAAAACGCAGACCATCAAGCATTTCGACAAGAACATTCTGCAGTTAAATAGTTCTATTTATTTTACGTGCCTCGACGAGCGCGGCCGTATTTGGCTAAGCAACAGTTTTGGCGAGGTAGCGGTTATCGATCCGGACGCAGGCACCATCCAATCCCTGGCAAACATAACACGTGGTCGAAAGTACAGCTCGGTGTTCTTTTTGCCCGACGATAAGGGAAATATATGGATTGGAACGGATAGAGGGATTTACATAGCAGATATTACAAACCGGAATGTCGTTCGTTTTACAGCTGCTCAGGGGCTTATCAACAATAAAGTATTGTCGTTATCGCAATACAAAGGAAAAATTTATGCCGGCACTAGCCTGGGTGTAAGCGTAATTACGCCGCCTGCAGAAGGCGTCAGTACGAAAAAACACTGGGTGACAGTATCTTTTGTCATTCCTAAACAAAACGCAAATAGTTACAACAGCGACCTGGTGACAAAGGACGGCCTTTACTGGTCAGGCGATAAAGGAGTAACGGCCTTTGATCTTGCCAAAAAAGGTTTGTCCGAATCACAGCCGTACATTAAAGGATTTAGCTTGTACGATCGCCCGATGTATTTTTATGTTAAAAGGGGATTTAATTCTTCTGCAACGGACACCCTGTGGCGGCAAAACGAACAAGCCCATTTCTTAAAAGGTGAAACGCCGGCAAACACAAGCTACGCTTTTAAAAGCGGTTTGAGATGGGATGGAGTTGCAGGCTCAAATAATATACCTGTAAACCTGCAAATACCTTATAACCAAAACTTTATTCATTTTCATTACGGCAATATAAACCTGGGGCCGCATGACACGACGCGGTACCGGTATACGCTGAATGGTGTTGACAAAACCTGGAGCGACGTTACCAGCGATACCTCATCCACGAACTATATGAACCTGCAACCCGGCAGTTATACTTTCGAAGTGATTAGCAGAAATGCGGCGAATTTTTGGGGCCAACCGGCGAGGTTTAGCTTTACTATTAATCCGCCGTGGTGGAAAACCTGGTGGGCTTATGTTATTTATGCCATCGTTTTTGCAGGCGCGATATGGGGTTTCGTTTATTATCGTTCACTAAAGCTGATAAAAGAAAAAAAACTGCTTGAGGACAAAGTACTCCGGGCAACCGGTGAAATAATGCAGCAGAAGGAAGAAATAGCAACACAGCGCGATTCGCTGGAAACACAACGAAACGACCTGGAGAAAACGCTTGTTGAACTAAAATCAACTCAAACGCAGCTCATCCAATCCGAAAAAATGGCCTCGCTGGGTGAGCTTACCGCAGGCATAGCCCACGAGATTCAAAACCCGCTAAACTTCGTGAATAATTTCTCAGAAGTGAGCGTGGAACTGCTGGACGAAATGGACGAGGAACTGGATAAAGGCGATATACAGGAAGCCAAAGCCATAGGCGCAGATCTGAAACAAAACCTCGAAAAAATAAAACACCACGGCAAACGCGCCGATTTTATTATAAAAGGCATGCTGGAGCACAGCCGCACCAATACCGGCGAGAAACAGCTGACCGATATGAATGTGCTTTGCGATGAATTTTTAAAGCTGTCGTACCACGGCTTGCGGGCAAAAGATAAATCGTTCCATGCGGAGATGGTTACCCATTTTGACCCTAAGCTGCCTAAGGTAACGGTTTCGCAGCAGGACATGGGCCGGGTGATGCTTAACCTGTTTAACAATGCTTTTTACGCGGTGAATCAGAAAAAGAAAACGGCTGGTGCTGATTACAAGCCTGAAGTATCGGTGACGACAACTACAGAAAATGGGCTGGTCATCATCAAAGTAAAAGACAATGGCGTGGGTATGCCGGACCAGGTGAAAGAGAAAATCATGCAGCCGTTTTTTACTACCAAACCAACGGGGGAAGGAACAGGATTAGGCCTGTCATTAACCTATGATATGGTGGTGAAGGGGCATGGGGGCAGCATACAGGTTAACAGTGTTGAGGGCGAAGGGTCGGAGTTTATTGTTACATTACTAATTAGTTAAGGACAAAAGACAATGCAAAAAAAGCAAGGGGCCGTGCGGTTCCCCTCTTGAGAGGGGTGGAGGGGTGTGTTAACCAGCATATCGGCAAACACACCCCCGCCACCGCTCGTCCGGGCGCATTACCTCTCAAGAGGGGAGTCGCGGTGGATAGTGTTGAGGGTGAAGGGTCGGAGTTTCTAATCACTCTGCCCATATAAATTTAGCAAAATAAGTAATCAACCATAAATCAAACAATAGCAAATCAAACAACATGGAACAGCACGACAATCATCCTACTCCCGCAAGTATCATGCAGATCGGTACCGGTTTCTGGGCCTCCAAAATTCTTTTGGCAGCAGTAAAATTTCAGTTATTTACTAAACTGGCTGAGCAGCCGGGCATGTCTGCAACAGCCGTTAAAACGATGTTGAACCTGCATTGTACCGACCGAAATGTTTATGACTTCCTGGATGCGCTAACCACATTCGGATTTCTATCCCGGGAAGGTCTGTTGGAAACGGCGGTTTATTCAAACAGTATTGATACTGACTTTTTCCTCGACAAAAAGAAACCAACCTATATCGGTGGTATGCTGGAAATGATGAATAACCGCTTGTATGGTTTTTGGGGAAACCTGGAAGAAGGTTTAATTACCGGGCTGCCGCAAAATGAAGCAAAACATGGCGAAAACCTGTTTACCCAGCTGTACCAGGACCCTGATAAATTGCATGAATTTGTAACTGCAATGGGTGGTTTTCAAATGGGGAACTTTATGGCTTTTGCGCAAAAGTTTGATTTCTCATCCCGTAAAACATTGATCGATGTGGGAGGGTCAGGTGGCTTACTTTCTTTAATGGTTGCCACGCATCAACCGCACATGAGTTGTACCAGTTTTGACCTGTCGGCGGTTGAACCGATTGCCAATAATACGATCCGGCATTTTAAACTTTCCGACCGCGTGAAAACGGCAGCCGGAGATTTTTTTGAATCCCCGATACCAACTGCCGACGTTGTGGTGATGGGCAATATCCTGCATGATTGGGACGAAGAAACTAAACTGATGCTGATGAAAAAAGCCTTCGATGCTATCCCTGAAGGGGGAGTATTTGTGGCGATTGAAAACATCATAGATGACGAGCGGAAGAAAAATGCCGTCGGCCTGATGATGAGTTTGAATATGCTGATTGAAACCGGCAAAGGGTTTGATTACACCTTTGCTGACTTTAATAGCTGGGCAAAGAAGGTAGGATTTAAATCAACCGCTATCATGCCGCTCACAGGGCCGTCAAGCGCGGCAATAGCATATAAGTAATTTATCTGTTAACAGGTTTCACCGTGCAAGTTAATAGTATTGAAGGTGAGGGGCCGGCGTTTATAATTACATTGCCATTAAATTAAAAATTGATGAAGAGACTATATGTGTTTGGGTTTTTATTATTCATGGTGACAGTTAAATCCTTAGCACAAACAGGGCAGGTTTTTAATTTAAATAAATTATCAAAAAATGACACCTTATTAAGCGGATGGAGATTCCATGCAGGTGATAACCCGCAATGGAGCCAGCCCGGTTTTGATGACGGCAAATGGCAGCCTGTTGATCCCGGCCAGGATATTAACCGCTTTTCGGCCTTGAAAAACGCGGGGATTGGCTGGATCAGGCTGCATATTAAGGTTGATAGTTCGGTCGCTAACCAGCAATTGGCCGCATGGGTATCGCAATACACCGCGTCGGAGGTATATTTAAATGGCAGGCAAATATTAAAATACGGAACGGTTAGCGCTAATCCGGCAAAAGTGCGTGCCTACCTACCCTCGGTAGAACCTAACTATATAAAACTTAATCCCGGCGACAACCTGGTGGCTGTCAGGCTGGCCTATCAGCCCAATATACCCCATGTATCGTATGCCCCGCTCACGGCTTTCAGCCTTGATATCAACAGTTACCAGGCAGCGCTTAGCAATTACCGCAACTACGAGCATGATATAACGTGGTTTGTTATTTTTAGCACGTTAAGCGGCGGCATACTTTTAATTATCGGCTTTATCCATTTGGTATACTTCCTGTTCGACCGCAGCCAGAAAGTCAATTTGTACTATTTTTTGTTTAATATAATATTAAGCTTTTACGCATTACCCAATGAGGTTTGGGGGATCGAACGTTTCGGGCCGGTTTCTGCACAAATGTGGATCTCCTTTGCCGATGGCGCTGCGCCTGCCGTAGGTACTTTATTCCTGTTAATGACCATATACGCGATATTCAATTATCCATACCGTATGTTTTTTAAGCTGCTGGTTTCTGTGGCGATAGTCTCCATAGTCAGTATGTATAGCGCCGGCACCATTGGTCTTGCTATGAGTAACGAAATATTCCCGATTGTAAGTTTACTTGCAGGCGCTTATGTATGTATATGGGCAATAAGGCAGCAAAAAAAAGACGCCGGTTTTATATTGGCCGGCGTACTTTTATTTATTGCATTAACCGTTATAACCGCATTTTTAAGTGATAGCATCGTTTTTGCGCAAGGATTATTCGATCTTTCGCTAATTAGTTTCCCGATAGGGATGTCGTTTTACCTCGGCGTCCAAAATTCATTAACGAACAAAAAACTCAGGTCAATGCTGGTTGAGGTTCAAACACTTTCGGCACAAAACCTGGCGCAGGAAGTAGAAAAACAGAAATTCCTTGCCAGCCAGAATGAAACGCTGGAGCTGCAGGTAACGGAACGTACGGCGGAATTAAACCAATCCTTAACCAACTTAAAAGCCACCCAAACCCAGCTCATCCAATCCGAAAAAATGGCTTCGCTGGGTGAGCTTACCGCAGGCATCGCCCACGAGATTCAAAACCCGCTCAACTTTGTGAATAATTTTTCGGAGGTGAACACAGAAATGCTGCAGGAGCTGAAAGCTGAAAGCGAAAAGCCGAAAGCAGAAAGGGACGAGCAGCTGGAAATGGAACTGATAAATGACCTGATACAAAACGAGGAGAAGATAAACCAACACGGCAAACGTGCGGACAGCATTGTAAAAGGTATGCTGGAGCACTCGCGCAGCCACAGCGGCCAAAAGGAGCCCACCGATATAAATGCCATGGCCGATGAATTTATGCGTCTCTCGTACCATGGCCTCCGCGCCAAAGACAAATCCTTCAATGCTGAAATGGGCACTCATTTTGACCCTGAATTGCCGAAAATAGCGGTAGTACAGCAGGATATGGGCAGGGTGATGCTTAACCTGTTCAACAACGCTTTTTATGCGGTAAATCAAAAGTCGAAAACGGCCGGGGCTGATTACAAACCGAAAGTAACCGTTACAACTTCTGTAGAAAATAACCAGGTGGTGATTAAAGTAAAAGACAACGGCATTGGTATCCCCGATGCGATAAAGGATAAAATTATGCAGCCATTTTTCACCACCAGGCCAACAGGGGAGGGTACAGGGTTGGGCTTAAGCTTAACTTATGATATGGTGGTGAAAGGGCATGGCGGTAGTATTAACGTCGACACCAAAGAAGGCAGCTATGCCGAGTTTACCGTATTGCTGCCTGTATTATAATATTATTTTGATAAATTTATTGTAAGGCTAATTATTTATAAATTAAGCCTTTGCTTTCGTTTGCCCTTTATAGCCCTGATTAATTATGAAAAAGCTCATCATATTGCTTGCGTTTTCACTATCCGCAGGCACATGCGTCGCCCAAAATGATTTTGCCCACGCGGCGATGGACTCGTTGCAAAAAATACTTTACACGCAAAAAACGGCGAGGGACAGCCTTTTTACACTGCAAAAAATGGTGGATTTTACGCCTATTCGCCAGGATGAAACGTCGGGTTTTCCTGACCATGTCGGCATGCTGCTTAGGCTGAATAAGCAATTAAAATTGATCGACCCGGCGCCCTACCTATTGATACAGCAGGGAAACGTGTATTGGGCCAAACGGCAATATGCACAATCGCTGAAGAGCTTGCAGGGCGCCGTTACCCTTTTTGATAAACAGCATAAGGCGATCTTCCCGCTGCTGATCAATATACGCATACTTTATAATTATTTAAACACACAGGAGGACCGGCTGGAGTACTATCAACAAAAACTGGAGTATTACCAGGTAAACGGGCCCTACCAAAATACCGCTCCCTGTTACCATGGCATTGCCGGTTATTATTTATTTAGGGGCGCCTATAACCAGGCGATCAATAATTATATGAAAGGCGGCGAGATTTTCCGCAAGTTTAACCCGCATTTCTACGCCAATATTTTATACGTCATCGGCAATACGTATAATCAATGGGGCAACTACGACAAAGCGCTTTATTATTGCCGCCAATCGCTTCCATTGGCGCAAAAATTGAAAGATACCAGCGGTATCAATTATTGCTATTTCATCTTTAGCGAGATTTCGAACAGCACCGGGAAATATAATGATGCGCTCGGCCAGATCAACGAGAGCATCCGTTTCATGAGCAAAACCATGTCGCAGCGGGTGGTGGCCATCATCACCTTAAAAGCAGGTATCTACCTGAAATTAAACCAACCCGACCTAGCCCTCCCTTTGCTGAACCGGGCGCAAAAACTGACGGACTCTGCCGGGTACAAAACCGTGAGTTCGGTTGGCTATACCGAGATCGATTATGATTATTATGAGTATTACATGGCCAAAGGCAATACAGCGCAGGCTGAAAAGTCGCTTTTGATAGCCAGTCAAAAAGCCACGGACGAAAAGGGCGTGCCCATACAATTGAAATACCTGCGCGAGCTGGGCTATTTTTACCAAAAGCAAAACCAGCCGCAAAAATCGGAGCGATATTTTGAAGACTATTTTAACGTATATGACGCGCTCGAAAAGGGTCGCCACGAATTTAAAGTGGCCGAATACGAAATAGATCAAAATGACCGGCTCCAGCGGGAACATATCGACCAGTTAAAACAGGAAAAAGCCACCCAGAATGTGCTATTATGGAGCTCGCTGGTGGTGTTTTTGATGATTTCCGCTTCGCTGATTTTTATTTACCGGCAATTGCAGGTCAATAAAAAAACGCTGCGCAGCCTGCGGGAAACACAGCGGCAGCTCATTCAATCCGAAAAAATGGCCTCGCTGGGCGAGTTAACGGCAGGCATAGCCCACGAGATTCAAAACCCGCTCAACTTCGTCAATAATTTCTCAGAAGTAAATACCGAACTGGTTGAGGAAATGGAGCAGGGGATCGACAAAGGCAACCTGGCAGAAATAAAAGCCATCGCCCTCGATATTAAAGAAAACTCGAAGAAGATAAGCATGCACGGCAAGCGTGCCGACGCCATTGTAAAAGGCATGCTGCAGCACAGCCAGGTTGGTACCGGTACCAAAGAGCCAACTAACATAAATGGACTGGCTGACGAATGTATGCGGCTGGCGTATCACGGTTTGCGGGCGAAGGACAAAACCTTTAATGCCGAATTGGTTAGCCATTTGGATGAAACGTTGCCGCTGGTGAATGTGATACCACCGGATATAGTGAGGGTGATGTTGAACCTGTTCAATAATGCTTTTTATGCCGTGAATCAAAAGCAGAAATTGGCGGGTGCTGATTACAAACCGGAAGTATCGTTAACCACGTCAACGGAAAAGGGGCAGGTGGTTATTACGGTCAAGGATAACGGCTCAGGCATCCCCGAAGCGATAAAAGAAAAGATTATGCAGCCATTCTTTACCACCAAACCAACAGGCGAGGGAACGGGCTTAGGCTTGAGTTTAACCTATGATATGGTGGTAAAGGGGCATGGGGGAAGTATACACGTGAGCAGTGCTGAGGGTGAAGGATCGGAGTTTATTATTCGATTACCAACTAGTTGATCAGGGGCGTAGCCTCGGCGGATATTGTAGCAACGGACTTCAATCCGTTGATTATGCGGATTTTAACCCGTTTATTTTTTTTACAACCATTCCAACTATTTAAAAAAGATGAAACCTCAGAACAAAAAGCACCTCGGATCACGGTTTGCCGAACTGGAAAAGGAATTGCAAATTGAAGCTTCACTCGAGCGTGTGCGTACGGTTGCCATGGGCATGAATCAGTCGGAAGATTTACCTGGCATCTGCGAAACCATGTTTCATGAGTTTAAAAAATTGGGTTTTGATGACTTGCGTAACGCTATGATCAGTATTCATTATGACGAGAAACAATACCTGTTGAATTATGAATATAGAGAAAGCGTAGGTAACACGGTTATAAAGGTCATGTACAATTCTCACCCGATAGTCAATAAGCTGGTCGATCATGCTAAGCAATCCAGTGAAGGGTTCACCGAACAAGTTTATGCCGGCGAGACGCTCGATGAGTGGAGAGCCTTCAGAATGGGGAATGGCGAAGAGGATGACCCGCGTTTGTATAATATCAGCGCTTTATATTATTATTTCTATTCCATCAGGACGGGGGCTGTCGGTATCTCCATGTTTAGCGCCGCCAACCCCGGTCAACTGGAAGTACTTAAACGTTTCCGCAATGTATTCGACCTGGCCTACCGCCGCTATACTGATATCCAGCTGGCCGAAGAACAAGCCCGCGAATCACAAATTCAACTGGCGCTGGAAAGGGTGCGGGCCAGGACAATGGCTATGCAAAAAAGTGATGAGCTGGCCGAAACAGTTTCCCTGCTTTTTAAACAATTGCTTGGGCTTGGTATCCGCACCGAACAGATCCGCACCTGCGGCATTGTCACTTTTAAGGACAATGAACCGTTAGGCGAACAATGGATCACCGAAACCAACGGCGAGATTATCCCAAAATCATTCATTGTGCCTTATGATGAAGCACCTGCATATAAAGCCATTTATAAAGGTTGGAAACATGGTGAAGAGTTCATGGTGATACACCTGGAAGGGGAAAAACTGAAGGAACATTTGAGCTACCTTGCAAAGGGCACCAATGTGCCCACCCGGGATGTGGTTTTACCGCAGCAGGCTACGGAAATATTTAACCACGTGATTTTTTTTTCGCAGGGATGCTTGTTCATCATCACCAAAGAACCGTTGCCGGAGTATCATGAGGTATTTAAACGGTTTGGCGCAGTTTTCCAGCAATCCTACCGCCGTTTCCTCGACCTGCAAAAAGCCGAAGCGCAGGCCAGGGAAGCAAAAATAGAAGTGGCATTAGAAAGGGTGCGCAGCCGTACCATGGCCATGCAAAAGAGTGACGAGCTTAAGGAGGTTATCCAGTTGGTGTTTGAACAATTAAAACAATTAAATTTTAATATCGATTCGGCAAACTTCGCCCTGGATTATAAGGAAAGCGATGATTTTAATCTTTGGCTATCTTCTGCAGGCCAGTTATATCCTACCAAAGTGCATATTCCTTATATTGATATTCCCATATTTAATCGCTTTATTGAATCAAAAAAAAACGAGGTTGATTTTTTGACCGAAAATTATTCATTCGAAGAAAAAAATGCATTTTTTGATCATTTTTTTAAAAACGTACAAGGAGTAACAGATGAAAGAAAAGAGTTTGTGATGGGCACGGCAGGTTATGCGCGGTCAACCGTATTGATGAAGAATGTTACGCTCAGTATACAAAATTATGCAGCCATTCCTTATTCAGCGGAAGAGAATGCTGCAATCAGACGCTTTGGAAAAGTTTTCGAACAAACCTACACGCGTTTTCTTGATCTGCAACAGGCAGAAGAACAGGCCCGTGAAGCAAAGATAGAAACGGGATTAGAAAGAGTAAGAGCGAAGGCAATGTCCATGCAAACATCAGAAGAATTAAATGAGCTGATCGGAACTGTATTTGGTGAATTAACCAAGCTTGATTTTGTGCTTACCCGGTGCCTCATTATGATCTTCGATCCCGAAACAAATTCGTCCAGATGGTGGATGGCTAATTCCGAAGCCCCAGCAGAACCCATGAACCACGGGGTACAATACCACAAGCATCCTGCTTATGCCGCCTATCTCAAAGCATGGAAGGAGCGGATTTTAAAATGGCGGTACGATTTGAAGGGAAAAGTTAAAAAAACCTGGGATGACTTTTTATTTGTCGATACAGAACTGACGCAATTGCCCAAGCCCGTAATAGAAGGTATGAAAGCGCCCGAACGGGTAATCCTTTCCGCGTCTTTCAATAATTTCGGGTGCCTTACATTGGTTAGCCTCGAGCCTTTGTCTGATAAACATTTTGACCTGCTCCTCCGCTTTGCAAAGGTGTTTGATATGAGTTATACCCGGTTCAATGACCTTAAACAGGCAGAGGCACAAGCCCGCGAAGCACAAATTCAATTGGCTTTGGAGCGGGTTAGGGCGAGAACCATGGCCATGCAAAAGAGTGATGAGCTTGCCGAAACTGCGTCTGTTCTTTTCCAGCAGTTGCTTAACCTGGGCATAAGGTCCGAAAGAACAATTATTGGTATACCGAACGACGATACGCGCAAGATAGAATTTTGGGGTACAGAGCAGGGCGGCAATCAAATAAACACGAGGTTTGAATACGAAGCGGACGCGACTTATGCCTTCAGGGAGATATATAAGGCCTGGCAGGAGAAAAGAAGTGAGCTTACAGTGATCTTAAAGGGCAAAAACCTCGAAGAGCATGTCAATTACGTCCGTAATGTTTTAAATATGCCCCTGTTGGCTGAGTTAGTGCAGAAACAGCGGATGCTTTACAATGCATTTTTCTCAAAGGGCTGGCTCGAGATCGTAACCCCGGACACACAGTCAAAGGAAACACTCGATATTTTACAGCGATTCGCCGGGGTTTTCGATGGTACCTATACCCGTTTCCTCGACCTGCAAAAAGCGGAGGCGCAGGCAAGGGAAGCAAAGATCGAAGCAGGCCTTGAGCGGGTGAGGGCCAGGGCAATGGCAATGCACAGTTCTGCAGACCTGGCCGAGGCAGTTGGAGTTTTTTATCACGAATTAGGACTGCTAAGCGTAACACCCAGGAGATGCGGATTGGGTTTAATTGATAAGGAAACGCGTTTGGTAGAGCTTTCCACCATGAATACAATTGACCAGGGAAATTCCATAGAGATCATCGGAAAATTAAAATTGGAGGGACACCCGGTATTAGAGGGTATTTATGACAACTGGTTGCGGCAAGAGGAATATCACCCGGTGTTGCGGGGTAATGATATCAAAGCCTATTACCAGGTTATACAAGCCCAAATATCATACCCCGATTATCCCGATGATGCCGTTCAGTATGGATACTACTTCTTCTTCCGCGATGGCGGGATTTTTGCATGGACCGAAACCGAATTGCCGGAAGCTGAAGTACAGATATACCGGAGGTTCAATTCGGTGATCAGTCTTACTTATCGCCGCTATAAAGACATCAGAGAGGCCGAAGCTCAGGCCCGGGAAGCACAGATAGAAGCCTCGCTGGAGCGGGTGCGCGGCAAAGCCATGGCTATGCGCAACTCCGGCGACCTTTCGGCAGCCGCCAGTACCGTGTTTACCGAATTGCGGAACCTGGGCATCAACCCGATCAGGTCGGGTGTTGGGCTGCTGTCGAATGACAACCATAAAGCAAAGCTTTATTCAAACACCTCATCATCAACCACCGCCCACCTTTCCTTAATGGGCGAAATAGACTTATCGCGCCACCCGGTGTTCGAACAGCAATACCAGGCCTGGCTTAAACAGGAAAATTATATTGTGGCCCTTGGCGGAAAAGAACTTGCATCGTATTATAAAATTCTATCCGCAGGTTTAAATGCCGACCTGGGCATCACCGATAAAAAGAACCAGAAAGAATACGGGCATTGGTTCATGTTCAGCGAAGGGTTTTTGTATGCCTGGTCGGATAAGGAATATACCGATGACGAACTTAAAATACTGGAGCGGTTTAAAAATGTGATAGAATTGACCTTCCGCCGCTACATCGAACTCCAAAAATCGGAAGCCCAGGCCCGCGACGCCGTCAGGCAGGCCTCGCTTGACCGTGTGCGCGCCGAGATCGCCTCCATGCGTACCATCGGCGACCTGGATCGCATCACCCCGCTGATCTGGAATGAACTCACCATCCTGGGCGTGCCCTTTATCCGCTGCGGCGTGTTTATTATGGACGAACCGCTGCAACTCATCCACACCTATCTTTCCACCCCTGATGGCAAGGCGATTGCGGCATTTCAGCTGCACTTTAATTCGGATACCGGCAACGGGGTTAACCAAACCGCTTTGCGCGGCTGGCGCGAAAAGCAAGTGGTCACCCTGCACTGGACGGAAGAAGAATTTAAAAACTTTTCGCATGCGCTGGTTGAACAGGGCGAAATTGCATCCGAGGAAGGCTACCTTACCGAGCGCCCGCCCACCGGCCTCGACCTGCATTTCTTCCCCTTTTTACAGGGGATGCTGTATGCCGGGAATACCGAACCGCTCAGTGATGATGACAAGGATTTGGTGCAATCGCTGGCGGATGCTTTTTCTACAGCCTACGCCCGTTACGAGGATTTTAACCGGCTGGAATTAGCCAAACAGGAAGTTGAGCGCACTTTAACCGACCTTAAGGCCGCCCAAACACGGCTGATCCAGTCGGAAAAAATGGCTTCGCTGGGTGAACTGACGGCAGGTATTGCGCACGAGATACAAAACCCGCTCAATTTCGTGAACAATTTCTCGGAAGTGAACCAGGATTTGCTGGAAGAGCTGAAAGCTGAAAGCTTAAAGCCGAAAGCAGAGCGCGACGAACAACTCGAAATAGAACTGATAAATGACCTTATCAACAACGAGCAAAAGATAAACCACCATGGCAAACGCGCCGACGGCATTGTAAAAGGCATGCTGCAGCACAGCCGCACGGCCGGCGGCGAAAAGCTGCCCACCAATATCAATTCCGTGGCAGAGGAATACATGCGGCTCTCCTACCATGGCCTGCGGGCAAAAGACAAAGGATTCAACGCCGAAATGGTGATGCATTTTGACCCTGAGCTGCCGAAGATACAAGCCGTTGGGCAGGATATTGGCCGGGTAATGCTTAACCTGTTTAACAATGCCTTTTACGCCGTGAGCCAAAAGAAGAAAGCAACTGGCAACGGGTATAACCCTGAAGTTTCTGTGACCACTTCGACTGAAGGTGGGCAGGTGGTCATCAAAGTAAAAGACAACGGCGTTGGTATGCCGGACGCCATAAAAGAAAAGATCATGCAGCCATTTTTTACTACCAAACCTACGGGCGAAGGCACTGGTTTGGGCTTATCTTTAACCTATGATATGGTGGTGAAAGGGCATGGCGGGAGCATTAACGTTGAAAGTGAGGAAGGTGAAGGGACCACATTTACTATTAAATTACCAGGAGAGAATAAATGACGACGAAAAAAATATTTATCGCTGTATTGATTTTATTTACCGCCTGTTTTGCATCAGCACAGCAAAAGAAAACTGACAGCCTCATAACTGTATTAAATTCACTTCCGGATAATGCGCGGCGCATACCCTTATTGAAGCAATTGTCTGGCCAGCAAAATGACGGCGCTAATATTTTTAAATATGGCAACGAGGGGCTGCAACTGGCCACAAAATTAGGCCTGCAGAAAGACGAGGAGGCTTTTTTAACTGCACTCGCCGGGGGATATTTCAAAACAGGAAATTATCCCAAAGATCTCGAAACGTCTTTTAAGGGTTTGGCGCTTAGTGAAAAATTAATGGATACCGTGTACATCTGCCGCTTTTTAAATGGCATTGGTGTGTCTTATGATGATGCCAATGATCCGAGGAAAGGGCTTAACTACGTATTGCAAGGCCTGCGACTGGCTGTGAAGCTGAAAAATAAATCGCGAATAGAAGCCTATTACGTTAATATAGGAGATTTTTATCAGGATTTAAATTTATTGGATTCAGCCCTGTATTATGAAAAGATCGCGCTTTGTATGGCCAAAGAAATCAACGACCCAAATATCGGTTACCCGCTTATAGCTTTAGGTTATATTGAAAACAAGCTGAACCATCCCCGGCTGGCGCTTTCTTATTGTTACCAGGCCATTCCGTTTTTCTCGAAAATCGATTTCTATCGTGTTAAAAACCTGAGTGGTGCTTATGAAATTATTGCTGAGATATATAAAAAAACTTCCCGTTACGATTCCGCTTTTTTTTATGCAGATACTGCCTATAAATTAGCCAGCAAGGGTGAGGAACTATATGTGACTCACTTGTCGGCCGGGCTGCTATCCGCCTTGTACGAAGGGAGAAACGATAAGGAAAGCCTGCGGTATTACAAAATTGCGACGGCCGCCAACGATAGCTTAAACAGTGCCGGTAAGGCAAAACAGGTCCAGGTATTAAGCTTTCAGCAGCAGCAGCACGAAAATGATATAAAAGCAGCGGCAAAAGCTTACCAGGATAATTTACGGCTATACGGCATATTGCTTATTTTAATTGTCGTCCTGGTTATTTCGGGCATCTTATGGAACAGCTATAAAAAACAGCAGACCGCTAATAAATTATTGCAGAAACAGCAGGACGAATTAAAGGCCACGCAAAATCAGTTGATCCAATCCGAAAAAATGGCCTCGCTTGGCGAGCTTACTGCGGGTATTGCCCACGAGATACAAAACCCGCTGAACTTCGTGAATAATTTTTCGGAGGTTAACAAAGAAATGCTGGAAGAGCTGAAAGCTGAAAGCGAAAAGCCGAAAGCAGAAAGAGATGGGCAACTGGAGATGGAACTGATAAACGACCTGATAAAAAACGAGCAAAAGATAAACCACCACGGCAAACGCGCCGACTTTATTGTAAAAGGCATGCTGGAACACAGCCGCACCAATACAGGCGAGAAACAGCTTACCGACATGAATGTGCTTTGCGATGAGTTTTTAAAGCTGTCGTACCACGGATTGCGGGCAAAAGATAAGTCGTTCAACGCGGAGATGATAACCCATTTCGACACCAAGCTGCTAAAGGTTAACGTATCGCAGCAGGATATGGGCCGGGTGATGCTCAACATCTTCAACAATGCTTTTTATGCGGTAAATCAAAAGTTGAAAACGGCAGGGGCGGGTTATAAGCCGGAAGTGTCGGTTATAACCTCGACCGAAAACGGGCAGGTGGTCATCAAGGTAAAGGATAATGGTGTTGGCATACCCGATGCAATAAAAGACAAGATCATGCAGCCGTTTTTTACAACAAAACCTACGGGTGAAGGTACGGGGCTGGGATTATCCCTAACTTACGATATGGTAGTTAAAGGACACGGCGGTAAGCTCGAAATGGAGAGCATACCTGGCGAATACACCCAATTTAACATATCCCTCCCGTCAAATTAGTTAAATATGTTAACCGTTAAATTAGTTTTACCGGATAAAGCATTAATTTAGACCGTTAAACTTTGTTATGGGCATATTTTCTTTCCTGGCTATCTTTATAATGGTACGGCGCGTACAGGCGTCGTTTAAGTTTTCGCCGCTGCGGGCTAAATGGATGCCGCAGTTTACCACGGTCACCTGGATGAGTATTGGCTTATACGTTTTAGCGCAGGCCATTCTTAAAGAGGGAATAGTGCTGATTTTAGGTGGCGGCTCACTTTTAGCCGTTATCCTACTGGCTGAAAAAGAGCCGGATTTTAATCCCTTTAATTCGGTTATTAAGGCGCATTATCCCCTGGCAGGCGTCAGCCTCCTGTCGGGAATAGTCTTGATCATCGCCCATAAATTTTACAATGATTACGATCAGTTTTTTATATACGCCATCTTAGCCGCTTTTGTATGGACGCTTGCCCGCTGGGCCACGACGAAAAAAGAACGGGCGGAACTCAATTTCGTTACCCAGCAAAACCAAATGCTGGATAAACTGGTGGCCGACCGCACAGCCGAGCTTACCAAACAAAAAGACGAACTGCAGCAAACACTGGACCTGCTGCAAACCACCCAGCAGCAGCTGATCCAATCGGAAAAACTTGCTTCGCTTGGCGAACTGACCGCAGGCATAGCGCACGAGATACAAAACCCGCTCAACTTCGTAAATAATTTTTCGGAAGTGAGTATGGAATTGATTGACGAGATGGAAGAGGAACTTGCCAAAGGCGACACCGAAGAAGCTAACGCCATTGCGGCGGACATTAAACAAAACCTCGGCAAGATCATCCACCATGGCAAACGCGCCGATGCCATTGTTAAAGGCATGCTGCAGCACAGCCGCGCCAGCAGCAATACCAAAGAACCCACCGACATTAACAAACTGGCCGACGAATACCTGCGCCTGGCTTATCATGGCTTAAGAGCAAAGGATAAAACCTTTAATGCCGAACTGGTAACCAATTTTGGCGAGGGCCTGCCGTTGATCAACATGGTTCCGCAGGATATCGGGCGGGTATTGTTAAATTTGTTTAACAATGCCTTTTACGCTGTTCATGCAAGGCAGGTCGAAGCCGGGGTTGAATATAAGCCGGTGGTAACGCTAAGCACCCACCAAAAAAACGGCAGTATTGTCATCAGTGTAGCCGATAATGGTACCGGCATACCCGGCGAAGTGAAAGATAAAGTGATGCAGCCCTTCTTCACCACCAAGCCAACCGGCGAGGGCACGGGCCTGGGATTATCGCTAAGCTATGATATTGTGGTAAAGGGACATAACGGGGCTATTGAGGTGCAAAGCAAAGAGGACGAAGGCTCGGAATTTTTTGTTACCTTACCGATTATTTGAACTTATTGATGAGAAAGGCACTTTTACTGTTTACTGCGTTTCTGTTTACAACAGTAGTTGTTTTTGCTCAAAGCAAAAAGATAGATACCCTTAGGTTAGCGCTAAGTAAATCCAGCGCGCCTGACACCGTCCGGCTGAATATATTAAAAGAATTATCGCGTGATTATTTTGTTTCGAAGCCAGATTCAAGTTTATCTTTTGGGCAGCAGTATTATGACCTTGCCGCGAAATTTAAACGTACCAGGGACGAGGGCTCCGCGCTTAATTTTATGGCTAACGCTTATTCCAGCCTTGGTGATTACGTGAAATCTTTTCAACTTTTCTTTAAGGTGATCAGGATCTCGGAAAGCATCAATTACCTGCCCGGTGTGGCAACGGCCTATAATAACATCGGTTCATCATATAATCAAAAACAAGATTACGCAAAGGCGCTGCCCTATTTACTGATAGGATTGAAGAAATGGGATGCCTATTCGGCAAACCATAAATTGACCTATTACGGTCAAAGAGAATTAAGATCTGTTTTTTTTGTGAATATCGCCGAGGTATACCTGTACACCCATAAAATTGATTCGGCAGCATATTATCTCAATATCTGTTACAATGATTCAAAGAAAAACAACTTCACGGATCTGTTAGATAACATCGAGCGCGATTTGGGTGAAGTGGAAGCCTACCGCGGTCATAAAGAAGCTTCGCTAAAATATTTAAGGGAAGCGGTTGTTACAGCCAACCAGATTGAAGACGTAGATATGCTGAGTATCACTTTTTTAAGTACTGCCAATCTATACCATAAATATAAGCAGCAGGACTCTGCAGAATATTATGCGCAAAAGGCCCTTGAAACCGCCAGCGCCGAAAAATATTTGCAGGATGTATTAAACGCAGGCAAGGTATTGTATACTTTTTATGAGGAGGATAATAACCTGCCCCAGGCTTATAAATACTTAAAAATAACAACCGCTACAAAAGATAGTCTTTTCAGCCAGGATAAAGTAAAACAGTTACTATCGCTTGACTTTGACGAAAAACAACGGCAGCGCGATATTGAAGCTGCCGAAACGCAGGTCCGCAACAATATCAGGATGTATGTTTTGCTGGCCGGCGTGCTTGTCCTTTTGCTGCTGGCTTTTGTTTTTTGGCGAAACAGCAGGCACCGCAAACAGGCCAACCTGCGCTTACAGGAGCAGAAAGAAGAAATTGAATCGGCGCTGGAACAATTGCAGCTTACCCAAAAGCAGCTTATCCAGTCTGAAAAAATGGCATCGCTTGGCGAGCTCACCGCAGGCATAGCGCACGAAATACAAAATCCGCTGAATTTTGTGAATAATTTTTCGGAGGTAAACATCGAGCTGATCTCCGAAATGCAAACCGAATTGGAAAGCGGTACCAAAGAGGAAGTGATCGAGATATTAGAGGACATCAAACAAAACCTGGAAAAAATAAGTCATCACGGCAAACGCGCTGATGGTATTGTAAAAGGCATGCTGCAGCACAGCCGGGCCAGCAGCAATATCAAGGAACCAACAGATATCAATAAACTGGCCGACGAATACCTGAGGCTAACCTACCACGGCCTGCGCGCAAAAGATAAATCGTTTAATTCCGAACTCATTACCCATTTTGCTGATAAGCTTCCACTTGTAAACGTTGTACCGCAGGATATAGGCCGGGCGCTGCTCAATTTGTTCACCAATGCTTTTTATGCCGTTCATCAAAAGCAAAAAAGGGGCCTGGCAAAATATCAGCCCACTATCACTTTATCAACGGGAATGGAAGCGGGGCATGCGGTGATAAAAGTGAGGGATAATGGCGACGGGATATCCGAAAACATACGCGATAAGATCATGCAGCCCTTTTTTACCACCAAACCCACCGGCGAGGGTACAGGGCTTGGCTTATCATTAAGCTATGAAATAGTGGTTAACGGCCATGACGGTACTATTGAAATTGATTCCGTGGAGGGGGAATACACCGAATTTATTATTAAATTGCCCATATAAATCAACCTTTTAACTTTTATACTCCGATGCACACAAAAATTTTAGTTGTTGATGACGAGGCCGATGTTCAGCCATTATTTATACAAAGGTTCCGCCGGGAAATAAAAAGCGGCGAGTTCGATTTTTCATTTGCATTATCGGGCGAAGAAGCATTAAATTTCCTGCACGATCATCACTCGGAAGTCGTGCTTATTTTATCGGATATCAATATGCCCGGGATGACCGGGATTGAATTGCTGGCACGCATTCGCCACGATTACGAAAAACCGCCGCCTGTAGTGATGATGATCACCGCCTATGGCGACGACGAAAACCGGCACCAGGCTCAGGAAAAAGGCGCCAACGAGTTTTTAACAAAACCACTGGATTTTAACTTACTAAAAGAAAAACTTTACTCTTTTATACAACACGACTAATGGCAAAAATTTTAGTTGTTGACGACGAAGCCGATTTGGAATTGTTGATCAAGCAAAAATTTCGCAAAAAGATAAGGGAAAACGTGTACGAGTTTGTCTTTGCCATAAATGGCGAGGATGCCCTGGTAAAAGTTGGTGAAAACCCCGACCTGGATGTTGTATTAAGCGATATAAACATGCCGATAATGGACGGGCTTACACTGTTGAGCCGCCTGCCCGATGCAAACCCCATTCTTCGGGCGGTAGTAGTATCGGCTTATGGAGATATGCAAAACATACGTACCGCCATGAACCGCGGCGCCTTTGATTTTGTTTGCAAACCGGTAGATTTTGAGGACCTTGACCTGACCATGGAAAAAACGCTGACCCATGTAGCGCAGGTGCGTGAGACAATGAAGGCCATTAAGGAAAACAATATCCTTAAAATGTATGTGGACGAGAACGTGATCAATTTTATGAACAGCAAAGGTTTTGAAAAAAGCCTTTACGAAAATGAGATCGTCGACGCCACGGTAATGTTTTTGGATGTTTGCGGTTTTACAGCCTTTTCGGAGAACGTTCCTGCCAATGAAGTTGTGAAACTGATCAACGAGCTTTTTGAGATGATCGTGAAAGAGGTGATCGCCCAAAACGGGCACGTGGATAAATTTATGGGCGATGCTGTTATGGCCGTTTTCCGCGGCAAATATCACCTCGACCGTGCCATTGATGTGGCAATTGCCGCCAGGGACCACATGAAAGCGGCGCCCGAGGTAGTTGCAGGCGATAAAGTATTTCAGCCGCGGATATCTATCGGAATAAATTCCGGCGAGATGATCTCGGGCAATATCGGATCGGCTTCGCTCAGAAGACTCGATTATACGGTGATCGGGGATACCGTTAATACCGCGCAGCGCCTGCAATCCGCAGCAAAGGCTAATCAGATCGTCATTTCCGAACAGGTATACCAGCAAATAAAAGAATCATTCAAGTGCGAGCGGATCGGCGAGGTAATGTTAAAGAATAAGGCCAAGCCGGTGATTATTTATGAGGTTTTGGAGTGATGGAGAGATGTGCGGATGTGCGGATGTGCGGATGTGCGGATGTGCGGATGTGCAGATGTGCAGATGTGCGGATGTGTAGATGGAAATTCAATGGGCGGATGAAGAAATAGGAAACCCTGAGATTCAGCCCCCTCTAAATCTCCTCCGCCATATTGGCGGAGAGACTTTGGCTTCGGTTACGGCGCTTTCTTTAAGTCCTCCCTACCGGGGAGGATTTAGGAGGGGCGAAAAAGCTCCGGCAGGACGTATAGCTTCCTTAACTAAACGACATTGATTTGCACATCTGCAAATCCGCACATCCGCACATCTTAATGCCTTGCCCTCTTCTTCAGCACCCCGCCGGCGGCCTCTTTTATCGTACTGGTAAACATAAAGGCTTTTGGATCGATGCTTAAAACAATATTTCTTAGCCGCCGCACTTCCAGGCGGGTTACCACGGTAAAAATAATATCAACCGGGTGGTGTATGTCAAAGCTCTCTTTTAAATACCCCCGTTCACCTTTGTAAATGGTGATACCACGGCCAAGTTCCAGCACAAGTTTTTCTTTGATCAGTTCGCTCTGGCCCGAGATGATGGTAAAGCCGGTATATTCCTCCAGGCCCTCGATCACAAAATTGATCATGTGCGACGCAGCGTAGTAAGTCATGATGGAATAAAGCGCTGTTGGCAACCCCAGTTGGATGGCTGCTATCGAAAAGATGACCACATTGATGCCTAAAATGATCTCGCTTACGGTGAAGCTGCTTCTTTTAAGCGTATATAGGGCAAGCACTTCTATGCCGTCGAGCGCACAGCCGCCGCGAATAGCCAGGCCTACCCCTGTGCCCATAAAAACGCCGCCAAAAATACTTACGAGCAGTTTATCATGGGTGATTTGGGGGTAAGGTATAACTTGCAGGCAAATACCCACACCGATAATTGCCGCCAGCGTTTTCCACGCAAACCGGCTATTCACCTGGAAAATGCCCATTATTATAAACGGGATATTTGCCGGTATGATCACATAGGCGATCGGGATTTTATATAACTCGTGAATAAGTAACGATATCCCCGTTACACCACCATCGAAAAAATTATTGGGTACCAGGAAACCTTTTAACGCAAACCCGCAAATTAAAATGCCAGCAATTATATAAGCTGCATCTTTTAAGTGAGGTATAATAGGATGATCGCCCGTTTTCATCGAAATGACTAAGCTGTAATTTTTAATTTTATCAGTTCAACATATTGCTCCTGCCGGGGCTGCCGCAAATTTATAGCTGTTTTTGTAAAATAGCTATGGTCGCCCATAAAATCCGCCTGTTGCCGGTTCCATTGATCTTCATGCGCCACCAGGCCCTCGGTTCTTAGTTCGCCAAACAGCCGGTCGCTCAGCGAAAAAAAATCTTCTCGCCCCAGGTAATCCAGGTCAGCGTCACATAAAATCTCTGCAAGCCGGCTGCCCGGCGATTGCGGTAACTGTGTAGCGATGATGAGGCCGCAGATGATCTCAACTTCTTCAGGGTTATACCCATAATCGGGCAAATAGTACCGTGCGATATTGCACGATGCCTCCTCATGATTATCTCGCGCCACAAAGAAACCAGTATCATGCAACAGGGCGGCGGCGGCAAGCAAATCCCGGTCGTTTTCATCAATGCCTTCACATCTGGCCAGCATCGCGGCAGCCTGCATTACATCTTCCGTATGATCGATATTGTGGTAGGTTAAATGCGTGGGCAACTCGTCCCTCAGCTTGGTCAGAATAAATTCCTTCAGTTGTTCAAATTGCCTCAAATCAAATAGCATTAAAAAGCTAAATATATTAAATGTTTTGGTGATTAGCGGAAAGCATTTGCGGCATGGCACCGGTTGTAACTATTTTGCGGCTTGGCATGAGTTGCGGGCCTGACCGCTGCTGGTAGAAGCGACGGTTGCTCCGCCATATTGGCGGATAATACCCCTTCTTTGTAATACCATCCAATATCTGCAACTTATTCGTTTATGAATATCGTATCCAGGGGTTCCTTAACTTTATTTAGTTGAATGACTACGTTTTTCAATAAAGACTGCTTGAAAATCCCTTTTGAATAAGCTTTCTTTTGATTTTTTTTTAGTGAGTCCGCATTGAAAATGAACAAATAAATTTTCGAAGAATCAGGCAGTTTATTTAAAACAACGTTCATTAACGAAACTTGCCTGCTCGAGTGGGGTTTTACGATAATTTGGGTTAAATACTTATGTCGAATAAAAACGGTACTATCCGTTGGATACTTCCCCAAGTTAAAAGATGCGTATAAACTATCACTTGTATTATTCTGAATAACGGCAAATTGAGCTATGTGGTCACACGCTGTCAGCAAACTCAATATTGCTAATGTCAATCCGTAAGTTTTAATATGTCGATTGCCTTTCATATAACTTTTGCCCATATCCGCAGAATCTCTCGGGACGTTAATGTCTACTCCTGTTTATAATCCACCATACTAAACGCTGCATCCGGGCAATTCAGCGTTGGCAGGGCGCATAAACGACCGAGCAGCGTAACGTTTGTTTCAAGACGATTTGCCTGTAAACTATGGTCATTTTTTATGCGTGAAACCGAAATAAACCGCAAATCTTTTTTGTTCGCTAAAAAATCGGCACGAATATCAGCAATACCTGGAGCGCCGCTGTAGCGGTAATGGATAGCCGGGTACGTAAATTCAATATCGCCGCCAAATTGGTCCTCCGGATCGGGCCTTTCATAAAAAAAGTCTTTGTCAAACGTTTTGATTTCTTCAATTGAAACGAGTTCTTCATGCGAAAAATCTATTTCGTGTTTATAAAGCGGGTAAACCGCTTTCAGGCCGTGTTCAACATCAACTATCTTGTTTATAAGGATACTTGCATCGCCGCTTGTTTGGGTTTTATATTTAAAAAGGATCTGGCCCAATACATAGCCATCTTTTTTAACAATAAGCTCTCTGTCCATTTTACTGCAGTTTTAAAAGGGCTAAATACGCCTTAGGTTTGGTTAATTCTGTTGCTTTTAATTGCTGCTAAAATACCGCTAATACCACGGCCGCCAAACATATGGTGAATAATATTTTGTATAAGACCGGCATGGTCTAATCTGTCATGATCGCTCGCTAATGATCTTTTGAATAACGGGCCATACATTTTCGGCGATCACCTTGTAACCCTCCGCATTGGGATGGATGCGGTCGCGCTGGTTTAACCTGGCCATTCCGGCCACGCCCCCGAGGAAATTGGGAACAAACGCCAGGTTATTAGCGGCAGCCAGGTCGGGATAGATGCTATTGAATTGATTGGTAAAAGGAGAATGTAAGAACGCCGGTATTTGCATCCCCATTAATAATATTCGCACGGCCGGATATTTCGCCTTCACCCTGTCGATAATGGCCTGCAGGTTGCCGCGGGTGGTTTGGGGCGGGACACCACGCAAAATGTCATTGATACCCAGTTCCAATACAAAAACAGTTACCGGTCGGCTTAACCAGTAATCGATTCGGCTGAGTCCGCCTGACGAGGTATCACCGCTCAGGCCGGCGTTTATCACGTGATAATCCAGCTGCACGGCGACGATCTTTTGGCCAACCAGTGCAGGATATGATTCCTGAGCTGGGTTTGCCAATCCGTACCCTGCGGTGAGGCTGTCGCCAAAAAATAAGATGTTTTGTGTGGCCATGTGTATTTATCCGAAACGGGAGGTCGCAAATTTCTGTTTGCAAATATATTCCGCAAATTTTTATTTGCCGAGGCCGCGGTACGCAAATGCAAAAAGTACGTGGCGGGAAACGATAATTTTTATTTGTCATTGTCCCAAATGCTGTAATGCGATTATTTTTATTGCAAATCCTGAAACTTATTTATCTTAGGGGCCATATGAAATCGTTAAACCCTAAATTTAAACTTTTGGCCGTAGTATGTCTTGTATTTTCATTACAGGCCTGCAGCCCCCCAAAACCCGGCGTTTATAAAGATGACCAGATCAGCAGCGGCCAACGCTCCGATTTGCATGACTTGAACAAAAGCGCCCTGAACTATATCAAAGCCAACAGCCTGAAGGAACTGCAGTTAATGATGTCGAAAGAAATGCTCGGTAATTCCGGTAACGAGCACCTGGTTGAGCTGATGAGTAACCGGCTAACTGATAATCCTTATGATATTGTTGAAGAATATTATGTAGTGGGAAAACACAAGGCAAAAGACAGTTTAGCCGCAAGTGGTACCGATGTTAACCGCCATGTGCTGAAGCTCGACACTTCGGCTAACGAGACCTATTATGTTTTCCTGGCGCCAAAAAAATCGGACAATAAATATATGATCAGCCTGGTATTTGCTAAATTAAGCTATGGCTGGAAAATAACCCAAATGGATCTTGCCGAATACACTATTAACGGCAAAACCGCTCCCGAACTGGCGCAGTTGGCGAGACAAGAATATGATAAAAAATATTTGGTGAATGCCGTGAACAACATGAGCCTGGCTGTTAAATGCTCCAATCCGAGCGTTCTGTGGGCCTACCCGGACTTAAACGCCAATGGGGAATTTTACAGCAAGGTGCTTGACGAAGCCAACAAAAAGTACCGCTATCCGATGACGCTTGAGCAGTTGCCCACCCGCCCCATGGTGCTGTCCATTTCCATGCAGCGGAACGACACCTGGACCGCGCCGGAGATATGGTACATGACGCATATCAGCATAAAAGACACCAACGAGGTAAAAAAGGAAAACCTGCAGATCAGGAAGTTGCTCAGTAAGATGCTACCGGGCATTGACAAGGATAACAAATACGTGCTTTACGATGCATTTAATGAATTCCCGACGGCGTCAAAATCAGTTGACCGGTTTGAGATGACCGCATCGCAGCCGTAAGAAAAACCCGTGCTCCAGGCTTACTATTCACGCTTTTTGTAAAAATAAAGCGGGATATGGGATAATCAGCATTTATCCTGTAATTTAGTTGTGAACCGTCTGTGGTTGACCAATTGAATTTTATCCCTGCGAAATGAAAGCAATTATCCTGTCCGGCCTGCTGTTATTGGCACAACTGATCTGCAATGGCAAACCTGCACCGCCTTTAAAAAAGCACGATGCAGGTAAATCTATCTACCAGCTAAAGCCCGATGATGCCGATGCGGTTTACTTTAGCCCGGAGCGCTTCAAAATCACGGCCGATGGAAAGACAGATGTTTCCGATGAATTACAACGGGCTATTACGCAGGTAAAAACTACCTATAACTTCGGGATCGTGTTTATCCCCGAAGGAAAATACCTGATCTCGAAAACCATATTCGTACCGCAGGCCGTGAGGCTGATCGGCTACGGTAAAAACCGGCCGCAGATTATCCTTGCAAAAAATTCCCCCGGATTTCAGATACCCGATACAACCGATAAAGGCAAAGCCAAGTATATGTTTTGGTTTGTAAGCAGCCTTTCCAAACCAGGCGAACCGGTACACGATGCCGGCGCCGGAACCTTTTACAGCGCCCTGAGCAATATCAACCTGAAAATTGAAGACGGCAACCCATGCGCGGTTGCCTTAAGGGCACATTTTGCGCAACATAGCTTCATCGCCCACGCGGATATCGATATCGGCGATGGCAAGGCCGGCCTGTTCGATGTGGGCAACGCCATGAACGACGTTCGCTTTTTTGGCGGACAATACGGCATTTATACCACCAAGCCATCGCCTGGCTGGCAATTTATGATGGTGGATACTTATTTTGAGGGACAGCGCGACGCGGCCATTAAAACACAGGAGGCAGGGCTAACCATTGTGCGGCTGGAAGCAAAGGATGTACCGACAGTGATCAGCATCAACCCAAACTATCATGAACACCTGTTTATGGAGAATTGCCGTTTCGATAAGGTGAGTGGCCCGGCGATTATCATCAGCAATGAGGACAATGCTATGAACCAAATCAGCCTTCGCAATATCAGCTGCCGCGATGTACCGGTATTTGCCAGCTACCGGCGCAGCGGGAAACCAACACCCGGGGCCGGAAGCATTTACCAGGTAAAAAACTTTATCTATGGCCTGCAAATGGACAGCCTGCAGGCTGATCCGGTTTATAAAACGATAAACGAAACGGCGCCCCTGAGCGTGTATCCGGAGCCTGCAAAAAAAGACATCCCCGACCTTCCTGAAATGAGCAATTGGACAAACATCAAAACACTGGGGGCCAAAGGCGACGACACGACTGACGATACACAGGCTATACAGGATGCCATCAACAAATACAATACCATCTACTTTCCGCAGGGATGGTATAAGGTTAGCCAAACCATCAAACTCAGGCCTAATACTGTACTCATTGGGCTTAACCCGATTGCCACGCAGCTTATCATTCGCAATAATACGCCGGCCTTTGGCGGCTTTGGAGGCCCAAAAGCTTTGCTGGAAACCGCTAAAGGCGGCCAAAACATTGTAACCGGAATCGGGCTTTCAACCAGCGCCGATAATCCGCGGGCGGTTGCTTGTAAATGGATGTCGGGCGAGAATTCCTACCTGAACGATGTGAAATTTATCGGCGGCCATGGCGGCATGCAGCGCCCCAATACACCGCAACAGCCGGGCATCTATAGCAAAGGTGCAGACCCATCCTGGGATACGCAATATTGGAGCCTTTGGATAACTGATGGCGGCGGTGGGACGTTTTTTGATATATGGTCGGCCAATACTTTCGCAACAGCAGGTGTTTATGTTTCAAATACTTCAACGCCGAGCCATATTTATGCGTTATCCGTTGAGCACCATGTGCGCAACGAGGTAAGGTTTAACAACGTCGCCAACTTTAACGTTTACGCCTTGCAGCTTGAAGAGGAAAGCCGCGAAAGCACCGAATGCCAGCCGATGGAACTGGAGAACAGCCGCGATATGGTTTTTGCCAATTTGTACATGTTCAGGGTGATCCGGGTGAATAAGCCGGCGCCGTATTCCATCCGCAGCTGGGCAAACCATAACATCGAGTTTTTAAATGTGCACAATTACAGCCAGATAAAGTATACCACGACCAATACGCTGTATGATGTAAATACCGATACGGAGGTGCGCCCATGGGAGTTTTCACGCATGTTGATAGATAAACAACAGTCTCCGCCGACGGCTAATCTCGCAGGGCAAGTGGCCCGGCTGGCTACAGGTTTTGAATTTGCCGAAGGATCATGCGCGGACAGTAAAGGCAATATCTATTTCTGCGAGCAGCGGATGAAACGCATTTACAAATGGGATGCAGCCAGCAGAACTACCACCCTTTTTGCAGACTATCATTGGGAGCCGCTTTCATTGGCGTGTGATAAAAACGACAGCCTGCTGGTGGTATTTAAATATGTGCCCAAGCCCGGCTACCTGGTGAACGGCAAACCCGAAGAATTTAAAAACCCACCGGATGCAGGCGGAACGTCCTTTAGCGGTTGGGGTAATTCAGGCTTCGGCACGCTGGTTTATTCAGTCGATCCAAACAATCCTGATGAAACCATTCACCTGCTGAAGCAGGCGCCGATGGGGTCAGTGAGTCCTGTTTACAAAGCGCTTTACCCGGCTCACCGCTGGCGCGATTATCATGATTTTAATACCATAACCGTTGCCCGCGACCAGGAATGCTGGGTTGCACCCGATGGAGTTACCATTATCCCCATTGCTTATGATCTTGCCAGGTCATCTGCGCTGGCAACTGCCTGGCCCGGTAAACCGGCTTATATTGCCGATGAATATGACAAGCGGACAGTAAGTATAGATGTGGACCAGCAAGGATATGTTTCTAACCTGAAGTATTTTGCTGAGCGCGGCGAATTTGATTCGGCAACAGATGATAAGGGTAATGTTTATATTGCCGACGGGCAGGTTTATGTTTACGATAACACAGGCAAACAAATTGAAGTGATCAAAGTGCCGGAACGGCCCACCTCACTTGTGTTTGGCGACAAACAAGGGAAAAAGCTGTTTGTTACCGGTCGGAATGGGCTGTATGAAGTGGAATTGAAATAACAGAAATCGGCAGAAATTTTTGGCTGTAGAGACGCAATATTTTGCGTCTCCCGCTATGCAGATGCTGCGCAATGGCATTTAATGGATGCGGGCTGGCTTATCCCTAAATTCAACAACACCGTTCCGGGACGCAAAATGTTGCGTTTCTGCGACCTTTTAGCCAACCTCTTAATACCGTTGTGTATTATTCCTTATCCTTCTTTTGAAAATTGTTGGCCAGCATCACGCTCATTAACGTTACGCCCACAAAAAACAAAACAACAGAAATAGGATACTGACGGCAAATATGTCCGTACCCCAGCAATACGTAACCAATTACCAGGTTGAGCAATCCCCACAGCACATTTGTTAGCGGCGATGACAGGCCCTTGCCCGGCGGTTTGGCAAATGGCGAGGGAAATTTGTCGCCACAAATCCCTTTTACAAAGTGGGGCACAAAATTAGCTAAAAATGCACCCGAAAAAAATGCGGCGATGTAGTTATACCATTGCATAGCGATGAATTTTTACTAAAAGTAAACAATATTATAAACTTTATTTCGCGTACAAAATCGCTTTGTCCTGCCCCTCGAGCCGCTGTTTGCCGGGCTCTGTTTTTAAACCATGGTCGATATAGCTGGCGGTAAACACATAAGCGCCGGGATGTTTCAGGGTTGTCGCAGGTATAAGGCCGTTTAATCCTATGAAATAGTTATCGTCCGGGTCTGCACCATTTTTGAGTACCCACAGCACGGTATTTTTAATATCCTGCGCTGATAGCTCGGGATGGCTGGGCATTTTTTCTTTCCCCCAAATCCCGGTGGAGCCGGCGCTGATGCGTTTTACAAGTGAATCGATATTGGCCCTGGTTGGTTTATATTTTCCGGCAACCTCAAAAAATGATGGTCCCATTGCTTTGCTATTAAAGTTATGGCAACTGAAACAGTTGGAGGTACGGATGGCAGCGAGGCCCGGTGCATCCGGCCCGGCCGGTTTATTCAGCAACGCAACAGCCTTCGATTTATCCTTTAAATACTTGACTTCCAGCAAGACTTCTTTGGCATTTATTTCGTCATATTTTGAATCGCCGTCTTCCTTATCGGATACGCTTATCTCATAACTTACAGGTGCATTCAAACTTAGCATGCCATTGTTTTTAGGGCTGATAATCTTTACAATTGGCGCCTGGTTTTGTATTTGCAGTTTCTTATTAAAAGAAAAATCTGAAAACAATAACGTCAGAAAAACGAGAGCTAAAACAGCTGAGTAACGTTTAATGGTTTCTCCGATAGTCATTATCTATATTTGAATAGTTTTTATCTATAAATAAATCCTAATTTGAACATTCAAAATCCGAAATCGAAAATCCGACATCCGAAATTCATCAAAGCTTATCAATTTCCTTTGCCACCCGCTGCGCCGACCGCAGGCACGATTCCATACCCCTGCTCATATTATCCGCATAAGTGCCTGCAAAGTAAATCCTTCCGTCGGGCTGCATAATTTGCGGCCAGAATTTTTTCATCTCCCCTATCGCAAAGGGTTCCATCTCGCAGGCCGGGGCAAACTTATCTACCGTCCAGTCTTTAGTAAGCGCTTGTTCTATCGTGTCATGTTTACCCGGATAAACTTCCCTGAAAGCCGCCAGCACCCGTTGCGGCGAAATGCCCCCGGGGCCGTAAGCCTTTAAGATCACTCTTGTTGTATCCACCCGGTTTGTCTCCAGCCAAATGGATGAAATATCGGGGTGCTCAAATTCCATGTTGATGCTTTTGTAGCCATCGTCCAACCAGAACTTTGTGCCGGCTTCAAACACATAAAACGGATGAGAAGAATAAACAAGGTTTTCCACCACATATTGTTTTTCGGGCGACAATGGCGGTGTTACGGGGATATTCCGGAAAATAGGAAGTGTAATACAGTTTACAAGTACATCTGCGGTCATATCTTTCTCCGCATCCGTACCATAGGCGCGGTAAGTTACGGTAGCGCTGTTCGCATCGCGTTTTATGGCTGTTATGGGGTGGTTTAATTTAATACGGTCGCCAAGGCGTTTGGCGAATGCCATGGGTAATTGTTCGTTACCATCTTTCAAATGATAGGTGTCTCCTTCGGAAGCTGGTATGCCGCGGAAGTCCATAATCGCCGCCCGCCACAAATGGTAAAGGGCATTGGAATGGCGCCCGCCCAGGTGACTCAAAGCCGCAGGTGATGCACCTTCTTTTTTGTAAATATCGGCGATAGCAACATTGTCCAGGTCGTCATAACCAACGCCGAAAGGCTGATAAGCATCAGTAAACTTGCTTAAGTAAGGTTTGATAAAAAGCGAACCCAGCGCGTACATACCGTTTTGAACGATGTGTTTTACTTCACGGTCGTTAAAACCAAAGCCGGCGAGCACCGCAGGATCTTTGAGCATGGCTGCGGTATAAAATTTCCCGCCGATCATCTTCATGGCATCGGGGTCAAACGCAGCTTCTGAGCCTTCCGCGTTCGGATAAGGAATGGGCGTTAAACCAAATTCCGCTGCGTAGTCAAAAAAACGCTCATATCCAGGTTTGGTGATATGATCCGCTCCAAAATCAGCATAAAGGCCGTCTGATAATCCGTCCCGTCCTGTAAAAACATGACCACCGTACCGGCCGGAAGCCTCCAGCACCACCACATCGTGACCACTCTTCATCAACTCATAAGCGCAGCAAAGGCCTGTAATACCGCCGCCTGCCACAATCACTTTTTTGCGATTAGCAGCATGCCTAACATTAACCTGTGCGCTTGCCTCCGCCTTTAAAATATCGGGCACAAGCGCAACGCCCATGCCGGCGATCAGGGCGTCTTTGATAAACTTTCGGCGTCTCAGGTTTTTCATTGATAATCAGGTTTACCAGGTGGTACTTTCTGCTAAAATATCAAAGATAAACCGATCAGGCAGTAAAAAACATGTTACCATGATATTTTTGAAATGCAGGTATCGACAAGGCGGGCCAGTCCGAAGTGATAGCTATAGACAGAAAAGCACCGCCAGCGTCATGCCGGTAGTGCTTTTCATTGTAATGATAGCAGCGAAAACTACTTTTTTACAGCGGCTTTTTTAGGCGCTGCCTTAGCGGCTTTCGGAGCGGCTTCGGGTGCAACGGGCTTTGGTGGAGCTACAGGAGCAAGGACTTTTTCAGCTTTTGATGCTACCGCTTTAACAGCAGGTTTTGTTTTGGCAGGAGCAGCCTCCTTTACCGGAGTTTTTGCCTCGGCGGCCGGCGCTGTTTCTTTAGCTGCAGCCGGTTGGTCAACCTTTGCCCCTTTGGTAATTTTCTTGGCCAGTTTTTTTGATTCTTTTTCGAGATCAATATCTGTGTGAATACCTTGTTTTTCTAACTGGCCAGCTATGCTTTTTAATGTCTTAACTAAGCTTTCCTGGATAGCCTTCCTCGCGGCTTTGGCCGGGGATTGCTGTTTGTCTTTTTTCATGGTCGTAATTTGCACCAAAACTATGTGATTTTAATATAAACTCAATATTATCTTTATGTTAAGCAATTGAAGCCTATGAATTGTTTCGGTTATTTTACTTTACATTGAAAAGCAGCCTGTTACGCAACGGCTGCTTTTTCAAAAACTGCTTATAACGGATGATTTTAGTCGTGTTCCGCAACCATATGCACAGGTATGGCAACCCGGTTCCAACTGTTGATGGTGATTGCGATAAATATTAATTGTGCGAGCTTTTGCTCGCCGAAAAATTTCAGCGCCGTTTGATAGGTATCGTCGCTGACGCCATGAGAAATGCGCGTTACCTCTTCCGCCAGTTTGAGGGCGGCTTGCTCCTCTTCTGTAAAAAATGGCGTTTCCCACCAAGCCGATAAAGCGAACAGCCGTTGATTAGTTTCGCCCAGCGCGAGAGCATCCTTTGTATGGTAGTTGATACAGTAGCCGCAGCCGTTGACTTGCGATACCCTTACTTTTATCAGCTCTTTTAGTTTAGGGTCGATGTCAAAACCTTTTACTACTTTGTCAGCGGCAGACATTGCCAGGTAGATACCGGGCTCAGCCTTATTGATGTCCATTCTTGATTTCATATTATCAGGTGTTTTTGTTTTAGATGTGAGATTTGAGAAGTTATTTCAAACCTCACAGCGCATTATATTTGTTTCTTTCCTTTTTGACAAACCACTAAACCGGGGTATTTTAATTGCATACTTTTTCAAGTTGACCAGCAGCAGGCTAAATAGTATAATAAACAAGCCAACGAATTGCGGTTTTGAAATATGTTCATTTGCGAACAGCAGGCCAAGCAATACAGCAATAACCGGGTTTACATAAGAATGCGTGCTCACCTGGGTCGCGGTTTTTACCGACAACAGCCACACATACGCGCTGAATGCCCCGATGGAACCAAACACGATTAAATAGCCCAAAGCCAGCCAGGCTTGCACTGATACCTGTGCAAAATGAAACCCATTATATTCGCGGCTGAAGAGGCTGGCGATAATAAACGCCAAACCTGCTATCACCATCTGCCAGGCCGTATTTAAACGGGCAGGCCCATTGCTACCTTGCTTTTTTGAAAAAAGCGACCCTGAACACCAGGCGATGGGGCTTAACAGCAGTAGTATCATACCGGTTATTTGCATGGTGTGAACGCTACCGGAAAATGATTTGTTTAACGCCTCGCCAAAAAGCAAAAGCACGCCTGCAAAGCCAAGAATAATGCCGGCAAGCGTTGTTTTATTACTGAAATTGATCTTCCAGTTTGGCTTATCCAGCACAAGGAACCAGATAGGATTGGCCGACACCATAATTGCAACGATGGAACTGGGTAAAGTTTTTTCGACAATGATGATCACACCTGTGCCGATAAACAGCATCAGCAACCCGCTGATACCGGATGTAATCACGTTTTTACGCACCCAAATTTTGTCGCCTTTAAAATAGCACCAGGCCAACATGATGATACCGGCTGTAAAAAAACGCAGGGCGCCCATCAGCATTGGTGGAAAGCCATGCACGGCCATTTGAATAAAAAAGTAGGTTGAGCCCCATACAATATATACGGTGGCAAAAGCTATAATTACTAACAGTAATGATGGCTTATTGGTTAATGTCGTTTTCATTTTTTGTTTTTAATATTGAATTGAAAGGTGTGTTAAATTTCATAGCTGGTTATATAGCGCTGCATGGATGCGGCAAATACATCATGAGCGGCGCCCTCGAGGTTTTGCCCGTCAAATGCGCCGTATAAAGTATCGAAGATTAGGCCTGCGCTTTTCCTGTATACTTCGGCAAATTCTTTCTTTGTCAGTAATATCTGGTTAGGATAACTATGCATAACAGCTATATGACGCTTGCTTTTGGATAGATAAAAACTATCACCGGCCAGGATAGCGCCTTTTGGTGAAAGAGCGCCAACGCGAAGTAAACTACTGCCCGGGAAATGCCCGCCGGTATGAACAATGCTTATATCATCCCAAAGCGGATGCAGATCGCCCTCCCATAGTTTGACAGCTTCAGTGCGATAAAAAATAAACTCCCGGTCATTTTGATGAATGTAAATGGGGCAGTTAAAGGCAGCGGCCCATTCGTTCATGGTGCTATAGTAATGCGGGTGCGAGAAAACGATTGCCTTTAACCCGCCCTTTGAATTGGTAAAATCAATTGTGGCCTGGTCCAGCAGCGGGATGCAATCCCAAAGTACATTCCCAGTTGGCGACAGCACCAAAAAAGCCCGGTGGCCAAGCGCAAATGCTGGTTCCATTTTCACAGTGTACAGCCGCTCATTAACCTGGCTGATCTTAACTTTGTGCCCTTTTTTTAATTCGTCCATATTGGTCCATTGCTGGCCGTTATCACCTATATATTGGCGGTCGTCGCTGCATATCGGGCAGATGCCGGTTAACTGCACCTCTTCCCGGTATTGGGTTCCGCAGGTTTCGCAAATGATGAGTTTCATGTTTAATTATTTGTTGTGTTTTGTCGATCGATTTCTATTATTTAACCCGGATTGAATTTGGCTTTTGCGGTTGGTTGATAAAAAACACCAGCAGCCTTGCTGCTATTTTTGGATCCTTATTCCTGGTGACGGAATGCAGCCCATTTGTCTTCTCATAAAAGGCATCACCCATTTTGTACAAATGATATTTGCCTTCAAACACCGATTCAATTTCACCTTCCAGCACATAGCCGAATGTAGGGCATGGGTGACGATGTGCGGGTGATGTGCTTCCCGGCGGGAAAGTCACTACCTCTATTTGAACCTCTTTGTAAGTGATGCCATTTTCATTAAGAAATTGTTGAAGAAGATATTGTTCTGTGATCTTGCCCGCCGCAGAAGTTGAATGAATGTGGGCCGGTTGTCCATTTGCAACGATGGCTAAGCTGGGAAGTAATATAATGACGAGGCTACTTTTGATCAACCGCCTGTTCAGTTTATTTCTTTCAAAAAACGAGTCGAGGCTCCAATCATATTGCGGCAACGTGGCCAGCAGTAAACTTGCGGCGCTTAAAGTAAAAACCGAATAACCTAAAGGCGAATCGATACCAAATGAAATTGCCATTGCAACCGCAAAGCAAAAGCTTAGTATCCCACTCCCGATTGCGGCAAACCGTGTGAACAGGCCGATTAATATCAGCAGGCCAAAAAGCGCTTCACCAATCGTAGCAACCACGGCCAGCACAGGCACCAACCCTGCCGGTAAAAAACGCATTACCAGCTGCGCATAAGCTAAAAAATGCGCCCAATCGCCCCAGCCAACATGTGGCCGGCCATGCGCGCCAAGGATTCCAAGCCGGTCGGCGACTTCCCATAAGTATGCTGAACCAATAGCCAACCGTAAATACAGGGCAGGTAGTTTTGAATTTTGAATGTTTTGCATGGCTATATTTTTTATTCCGACACTAAGGTATAACCAAATTGGACTACCTTTATAGTCCAGAAATAACAAGTAAAGTAGTCCAGCTATGTCAGTAATTGAAAGCCAGCTAACGATCAATAAAGATTTGCCTGTACCGGTGTACCAGCAAATTGCCAACGGAATAATTAATCATATACAGCGGGGAACCCTTAAGCCCGAAAGTGCATTGCCCGGCAGCCGGGTACTTGCCGCGGCCCTCCATGTCCACCGGAAGACCGTTGTTGCCGCTTATGACGAGTTGTATGCGCAAAGCTGGGTGGATGTATTCCCGCGCAGCGGTATTTTTATCGCCAAAAACCTGCCTGATGTTAAACCGCAGCCGCTTACCGGTAACACCGGGTTGTACGGATTTCCATCAGCGACCTATTTTGATGTGAAAAAAAGCGAAGATGCGGACTCGACTTTTTTTACGCCAAAGCCGCTGCAAAACCTAGTATTTAATGACGGCTTTCCGGATACCCGCCTTGCCCCTATTGACCTGCTGGTTCGGGAATACCGCCGGTTTGGCAATTATAAATTTACATCACAATACCTGATGTACGGGCCGCCGCAGGGTTCGGAAAATTTAAGGGTCGAGCTGGCGAAATTTTTGGGCGAAACACGTGGCCTTCAGGTAAGCCCCCCCAATATTTTGATCACCAAAGGTGTACAAATGGCCATGTATCTTACTGCGCAGGTTTTGCTGAAAAAGGGTGATACCGTGTTGGTACCCGATCCGGGCTACCCGGTGGCAAATATGGTATTTGAACAGGCCGGCGCACAGCTTGAATTGGTGCCTGTTGACGACAGTGGAGTCGACCTGAACTTTGTGGAGTCCATCTGCAAAAAGAAAAAGGTGCGGATGCTTTATGTCATTCCGCATCATCACCGTCCCACTACCGTCACCCTAAGTTCTGAGCGGCGCATGCAACTGCTCGAACTGGCGATGAAATACCGTTTCGCAATTTTGGAAGATGATTATGATTATGATTTTCGGTACGCCTGCAGCCCCATCCTGCCGCTGGCCAGCGCCGATTACTACGGCAGCGTGATCTATGTGGGCTCATTTTGCAAAACGATAGCGCCGGGTATACGTATTGGTTTTGTTGCAGCGCCCGCCAATTTGATTAAGCAGCTTACCGAGCTTCGCAGGATGATCGACCGCCAGGGCGAACAACTGCTGGAGGAAGCCATGGCTAATCTTTTAAAAAACGGCGACATCGGCCGACATCTTAAAAAATCAAATAAAATTTATCATGAGCGGCGGGACGTTCTCGCCAGGCTGCTGAATGAGCGCCTTGGCGACAAGGTCTCCTTCAAAATGCCCGATGGGGGTTTTGGCATCTGGATGCAATACCTCGACAATGTCCGCGCCGATAAAGTCGCAGAAAAAGCCGCAGAGATGGGCCTTTCGGTTAGTGATGGCACCGGTTATTTTAACGACGACCGGGATCAGCATAGCTTTATCCGGCTTGGATTTGCTTCGCTGAATTTAAAGGAGTTGGAGGAAGGAGTGGGGATTTTGGAAAGGGCGGTGAGGAAATTACGGTAAACGTGTTCGGTGAATAAAAAGTAGAAATAAGGGCCTCTAAAGCTCCGGCTGTGCTCTTTCTCCCTAAGAAGTGGGGAAAAGAATGTTAATTCATATTGTCTGTCAAAATGCCAATAAGCCAAAATAGCCTTCAGGGCAAACGCATTAAAAATGTTTTTTATAAGACTGTACGCCATGACAGGAGGTGACTTTGACGTGTGGAAGGAATTTCTCAATTATACTGAAACACATTGAAGATCAGCGCGTTCCGGGCGTGTATTTAAAAAATAACAACCCTGTAATAATTGATTATCAGGAACTTATAAAAATGTGTCAATTTATTTTTAATGGAACATTCTGATAATGAGCGTGTTTCACAATGTCCCACTTTGTTCCGATGTGTAAAATGGAACGCTTCGGAACGCTTGCAGCGCTACCGGTTCTTGCTCTTTAAATGCCCCTTTTTCTCTAAATTGACCTCAATTAGCTTAAAATTATTTCAATGCGTCTGCCCTGAAATAGCCTCCTGCTTTTACAACTATCTGTTAAAATTTTTGTATATTTATGTATAAAAACACTGAACATCTTTTAAAAACTTAATGTAATGGAAAACTGGATATTCATAGTTATTGCTATAGTTTTTCTTGCAATACCTGTTATATTGGCTATTTATAAATTAATAAAGATCAGCACATCTAACCAAATAACTTTTATTAAGGGTGAAAAGAAATTAACCATATCATCGGGTCATTTAAGTGCAGAGGATAGAAAAGAACTTGTTAATTTTTAATGAGTGACATTATTTCAAATAATCCCAAGGCAACTGTTACCGCACTTGCAACTGGACTTGAAAGTTTGTCTGCTTTAATAAAAGATGCGACATTACAAAGAATTTGTTTTATAATATCACCGGCGATAGCGTTAGCTTTAACATTCTTTTATAGGATAATTGACAGACGTATAAAATTTCAACGGTGACTAAACGAATACAAGTTGATGATTTCTGATTTTGAAACTGAATTAAATAGTCCCACTACAACAGAAACAAGAAAAGAATTCTTGCGATCTGAAATCGAAAAATGTTGGATTAGAGTTAATGAACTACGGTATGAAAATATCAAGATCATTACCAAATGAATTAAAGGGAGAACAACCTGAAAAGAAATAAACCGAGGTGCTGAAAACCTGGAAAGCCTGTCTGAAAATGACGGGCTTTTTAGTTTTATATTTAATTAGCCGAAAGAAGCGGCAACTGGCGTTTCGGCAAAAACAACTTGCGTGCCATGTAAAAGTTAAAAATTAAAGTCCGCCAGGAAGCCTTTAACCGGGCTTATAAATTAATCTCCCCTATCAATGCTCATTTGCGAAATGCCAGCGTTATGAATACCACCAAACAAGTGGAACACAGTGTCTAAACGTAAGCCCAAAGTAAAAGTTCAAGGCGAAGCGGGGTTTAGCATTTATACTGTCTACATTTACGGTATAACCCGTTAACATGGAAACAGTTGCATTAGGCAGCCGCGCCGGCAAATGGATAATGGTTTCTTCCATCCTGGCATCGTCAATGGCCTTTATTGATGGTACGGCCCTTAACGTGGTGCTGCCCTCGCTGCAAAAAGGTTTGCACGCTACCTTACCCGACCTGTTTTGGGTTTTAAATGCATACCTGCTTATGCTGGCCTCACTGATCCTGATTGGCGGCTCCCTCGGCGATCAACTGGGCCGGAAGCGAATATTTATGCTGGGCATATTTGTTTTTATTTGCGGCTCCGCGGCTTGTGGCTTTGCTCCTGACGTTACCTGGTTGGTTATTTTCCGGGCGATACAGGGCGCCGGCGGGGCGCTGATGATCCCCGGCAGTTTGTCGCTCATTTCTTCATCCATCCAACCCAATGAACGGGGAAAGGCCATCGGCACCTGGACGGCTTTTACAACTGTAGTAACCATCGGCGGCCCGGCACTTGGCGGTGCGCTTGGCGATGCCGGGTTATGGCGATATATCTTTTTTATCAACGTGCCGCTTGGGCTGGCGTCCTTGTTAGTCCTGTTCTTATGGGTAAAGGAAAACCGGGACCAACAGGCCGGCAACAAAATCGACTTCGCAGGCGCTATCAGCGTCATACTCGGCCTCGCGCTTTTCACGTTTGGATTTTTGCGCATCCCTGTTTTAGGTGATCACAATCCCGGGGTGCTCTTTTCCTTAATTGCCGGCATTCTCCTGCTTATTTTATTCGTGGTAATCGAGTATAAAAGCGATCACCCGATGATGCCGCTTAAGCTATTTGCCAATTCAACATTTAGCGGCACCAACTTGCTCACATTTTTTCTTTATGCGGGTTTAGGCGCGGCAATGCTGTTTATGTCGTTAAACATGGTGCAAGTGCAAGGATATAGTCAAAAAGCAGCGGGATTTTCATTTTTGCCATTTGGCGTTTTAATGACCCTTATTGCGCGCCGCGTCGGCAAAATCGCTGATAAACACGGGCCGCGGTTATTATTGATTATCGGCCCGGCAACCGCCGGTTTGGGTTTTCTAATACTGTCTTTTATCCGGCAAACCAATGGCGTATCAGATTACTGGAGGACCTTCTTCCCGGGCATCCTGGCCTTCGGAACAGGCATGGCAATAACCGTTGCTCCGCTCACAACTGCAGTAATGACTTCGGTCAGCGATCATTTTTCAGGAACAGCGTCGGGCGTTAACAATGCCGTTTCGCGTATTGCCGGGGTGTTTACCAATGCGGTATTCGGCGCTTTAGCCGTCCTTTTTTTCACCGGTGAGTTGCAGCGCGAAACAAGTCCCCTGTCGTTAAATCCCGCACAAATACATGCCGTTATGGCCCAGGCCCCTAACATGGGCAATGCGCATGTCCCCCAAAATATCGAGCCAAAAAATAAAGCTGCCATCGTAAAAACTTACCACAACAGCTTTATCGCCATGTATTCCATTATCCTCAAAATAGCCGCCGCGCTCGGATTTGCCGGCGCGCTGATGGCATTTATTTTTATCAAACCGGGCGTCGCACCGAAGAACTCAGCTTAGCGATTGCGCTTGGATTTTCGTCCCTGAGCTAAAACCAATACCTGCTCCCGGCACGGTAAAAGAATAAATTTTTTCAAATATTTTATTTATTGTATTTAACTACAGGTTAAATAGTTAAGGCCAATGTGCACACGCCTGGCCTGTTTTTACTATTCCGGCAGGCAATAACTATGTTAAATAGGCGTATAATTTACATCTATTGATTAAAAAATCTGAGGATTCAAACTCATTCGGAAAGAGAGCAGAAATCAAAAATTAACTTAAAGTTATATTTTAGATTTTGTTCTGCAATTAGCCAAACGGCGGTCCTGCCGGTTTAATGGAAAGTTTTCATTTAGATTCGGAGTAATCTCACTGGAAGGCATTATAGGTTGTTCGCCTCAAAAAACCTATAGATCTGCTTAATTCTAACTCATCATAAATTCAAATTTGCTAATTATGGAAACACAAACAATGAAGGGAAACAACTTAAAACTCAAGGAGTTTTTTGTTCACCAGTTGAAGGACATCTATTGGACCGAAAAGAAACTCGGAAAAACTTTACCTAAACTACAGGATGCAGCTACAACACCTGAACTGAAGGACGCCTTTAGCAATAATCGCAAACAGGCGCAGACGCACGTTGACCGGTTGGAAAAGATATTTGGCATGGTTAACGAGAAAGCAGACGCTGTTAAGAGCTCCGCCTTAGCGAACATCGTGGATGAAGGTGTAGAGGTTATCGATGATACAGAAAGGGGTTCCGCGCAAAGGGATACAGGCCTCATTTTTGCCGGTCAGAAAGCCGAACACTACAAAATAGCCACCTACAGCGGATTGGCGCAATTAGCCAAAACTATGGGTTATACTAACGCGGCAGACGTTTTAAGGCAGACCCTGACGGATGAAAAGGAAGCTGACGCCCAGTTGATGCGGATTGCAGAAAACCACATCAATTACCAGTTAAACTAAAAATAAATAGGTAAACACCCTGTTTCATTTTTAGATCAAACCTGCAAAAAGCTGCCCGCCAAAACGGGCAGCTTTTCATGTTTCCGTTTTCTTGCTGCCGTTTTAATTTATTGTCCTTTCACATAACTCAACATCCACTGAATCCCAAACTTATCCGTCAGCATGCCAAAGTAGGCGCCCCAGAATTGGTGTTCCAATGGCATCATCACAAAGCCGCCGTCAGACAATGCTTCGTAAAGCCTGGCGGTTTCTTCTTCGCTTTCAGTATCCAGGGTGATCATAAAATTGGTGCCATTGATGGGTTGAGGCCTGCCGGATGGTACGTCCATGCCTGCTAATACCTGGCTGCCAACGGCTAGCGCCACATGTAATACTTTTTCGCCTTCTTCCTCAGATAGCGGATGAGGCGTCGGCATTTCTTTCAGTCGCTGCAGGTGGATAAACTCGCCGCCGAATACCGATTTGTAAAAGTTAAACGCTGCCTCGGCCTGGCCGTTAAATGTTAAGGTAATGTTTACTGCTTTCATGATTTTGTTTCTTGATATAACAAATGTACGCCGCATAATTGGACATGAACGGTGGCTCGCAAGCCGATTTTAGGGCGTACTAATGCCATATTTTGTTAAATTGTTGCAGCCAGGCCCGCTAACGGCACGCACATATTGCCCTTCAATTTCGTCATCACTTTAAAAAACCCAAAAAGTGCCGCCAAAAATATCAGCAGCCATAACATAAAATGCAGATCGATACCAGTATGGAAAATTGTTGGCTTTTGAAAGCCTCCGGTAAGGTCAGTCCACCAAATGGAATAGTCGAACACATCCAGGACGGCATGCCCGATTATCCCAGGAATAAGGGAGCCCGTGCGATAAACCAAAATGCCCAGCAACACACTCGCAAAAAAAATATGCGGCCAAATAGGCGGCGCCCACGAATGGCTGAGATGGATAGCTGTGAAAATAAACGAGGTGACCACGATAGCAACGGTTACACCATACTTTTTTTCGAGCGGGGCCTGCATATAACCCCTGAAGCCGGCTTCTTCCGCAATCGCGGCCACTATTGAGCTCATTACGATGATAGCGAAAGCTTGCCAAAGGGGGAAAGTGTCGAGTTGTTTGTAATCGGCCGTAAACTTAGCGGCGGGGAAATCAACTAGCCTAAAGGTCACCACAAATGAGGCCTGCACAATAATGACAAAAAGCGCCGCTGCTGCCAGGCCCCATCTCCACATATCAGGCCTGAGTTTGGTTAACCGGAAGCTTTTTTTGCACATGTTTGACCCCTTGCCCGAAGTAAATCCCCCACTGAAGAATTTCCAGAACAACCACAAAAGGAAGATCATCGGCGGGATGGCAAGGACGCCGGGCAATAAAGCCAGTATTACACTCCATAAAGAAACACCAACTGAACTAACCAGGAAACCCGTCAAGATGGCCCGTACCACCAACGGCAAACGGCTCCACAAGCCGTTTATTGAAATTTTTGTTTTCATGATCAAAGTTTTTTGATACAAAGGTGAGTTGCAGCGAAATGGCGGTCGACCGGATACATAAAGTCGAACGCTTTTTATTTGGTTCGGGCTTGGGGGTGAGAAAAGTCGAACGTTATTTTTCCTGTTCTTTCCGGAATTCGGTAGGTGTAAGGCCGGTATATTTTTTGAAGAGCGTGTTGAATGACGATTTGGAATTGAAACCGACCTGGTACAAAATTTCCAGCACGGTTATCTTTTTATCCTTCGGATTGGTGAGCAGATTTTTAGCTTCGTCGATACGATAATGATTTACAAAGTCGAAAAAGTTCTGTCGCAGGATATCGTTGATCGCCTGCGAAAGCGTTCGGGGTTTTAGTGATAGCCTCGACGCGAGCTGTTCTAAAGTGAGCTCGGGTTCCAGGTAAGGTTTGTCGCGCTTCATCAAAATCAATAGCGTTTGTATGGTCGCCTCTTTTTCCCGTTTCTCGTCTTCAGTCATTTTTGCGGCCGGTTCGACCGGGTCAAAGTTGTCCCCGAACGAAAAGAAATATGGCCGGCTCAGGGCTTTCATCATCACCTGCATAACAAACAGCAGCAACAAAACCACCACCGCGTTAAAAGCAACCAGGTAATATTTTGAAAATGGCGTTTGGGCAAGCAGGCCATTCAGTGCGCTGATAATGATGATCAGTATAAAAAAAATCAACGTTGAATAAAGCCAGGAAACATCGGTGTATTTAGGGTTTGAAAAACGCTGCCCGGCCATCTTTTTGTAAAGCGAGACGAGCCGCAATGAAGCAATGGCATAGCCAAGAAATTGCAGAAAGATGAGCGTTGAAATGTCCGAAATAAAGGCAGGTATCCGGTGTTCAGAAAGGCTGATCAATATGCGCTCCTGCGTTTCAATGGGCTGGTTTTGGTAATAAATTTCGGTACAGCAAAAAATAACGAGGAAGGGTAAAAAATGAACCAGACTTTTTGTTGAAACAGAAAAGTCCTGGTAAACAATTGATCGCGTATAAAAGTAAAGCAACGGACCAAACAGCAAGGGCAGGCAACTTCCCAGGCCGGCAAGCCCCGGATGTGAGAAATAAATTCCGGTTTGCAAAAGAAATACATCGAACAAATTCAGTGCGATGGTTAAAAAGAAAAGACCGAGTAATTTGTTGCTTATGGGCTTGCCTATTTGCCGGCTAAATAAAAAAATGCCCAGGAAGAGCAGCTGAAATACAATTAAAACAAAAAGCACATTGCCCAGGCTCATGATCGATTGATTAGTCCGAAGGTCAGTAAAGTCCGGAAATCCGAAAGTCCGAAAGAAGCAGCGACTAACGTTTGGGCAAAAAACAACTTACTATTTCCCTGGATGGACACGATTACAGCTTTTGGTTATGGTGAATAAATTCCAGCAATTGCCCGCCGGCCAGTAAAAAAGCGCCCGTGCCATAAACTTCATTGCTTTGTGCGTTTACCTTATCGGGACTTGCGCCAATAGGCTGCACGTACCCCAGCATGCCATCCGGCTGCACCGAGGTGATCAATGCCATCCATGCTTTTTTAGCTATCGGCCAGTATTGCGCTTTATCCAATAAACCGTGATTCAATCCCCATAAAATGGCGTAACAGTAAAAGCCCGTGCCGCTGGTTTCTCTAATGGGATAGCTTGCAGGGTCGAGCAGCGAGGCGTGCCAGCTACCATCGGGCTGCTGCAGCGAAGCGACCTTGCCGGCCATATCTTTAAAAAGTGTTTCAAACTTTTGCCGGTCGGGGTAATTGGAAGGCATGTTTTCCAATACCCTTGCCAGCCCGGCCAGCACCCAGCCATTTCCTCTCGACCAAAATACTTTTTCGCCGTTCTTTTCTTTTTTATTTAAAAAACTGCCATCGCGCGCGTAAAGATGCGCCTGGGGATCGTACAGATAATCCGTAGTTTTCCACCACAGCTTGGTGGCTTTATTTAAATATTTCGGATCGCCCGTAGCGGTTGAAAGATAGGCCAGCGCCGTTGGCCCCATAAACAACGCATCGCACCACGCCCATTCGCGGTTTTGGATGTTATTCTTCCACTCCAGCGATTCATCAAAAGGAAGGCTGACGATACTATCCGCCAAATGCTGAAACGGCGCGATCATCTCGGGCCGTTTGTACTTCATATACAACAGCGACCAGGTTTGCCCCACGCAATAATCATCTGCCATTAAACGTACCGGGCCAGTAGTCCAGCCAACCTCGTTGCCAATGGCTATCAGCGCCTGGTCGTATCTATCATCTTTGCTTGTTCTGCTCAGATCAACCAGCCCCGTGTACAACGCTGCGTTTGTCCAATCCTTTTTTTTGTGTGTAAACCCTTTGGTTTGCCAGTACTGCAACTGCCAGTCGCCAACCCGTTTCATGATTTTCAGGACGGAGTCGGTGTTGAAGGTGGTGTCTTTTTTAGTTGTTGCGAGGGCATTAGTCGAAACGACTATTAACAACAAAAATATCCCAAAAATTAGTTTTGCTACAAAAGGCTTCATGTTAATTGGTTATGACATGCAATATAATATTTCCTGCACACAATATACGAAACGTAGAAATGGAACGGCCACGATAAAAGATTCATGATAATAATCTACATTTAACTATGGAAAAAAATCAACCTGCCCGCCGGGATTTCATCAAACTATCAGCCCTCGCTTTAGGCGGATTATCCATCGCACCGGCAGCGACGGCTGCAATCAAAGCCGATAAAAGGCTAAACATCCTCTGCCTTGGCGCCCATCCCGGCGACCCGGAGTTTGGATGCGGCGGCACCATGGCACGGTATAGCGAAGCAGGCCACCAGGTTACTTTTTTATATCTTACCCGCGGCGAGGCAAGCGACCCAAAAAAAACCTATGCAGAAATGGCCACGCTACGGACCGCCGAAGCAGAGAAAGCCTGCAAAATATTAAACACCACGCCCAAATTTGCCGGGCAGATAGACGGCAATTCCGTTTTAAATAAGGAAGAGGCTGAAAAGATCGGTAAAATGATCATGGCCGAAAAACCGGATATTATTTTTACCCAATGGCCGGTAGATGGCCACCCCGACCACCAGGTTACCGGGTTACTGGCGCTTACTGCCTGGGTAAGATCAGGCCGGACTTTTCACTTATATTTTTACGAAGTGAATACCGGCGTGGAGACCATGGCCTTTGTCCCGACAGATTATGTTGATATTACTGCCTGGCAAGAAAAGAAAAAAGGAGCCATGTTCGCCCATAAAACGCAAGATCCGATAAATACCTATAACGATTATTTTAAACCGCTGGAGGAGTTTCGCGGGTTGGAAGCTGGCGTAAAAGCTGCCGAGGCATTTATTCATTTTAAGCCGGGGGATGAGAAGGCGAGGATTGTGGGGTTATGAGCAATACCTGTTTATACGCCGAGACGCGGTGCATCACGTCTTTGACCATCATTTTCGTTTAATTTATCTTAAATCTGATGTATGGTTACCTGTCAGCGGGAGACGCGATGTGTCGCGTCTCTACGATTTTTGGTCAGATCATCTTAATAATAGAAGGTCTATTTTTCGACCTTAGCTCCCTTTCGCCCCCTTGGTCATCATCGCCACCATATCCCACATCGGTTCGGTCACCGCTTCAAGGCCGCTGAACTGGCCCGCGCCCTGCAGCCATTCGCCGCCGTCGATGGTGATCGCTTCGCCGTGGATGTAAGCTGAAAAGTCGGACACGAGAAACGCCGCCAAATTGGCCAGCTCCTGGTGTGCGCCGACGCGCTTTAAGGGAATGCGTTTTTGCGGGCTGAATTGTTCGGCAAGGTCCCCGGGAAGCAGCCTGTCCCATGCACCCTTGGTGGGAAATGGCCCAGGCGCAATGGCATTGCAACGGATACCATGCCGACCCCATTCCACAGCCAGCGAGCGCGTCATCGCCAGCACGCCGCCTTTTGCACATGCAGACGGAACAACAAAGGCCGAGCCGGTAAAAGCGTAGGTAGTAATGATATTGAGGATATTGCCCGGAATGCCTTCTTTTATCCAATACTTCCCTGCGGCCAGCGAACAATTGACAGAACCTTTTAAAACGATATCGATCACCGAAGAAAAAGCGTTTGCCGAGAGCCGCTCTGTGGGCGAGATGAAATTCCCTGCAGCATTGTTCACCACAACATCTACGCGGCCGAAGGTTTCGATAGCGGAATGGAGCATCCTCTCCACCTCTTCATAATTGCGTACATCACAGGCCACGGCCAATACTTTGCCGCCGGTTTGGGCTTGCATTTCGGCGGCTGTTTTTTGTAATACGTCCAGCTTGCGGCTGCTGATCACCAAATTGGCGCCCAGCTGCAAAAAGTAAGCACCCATGGCCTTGCCCAGGCCGGTTCCGCCGCCGGTGATGATGATGGTTTTACCTTTGAGGGCGTCTTCCTTTAACATTCCGCTAAGTGCTGCTGCCGGTGGATTTACGGGTGCTGTCGCCATAAAAATTTAAGCTTTTTTGGGTTGAGGATTTTTTAAATTTTCGATGATATAGTGCAGGGTTTGCCGGGTTTCGGGCGCCCACCATTGTTTAATCATCGCCTCCAGGCCTACAGTTTGGTCGGCATTTAATTTACTGATCAACTCGTTGCGCAGGTTCAGTTTGCTTTGGCTCCAGGTTACCGGGTTAAATTTCGTGTAGGCGCGAATCTTCTTCTCCGCAGCGGCCAATACGTTTTCCGGTTCGCATATTTCGTCAATAAGGCCATCCCTTAATGCTTCATCAACCGATAACAATTTACCCTCCAACAGGTACTGGTATGCTTTGCGCTTTCCGATCCAGAATGCGTAATTCTCACAAATCGTTTCAGGCACGATTACGCCAACAGGTATTTCGTTCAGCCCGATGATAAACTTCCCCTGCGCCATTACGCGGTAATCACAGCAAATGGCCAATACGCAACCGCCGGCAGGGCTATGCCCGCTTATAGCCGCAACCAGTGGCTTTTTAAAGCTGAAAAGAACAGCCTGCAGGTTGAGCAGATCAACCCAAAACTGCTTTATTTTTTGCTCGTCATAGTCGTAAACTTCGATCAGGTCGACCCCTGATGAAAAGAAATTTTCCTTCCCCGTCAATATCACACCTGCGACATCATCGTTTTGTTCGAGGTCTTTTATAGCGGCCGTAAGCTCGGCAATCATTTCAAGATTGATCGGGTTCGAGCGGCCCCTGTCGAGCGTTAAAACAGCAAGCCTATCGCTGATGGTTAACCGGATGGTATTCATACATGCACTGGGTTTATGTTGTTTGCATCGGAATATATCTTTTCAATCTCGCTGTTATATTTTTCAAGGATCACCCTGCGCTTCATTTTGCCGGTCGGGGTCAGCTCTCCACCGTCTATGGACCACTCGTCAGGCAGCAAAGCGATCTTTTTCACCTCTTCCACATGGTTGAACTCGGGATTATACTTATCAACGATTGACTGGTACAATTCGATCACTTTGGGGTCTTTCACCAGGTCGTTTATGGACGACCCATTGATTTTATTCGTTGCGCACCAGGACCGCAGGTTGACGAATGAAGGCACAATAAGCGCGGCTGTAAATTTGCGGTTGGAGCCGACTACCATCATTTGCTCGATCAGCGGGCTTTCCTTCATCCGGTTTTCAATGGGGAGCGGCGCTACGTATTTCCCCCCGGAGGTTTTGAATATCTCCTTGATGCGGTCAGTTATTTTCAAAAAGATGCCGTCAAAGGCGCCTACATCGCCGGTATGGAACCAGCCGTCGGTGATCACTTCCGCTGTTAATTGGGGCTGCTTATAGTAGCCGGCCATTATATTGGGGCCTTTGCATAATATTTCGCCGTCTTCGGCAATTTTTACCTGTACGCCATCAATCAGCGGGCCTACGGTACCAAAACGGCGATGTTTGATATCAAACTGGTTAACGGCCACCACGGGCGAAGTTTCGGTAAGCCCATAGCCTTCGGCCACATTTACGCCCGCAGCGGTAAATATCCGCTCTATCCTTACCGGCGTGGCCGAGCTGCCCAATAAAACAAGCTGCACATTGCCGCCGAGCGCTTCGCGCCATTTGGTGAATACCAGCTTATCCGCAATGCCTAATTTAAATTTATACCAGGCGCTTTTGCCCTCCAGCTCAAATTCCTCCGCGACCTTTATCGACCAAAAAAATATCTTTCGTTTAATCCCGGTAAGGCTTTGCCCGGTTATCATGATCCTTTCAAAAACCTTTTCGAAAAGCCGTGGCACCGAAGTAAAGATGGCAGGTTTAACATCTTTCAGATCGGCCCCGATGGTATCCATACTTTCGGCGTAATGGATGGTGTAACCGTCGAACAGGTAAATGTAGCTCACCATTTTTTCGAAAATGTGGTTGAGCGGCAAAAAGCTCAGCGCGCGCTTTTCCTTAAAAGATGTCTGGTTAAGCAGGGCAGTACAGGCTTTTACATTGCTTATGATGTTTTTGTGCGTCAGCATCACGCCTTTTGGCCGGCCTGTGGTGCCTGATGTATAAATGATAGTGGCGATGTGATCTTCTTTTATTTGGTTGCTTATCGACTTTAACTTCACCTGGTCGGCATCGTCAAACGACCGAAGCAGCGTTTCCCAATTGTCGGCGCCCGCAACCTGGTCAAAAGTGAATACTTTTTTCAGGTCGGGTAATTCAGGCAGAATTACGGCAACCTTATCATACAATTCTTTTGTACCGACGAAAAGGTATTTTACACCGGCTTCCTTTAATATTTCCAGCAGCTCCTTGGGCCCGGTATTTGGATAAAGCGGAACCAGGATTGCACCTGTCAATTGAACGGCAAGGTCGGTCATCAGCCATTCGGGCCGCCCGGCGCTGATCAAACCGATCTTATCCCGGCCTTCAGTTGTCCAGTCATTGGCCGATACGCCCATATCCAGCAAGGCCTTCGCCAGCCGGTGTACCATCTGGTGTACCTGCTGTGTGCTGTAATGCACCCATGCCCCCGTTCAATTTACCGTTTAACAGGTTGGTGACCGGCGCTTCGGCCTGGAGTTCGATACAATCAAATAATCTTGTGGAAGTGTTCATTAGTTCATTGGTTCATTAGTTCACTGGTTGAACAGTTCGATAAAGTTGTAAAGTAAGCGTGTTTAAATGGGCTATTTATCTGACTTGCCATTATTAGACTTCCCGATAAATTTCAGGTAAGCATTAAGTTTGAGATGAATAGTTTGAAGTTTTTCAAATAGGCGTCAAACTGCTCAACGGTGATTAGCCGCCTGATTTTCGATTTTCTTAGCCAACCCTTAGTTTCAATGATTGATCCCCGACTAAAATAGCAGAAGTTTCGATTTTCTTTATAATGGAATCTTCCATAACCTTCGGCAATATTGGCCCCAATTGAATCTGCCGATCGTACAATTTGCTTTCCAACGGTATCTTTAGCAAAATAATCCCATTCGCTTACCAAAAACCAAATTTCATCACTAAAACTTTCCGCTAATTTGTATACTTCTAAATCATCAAGGTTAAAATAACTCATAAACTACGATTAAAAACTATCGCAAATTAATAAACTATTCCACCAATGAACATACTTGTTCAT
>JABDHD010000011.1 GCA_013285685.1 Bacteroidota bacterium
GATGTTTGTTAATCGTGATGAGGAAAAGAAGATCGACCCAAAAAACCACAAGATCGTAAAATTTGCATCAAAATATTTTGCCGTATACCCCGAATTTTCCGGCGGGAAATTCTTCGTCAAAATCGATCATAAAAGGCTGATCACCCCGCTGTTTCTGGTACTGCTGATCATTGAAGGCACGGATGTGCTATTTGCTGTCGATTCTATTCCGGCTATATTTTCTATTACCAAAGACCCCTATATCGTCTTCTTCTCCAATATATTTGCCATCCTCGGCTTGCGTTCGATGTTCTTTTTGCTGGTAAATATCATCGATAAGTTCCGGTTCCTGAAGATCGGCCTGGCTGCCCTGCTTACTTTTATTGGCCTAAAGATGCTGGGGGCAAATTATGTTGAGCGGATAGGCTTAACAACCGGCTATTCATTGCTGATCATTCTTTGCATTTTAATTGCCTGTATAGGGGCTTCCCTTTTGTTCCCCAAAAAAGAGCCGGCAAAATTGTAATTGGTGTCCGCTTTGCGGTTGCTCGTCCTTAACTTTGCTGCACATCAATCATGAAATCATATGTCGACTAACAATGATAAACCCACCGTTCCGGCACTTTATGAGTGGGCCGGCGGTATGACTGCTTTTGAACAACTTTTTGACAAGTTTTATGATAAAGTATTGGCCGATGAAATACTGGAGCCGGTTTTTAAACATATGTCACCGCAGCACAGGCTGCATGTGGCTCATTTTGTGGCCGAAGTATTAGGCGGGCCAAAAGTTTACAGCAACTCGGAAGGAAGCCATTTCGAAATGATAAAAAGACACCTGCAAAAGCATTTGACCGAAAAACACCGGAAATAAACTCCAGGGCAAGGTTTTTACGATACAGTTGTAAACTTCCCGAAAAATCAAGCGGGTTTAGCTTAAGGTGATGGAAGTTCTCGGTATTTGCCTTGTTAAGCGCCGAAAAACTGTCGATATGATGCAAAAGGTGGCCATAGCGATAAATAAAAGCATAAAAGCAAAGCGCAGCAGCAATCCATACGGCGCTCATCACCATGGCCCGCTTAATGCTAACCGCTTTATTGGGGTTGGCAAATAAACCCAGGTCAGCAGCAAGCATGGCTATTATCAGAATTATAAAGCCGGTGAGAAAAATAAGCTCGCTTTGCATTATTTATTTCGTTCGGTAGTGAAACGGACCAGTTGCTCCAGTCCCCGGCGCGATTCACCTTCAGGAAAGGTATTCAGAATTTGAAATGCTTCGTCCTGGTATTTTTTCATTTGCGTTTCCGCGTATTGCAGTCCGCCGGTCTCATTTACAAAGCTAATGATCTGCCTGATCTTTTTCGGATCGTCATTATGGTTTTTAACCAGGTTGATCATCTGTTTTTTTACATCGGGCTTGCTGTTGTTAAGCGAGTAGATCAGCGGGAGGGTAACCTTCTTTTCTTTTATGTCGATACCCAAGGGTTTGCCAACGTCGTCGGTTCCAAAGTCGAACATATCGTCTTTTATTTGGAACGCAATGCCGATCTTCTCGCCAAAAAGCCGCATTTTTTCGATGGTTGCATCATCCGCTCCGGCCGAGGCAGCGCCGCATTCGCAACAGGACGCAATTAAGGAGGCTGTCTTTTGCCTGATCACCTCATAATAAACACCTTCCTCGATATCCATTTTTCGCACCTTTTCAACCTGCAGCAACTCGCCTTCAATCATTTGCTGCATCGCCCCGGAGACGATCTTCAGGAACCGAAAATCATCATGCTGTATCGATAGCAGCAAGCCCTTCGAAAGCAAATAATCGCCTACCAAAACCGCGATCTTATTTTTCCATAAAGCGTTTATCGAAAAGAAACCCCGGCGCTGGTACGAGTTGTCAACCACGTCGTCGTGTATCAGGGTGGCGGTATGGAGCAGTTCAACCAGGGCTGCACCCCTATGGGTCGATTCGTTAATGCCTCCGCAGATGCTTGCGGAGAAAAAAACGAACATAGGCCTGATCTGCTTGCCTTTACGCTTTACGATGTAATGGGTAATACGGTCGAGCAGCGGCACTGAGCTTTGCATAGAAGCCTTAAACTTCCCTTCAAACACATCAATATCCGCAGCTATCGGCTTTTTAATCTCGTTGATGCTCAGCATTGAACTGATATAGTCTTTTTCCAGTAAGCAAACATGATGGGGTATCGGGCGCAAACATAAGGATTTTTGAGTAGTTCATGGTTGATAGTTCGTAGTTCATGGCAGGAAAGTTTATGGTTCACCGATCATAGTTCATGGTTCATAGCCTAAAAAGCATTATGCGCCGTTTAGCACTTTCCAAACATTTAACCTAAAATGCCAATCCTACTATGAACTATGAACTATGAACTACAAACCAATTAACATATTTTAACACTACCCTATTAAACTTACGGCGCTCTTTACGCTCTATCAGTATATATAACAAAACAGGAATAATATGAAAATTACAATATTCGGAGGTTTACTGGTAGCAGCTTTAGCTATCGCCTCAGCAGCGGATGCGCAAAGCAGGACACCGGTTATCAACCGTACCCATCACCGGCAGGAACGCCGGATAACCCGGGATGTCCGCCGCGGCAGGATCACCCGCATGCAGGCCTACCACCTGCGCCGTGATGAAGCAAGAATGAACCGCGGCCGGCGTTTGGCTTTGGCGGACGGCCGTATGGACCGCCCCGAACGCAGGCATCTGCGCCGCGAGGAAAGAAGAATACACCATGCCATCCGTCGTGATGAACGCGTTGACAGGGTGAGTTAATAATTTGATGTGTGAGTTTGTGTGAGGTTGATGAGTGAGTTTGTGTGGAGCGCCCGGTTTTTTCCGGGCGCTTTTTTTATTGGCGACAAAAGCAATATTATTTTACCTTTGCAACCTTTGTTGTAATGTTGTAATGTTGTAATGTTGTAATGTTGTAATGTTGTAATGTCGGGATGTTGGGATGTTGGGATGAAGCTAACATTACAATTTGCCAACATTACAACCTTCAAACAAAAAAGGGAGAGATGTCTGAGTGGTCGAAAGAGCACGCCTGGAAAGTGTGTATACCTCAAAAGGGTATCCAGGGTTCGAATCCCTGTCTCTCCGCAAATCAACTTACTGCCTGGCGAGCGATAGCGAACAGGCAATAAATTGATTTTAGCCCCGCTAATTGTGATAAGGCTTAGGTTGAAGGCCTCTAAACCTTTATTTGAAATGAACCTAAAAGCGTAAGTTTATAACTTCAACCGAACACCGTCCTTTGGATGAAAACCTTCAGTGCTGTCTTATCTATCATAATAACTTTTTGCCCTTTCTGACTTGCATCCGGTCGGTTGACCCGGCAGGCAGTTAAATTTCCTGTGCTATCGATTTGGACATGATCCATCCTATCCGGATTTCGACCCTAAAAGCATCTTTATCACATTTCAACTAAATCCCAAATCTCTTTTTAATGCTCCGGCAAACTGCTATTCACTTCTCGGGTTTTCATCGTGAACCGTGCTCCTGCCCTGAAGCTTCGGCGCATGCGTAAGTTCACTCCGAGCGCAGGCTCTTCACCGGGTTCACCAATGCGGCTTTTACGGTTTGAAAGCTGATCGTCATCAATGTGATGATGATGGCTATCAATGCAGACAACACAAATACCCACCAGGAAATATCAGTTTTATATTGATAGTTCTCCAGCCATTTAGTCATCGCGAGATAAGACAGCGGCGCTGCAATCAATAACGCTATGATCACCAGCACAATAAATTCTTTGGATAGTGAAGCAAACAGGGATGCAACGCTGGCGCCGAGCACCTTGCGGATACCGATCTCCTTAAACCGTTGTTCGGCCGTGAACATGGCCAGGCCCAGCAAGCCGAGGCATGAAATAAATATGGCCAGGAAGGCAAAGCCGTTGGATAGCTTGCCCACCACCTGCTCATTCTGGTAAAGCGCCTGGTATTCTAAATCGGAGAAAGCGTAATCAAATGCGAAGTTTGGGTTCAGCTCCTTGTAAACCTTTTGAAGGCTGGCCAGCGCCTGTTTTGTTTGACCGGGCTGCGTCCGGATCACCGCGTTGCCAAAACCTTCTTGTTCGCCAAAACGGATAACAAGGGGTTTTATTTCTTCGTGAAGGGAGTTGAAATGAAAGTCTTTTAATACGCCGATGATCGTCCCTTTTTTACCCCAGAAGGTTAGCGGTTGGCCGATGGGGTTTTTATAACCGATCACGGCAAGGGCGGCCTGGTTAATCAGGTAGCCTGTGGAATCAGTCGTAAAATCTTTTGAATAATCCCTGCCTGCAGCCAGGGTTAGCTTCATGCACCGCACGAAGTCGTACCCAACCGAGGCCTGCGTAAACATGACATGGCCGTTCGGGTCCTTGCCTGTCCATTCAACGCCGCGGGTGCCATTCTCGATATTGGTAAGATCGAAGCTGGTACGGCTTACCGATTGTATGCCCGGAAGCCCCATCACCTCCTGCTTAAAAACTTCATATTTTGAAACCAGGTCGCCGTCCAGCGGCACGTAAACCAGGTTTTCGCGGTCATATCCCAAGTTTTTACTTTGGATATAATTTACCTGCTTTGAAATGACGATCGTTCCGATGATGAGTGTTATCGACAATACAAATTGAAAAACCACCAGGCCCTTGCGGAATAGTGCCACGCCCGGGCCGAGTTTCAGCGTCCCTTTTAAGACCTTGACCGGGTTAAACGATGACAGAAATAAGGCAGGATAGCTGCCCGAAACCAAACCGGTAACTAATGTGATGATGGCCAGCCCTATCCAAAATACAGGGCGGTTAAACGGAAGGGCTATCTGCTTTTGGGTTACCTGGTTAAAGGCGGGCAGCAATACGATAAGCAGCAAAACGGCAATGCCCACCGCTATCAGCGTCACCAACATCGACTCGCCAATAAATTGTTTTATTAAAACCGACCGTTCGGCGCCCACAACTTTACGCACACCAATTTCGCGCGCCCGCTTAACCGACCGTGCGGTACTCAGGTTCATGAAATTGATGCAGGCGATCAGCAAAATAAACAGGGCTACGATGCTGAACAGGCGCACATATTCGAAGCGGCCGCCATCTATTTTACCATTCGTAAAATTGCCATGCAGGTATAGGTCATTATACGGCTGTAAGGCCAACTGGGGCGTTAAAGCCCTGTGTTGCGGTTGGGTATAGTTATCCAGGAAATGAGCGATCTTTTTGCCCACCAGCGCCGGATCAGCGCCTGGCCGCAGCATAATAAAAGTAAGCGGGCCCGAATTTTCCCAATCTTTTGCCCATCCATTCTCATCCAAAAACTTTTGCCAGTTGAGGAGGTACTCAAACGGGGTAGACGTTGTGTTGGGCAGGTCTTCAAATACGGCCGACACGGTAAGGTTTATCGTATTCTCCAGCAAAATGTTTTTGCCTATCGCCGCTTCGGGGCCTCCAAAAAGCTGGTTGGCCATTTTATGCGAGATGGCGATGCCGGACAGCGTATTTAATGCATTTTGCGCATTTCCCTGTAAAAGTTTGGTGTCGAACATTTTAAAATAATCCGGGCTGGCAAAACTGCCGGTAAGTTTCAGCGCCTTCTCCCCCACCCTGAAGTTGTGCGGCTCTACCCAGGCCATCTGTGTGGCATATTGCACCTCGGGGATAACTTTTTTCACCTCGCCGGCGATCAGCGCGGGTGTGCCGTATGAGGCATCATCCTTATGATCGACGTGGGTTCGCTCATAAACATCGTATATCCGCGGTCCGTTTTTATGCCACGCATCCATATCCAGTTCATTTTGCACCCACAGCAAAATAAGCAGGCCGCAGGCGATACCCACCGCCAGGCCCGAGATATTGATAAACGAATGCGCCTTGTTCCTGGCAATGTTGCGCCATGCAATTTTTAAATAATTTTTAAACATATAGCTGCGGTTTAATTTCTCAGAAGACCACTTTGGAGTGGTTTCGTGACTCGAAATTACCCTTGCAGAAGGAGAATAAGGTCTCAAAGTGTAAGATGGGCGCTCTTTTTCCAGCCTGCTCTTATATTCCGCCGGGCTTTTCCCGGTCATTTCCCTAAAAACGCGGTTAAAGGTGGATTTGGAATTGAAGCCGGCATCCAAGGCGATCCCGATCAGTGTTAGCCGGTCATAAGCTGGGTCCTGCATTTTCCGGATCACCTCACGGATGCGGTATTCATTAATAAAATCATTAAAGCTTTTTCTAAATGCCGTGTTAATGATCCGGGATAATTCATTGGGAGTGAGATCCAGCGTTTCCGCCAGGGAGCGTAAACTGAGTTCAGCATCCTGGTATAACAAGCCGGTCTCCATGGTTTTGCGCAGCCAATTACCTTTTTGCTTTAGCTCCGTCGCAGGCGATGGCTTTGACACAACCGGCCCGGGGGCGGGCGCCGCAATTTCAAGACTTAAGAACGCTTTGGCCGCTATCCATATCATCATCACCGCTAAAACCAGGTATAAAGGATAATAAGCATGAATGCCCGGCTGATTATGGTAATAAAAATAATCCACGCCCATAAAGGGCATCCACAATAGCCAAAACAGCGCAAAACGCTTCAGCAAGCGACGCAGCCAGCGCAACTGATATTGAGGGCGATCAATAGAATTAGCGTTCAACCGCCAATGAAAGTCCCGTATTAACCTGCGGGATAGGTATAAGTAAGTGATGACCGAAATTGCCGCCAGCACCTGCAATATTGGATTAAACTCTTTGAAGATCAGCGTATCATAAGTAGCCGCGCTAGTCCTTATGCACTCTTTAATCTCCAATACCAAAACACCCAACCCCAGCAGTAAGGGGCTGAAATGCAACAGATCCCTCCGGCGGAATTTATATGCCGGCCGTGTAATTTTAAGCACATAAAAATAGATCAGGGGGCCAAGTACCAGCGAAAATTGCAGCGGCAGCCAGCTCCAGTGCGGAAAATAGATCGTCAGCGTGGTATCGATGCCCAATACCCATGCCATCTGCAAAACAACGGTCGCCAGCGCCAGGGCCAGAAAATGGTTGGCTGCCTGGTTAGTCCTTTTGGTAAACCATAATTGCAGGACGAAAGTCAGCCCGATAAATATCGTTCCCAGGAAAGCCAGGTCATAGGGGCTGATATGGAAAGTGTATGTATTCAAGCAATTAGCTTCCGCAATCGCTGTTCCAAATAGATAAGCTATTGATAGATAGAAAATTACACAATATTTGAAACGGGCGTTGTAACAAAATCGAACAGCAGGCCGGTCGGTTTTGGAGGGAGATTTCAGAAAACCCGGCAAAGCGTTCCATTTTTACACACCGAACACGTGGAACAAGATGAAACACATTGATTATCAATAATTTAAGTCTTTATTCAGTGCTTAAAATTCAGTAAGTAGTTGATAATCAGCATAAATTAAAATGCCGTTTTTGATAACAACCCATGAAATAATTGATAATCAGGATGTTCCACTTTTACAATACGATGCTTTGTCTCGCGTATATAAAAATGCGTCCCGTATCTCACCCCGGAACGCACCACATCGTGATTCAACTAAATCTCAGATCGCAGGTTTATGCGTCTAAGTTCTTTTGGTCATTAGTCACCGGTGTTTACCGGCTAATTTTCACCTTTCGCCTTTGACCTTTCGCCTTTCACCTTTTTTCCTGCCTACTCTGACCGAAGGCTCCTCACCGGGTTCACAATAGCTGCTTTAATGGTCTGAAAACTGGAGGCTATGAAAGCGATCAGCAACATACCCACCCCGCTCGTTGCAAAAATCCACCAGCTGATGCTGGTCTTATCTGCATAGCTTTCCATCCATTTGTTCATGGCCAGCCAGGCCAGCGGCGTGACGATGATGAAGGCCAGCAGGATAAGCAATACCAATTCCCTGGATAGCAATGCTACTATTTGCGATACCGATGCACCCAGTACTTTACGAATTCCAACCTCTTTAGTACGCTGGCCAGTAGTGTAAATAGCTAAACCTAATAACCCCAGGCAGCTGATCAATATCGAAAGCCCGGTGGCCCAGGTTAACAATATGGATGTTTGCTCCTCCCGCCCGTAATATTGCTCGATGGATTTATCGAAAAACTGGTAGTTAAAATCATCGTCGGGGTAGTTTTCCTTCCAAACCTTACCCATAGCCGCAATGGTTTTCTGCCAGTCGCCGGCGGCGGTTTCGGGTTTTAAGGCAACATTTACAGCGCCGGTTTGCAGGCCGGCTTTATTACCAGCCGCCAGGAGCATCATGGGCGTTATCGGCGACTGCATCGAATGTTCATAAAAGTCGCCGGTCACACCTACTATACGCTTGTAATAGAGGATCTTCCCAACCGCGTCAGACGGGTTTGTAAAGCCAAGTGTTTTGGCATACTTATCATTAATTAACAGGCCTGTCGTGGTATCGCCGGCCTGGATATTACGGCCGGCAAGTATTTTAATGTGGTACAATTTCGTATAATTTTCATCGCCAAATTTTAGCTCAACGGATGTAGTTATTTCCTTTTTCCCATCCCTGTAGGTTACGTTGGTGGTGTTGGTGACTTCGGTCGGACTATTGGGGTCGGCAGACGGCGGCGCAAGGCCCAGGCTCACCATTTCGATACCAGGCAATTCGCGCAATTGGTTTGCAAGGGTTTGGTTAATGGCGCCCGTGGTGTGTTTAAACGGAGCTATGATGAATACAATCGCGTTCTTTTTAAAACCCAGGTCCTTATGCAAGGCATAGTAAATTTGCTTGCTCACCAGCATCGTAGCCATTATGAAAAACTGGGCTATCACAAACTGCGATACGGTGAGCGATTTGCGCAGCCAGGCATTCCTGGTTTTGTGATTATTGCTTTGTGCCTGGTTTTTAAGCACCAAAACCGGTTTATAGCCCGAAAGCAGCAGCGCCGGGTAAAAACCGGATAAAACGCTGACGACCAATGTCAATAGAAGCAGGAACAGGAAAATGCCGGGTTGATGGATAAAATCAGCCGTAACACCAGGGGCTATAAAATCTGAAAACAGGTTTAAAATCACAGGGGTTAAACAGATCGAGACAATTACCGCAAAAAGAGTGATCAGGAACGTTTCGCTTAAAAACTGCACCACCAATTGTATGCGGGTGCTGCCCATGGTTTTGCGGATGCCTATCTCTTTGGCCCGTTGTGTGGCCTGTGCCGTGGATAAATTGATAAAATTGATGCAACCTAAAATCAGAAGGAAACCCGCAACCACCAGCAGCAGGTATGCCCGGGTTTTACTGGCGGCTGAGCTGAACTCAAAAGTGCCGTAAACCTGGTCGAAATGGAGATCGCTGAGCGGTTGAACGGTATAGGTTGTTGAATTTCCGTTTTTCAGATCATCAGGACTTTGCGGGTTGTTTTTTTTGTATAGCGCATTTATCTGCGCTTGTATGCTTGCTGCCGAAACACCGGGGCCCAACTCGATAAACACCTCGGACGCGCCATTGGTGCTTCCCCAATTATTCAGCTGAACAGTCATTGCCAGGCTGGTTTTTGGTTTAACCGAACTGAAGGAAATAAGATCGTGGAACGAAAAATCGGTATTACCTTTGATGGTTTCAACGATGCCCGATACCGTTGTTTTCAACGTATCGTAAATGACCGTTTTACCGAGCATCTGTACGTAAGTGAGCGATGGAAAATACAGCTTAGCCCTTTCGGAGGTAAGCACTACATGGTAAGGATCAATCAACGCCGTTGCGCTTGAACCCGCAAGCCATTTATATGGTATGAGTTTAAAATAGTTTTGGTCGGCCAGGGTGATTTGATCCTGGGACTTAAACTTTACCGGTTCGTTGTGCTTGTTTAATACGGTAACATCGGGACTTAAGGTAAACAAAGGCGCCACGATATCGACGCCGGTGACGGTACTTTTTATACCAGCGGCCAACGGAGCGACAACGCCATGGGCATGGGCTTCGTTGCCCTGGAATTTGAAATTGGTCACCACACGGAATATGCGATCGTTGTCTTTCTCAAATTTGTCGAATGTAAAATCGTAGTTTACAATTAAGTAGATAACCAGCGATGCGCTTATACCTATAGAAAGCCCTACGATATTGATGAAGGTAAAAACCTTGCGCTTCCGGAAGCTGCGAAAGGCGATCTTTAAATAATTGCGAAACATAGCATTATAATTTAATTTTTCGTTCGACCACTTTGGAGTGGCTTTGTGAGACGAAATTATCGCTGCAAACTGGGTATGATGCGTCAAATTATAAGATGGGCGCTCTTTTTTCAGCTCACTTTTATATTCTGCCGCGCTTTTCCCGGTCATTTGCCGGAATGCCCGGTTAAAAGTGGATTTGGAGTTAAATCCCGATTCAAATGCAATGCCCAGCAGGGTGATATGATCATAAACAGGGTCCTGCATTTTACGGGCCGCCTCCGCAACCCGAAATTCGTTAATGAAATCATTGAAGCTTTTTTTGAGTACTTTATTGATTATCCTGGATAATTCATGGGTAGTGAGCTCAAGCTTTTCAGCAAGTGAAACTAAACTTAGTTCAGGGTCCTGGTAGTAGCTGCCGGTTTGCACAGCTTTTTTTAGCCACGCACCCATTTGCTTCATTTCTGCTGGAAGCGGTGGTTTTAAAGATGGAGCCGGGGCCACCGGCACGCCGGCCTCCGGCCTTAAAAAAGCGGTGGCCGCTATCCAAATGGCCATTATTGCTAAAAGCAGGTATAAAGGATAATAAGCATGGATGCCTAGCTGGTTATGATAGTAAAAATAATCGACCGCTTTAAAAGGTATCCACAAGAACCATAACAGGTCGAAACCTATCAGTAAGCGGTTCAGCCACCGTAGTTCGTACCTGTACCGGTCGCCCCAATTAAATTTTAACCGCCGGTAATAGCGCTCGATCAGCCGGTGAGCCAGGTAAAGGTAAATGATGACGGAAACAAACGCCAGCAATTGCAATACCGGGTTCAGTTGCCGAAAGGCCGGTGTTTGATAGGTAGCTGCGCCGGTTTTTATACTGTCCCCAACCTCCCGGGCCTGAGCGCCCAGTTCCAGCAGCAATGGGCTGAAATGCAGTATATCCTTAAACCGGAATTTATATTCCGGCCGGGTTATTTTAAGCACATAAAAATAGAGCAGGGGGCCAAGCGCGAGCGAAAATTGCAGCGGCAGCTGGCTCCAATGGGGAAAATAAGCGTCAAGACCAATGTCCCTACCCAATACACCAAGCAGCCACAGTACCATTATAACCAAGGCTAAACTTAAAAAGCGGTTTGCAGCCTGGTTGGTCTTTTTGGTGAACCATAAAAAAACGGCAATAGTGAGGCCAATAAATATTGCCCCCAGGAAGGCCAGGTCATAAAAGGTGATATGAAAAGTATATGTGTTCAATTGAAGAATTCAGCTCAATAGCTATTCCAAATCTATAAAACGTTAACATATAAAAAGTTAACAGGCAGGTTGAACAAGCAAGTGTACCAAAACCGAACGAATCAATGCCCGGTTTCGGAATACATTTTGGGTTAGTGATCAGGTTAGTTTTTGTTAAACTTCAGAAAGTGCAAGAGACATTTTTCAACTAATCTCTAACCTCTGATCACTAATCGCTACTCGCTCCTCAAACTATCTGCCGGATTGGCCAATGCTGCCTTAACAGACTGAAAGCTTACAGTTATTATTGCGATGAAAATTGCGGTTACGCCGGCGGCAAAAAACATCCAACAGCTTATATCAACGCGGTAAGCAAAGGTCTGCAGCCATTTTTGCACCATCCACCAGGTAAAAGGCGTAATGATGAACACAGATAAAAGTACCAGGTAGATGAAATCTCTGCTTAACATGGCGGTGAGCTGGAGTACGCTGGCGCCCAATACTTTTCGTACGCCGATCTCTTTTGTGCGTTGCCGGGTAAAGAAAGCAGTAAGCGCAAATAATCCCATCACGGAAATCATGATGGCGACGAGTCCGAAAAATGTAATGATCTTTTCCAGCCGTACGTAGGAAATAAACAATTGCTCAAAGTTCTGGTCGACAAAAGAATAACGGAGCGGGAAGGCCGGTTCTATCTTTTTCCAGGCTTTCGTAATGCCGGCAATAGATTGCTGCGCATGCCTGCTATCCAATTTAACCACGATAGCGCCGCCCGACTGGAACATACAAGCCTGGTTGCCGATAGTGAATACTTCGGGTTGTACCTCGCTTTCAAATCCCCGGACATTAAAATCTTTGACGACACCTACAATTCGGATGGGTATACTGTCACAGCCAGGGAAAGTAATGTTCCCTCCGACAGGATCGGGCAGACCCAATTTTTTGGCGGCCGACTCGTTGATAATCGCTGTACGTGTTTGCTGATCCTGCACGTCGTTGGTAAAAAGCCGTCCCTTTTTTAAAGGCACCCGGAGCGTTTTGAAATAATCGGTGCTGACTTTAACCGACGACATGCGGTAGGTTTTTCCGTTGTTTTCGAAGGGAAACGTGGACGTGTCGGCGAACAAATTATCGCCCGGTACTTTGGTTGTTTTAGCTACGCTGACTACGCCTGGTACCGAAAGCAGCATGTTCCTGGCATTATCAAAGCCGTTTTCGCGGGTCTCCTGCCGGGTTTCTATGCGTATCAGCTGTTCGCCCGAAAAACCTTTGTCTTTAGTTTGCATAAAGCTCATCTGGCTTTTGATGGCGATGATGCCGGTAATAAAAAACACCGATACCATAAACTGCACCACGATGAGGCTATTGCGGAATAATGTTCCTTTTTTACCTGTGGAGTAATCGCCTTTTAACACTTTGGCAGCGTTGAATTTGGACAAGTAAACTGATGGATATAATCCTGAAAGCAGGATGATGCCCAGTAAACAACCCGCTAATTGCAGTACTACACGCAACATTTCATGCTGTTGCAGGAACCCCAGGCTGATATTGAAAGAATTGTTGATATAGGGCAGCGCTACAGCAAGCAGAATGATCGCGATAACTAAACTCACCAGGCATTGCATTGCGGTTTCGCACATAAATTGAAGGATGAGCTGTTTCCGGCCCGAACCCATTACTTTACGTATCCCAACCTCCCTCGCCCGGCTGATGGATTTGGCGATAGCCAGGTTGCTGAAATTAATGGCCCCGGCCAGCAAAAGCAGCACCGCTAAGATGAGCAAAATGGTTACCGTGGAAAAATTGCTGCTCCCATGCTTCGGGAAATTATGCAGACGCGGCACCTGGTCAACAAACAGGTTGGTCTTGGGACCGGCTTTTGTATAACTTTCGAAAGACACTCCGGCATGTTTCAACCGCTCATTATAATACAGCCGGTTGATCGCTGTTTCAATAGTGGCATCGGTTTCCGGTTGTTTTAGTTTGATATAGGTTTGGTAAGAATAGTTGTCCCAGGTATTATTGTGTCGGCCGAAGGGATCGTGCGTCAGCATGCCAACCGGCAAATGTGTGGCCCCTGGCTGATCCTCCAGTACACCCGTCACCACCAGGTCCGCACGGTCGTTGAGCTTTATCGTTTTACCGATAGGGTCTTCGTTGCCAAATAGTTTACGGCTCAGGTCCCTGGTCAGTATGGCCGTTTTGGGTGCGTTCAGCGCGGTAACCGCATCGCCGGCTGCCAGTTTATAAGGAAAAACCTTTAAGAAATTCGAGTCGACCGAAACGATGTTTTTCTGATAGAATTTATTTTCACCTGCCGCAACCAGGGATTCATTGTCCCCATGTGACTGCAGCATCGTAGCGGCTTCGGCATCCGGATACTTTTGCGCCAGGAACCCGGCCAGTGGTGCAGGCGTGGTGTTCAAAAAGTCTTCCTGTTCATGTAATGAAACATGGTAGACCTTATTCAGTTCAGGGCTCCACTTGTCGTAGCTCAATTCATAGTTCATGTACAGCAGGATAACGATAAAGCTGCACAAACCGGCTGCCAGGCCGATCATGTTAATAGAACTGTAGGAGATGCTGCGCACAGTATTGCGCCAGGCGATTTTCAGGTAATTGCGAAACATAGCATTGTAATTTAATTGTTCATGAGACCATATAGGGATTTCAGGAACTAAAATTATCCGTCTCGTTCGGGACTGAGGTTGCAAATGATAAGTTGAAACCTCTTTTTCGAGTTCGCGCTTATATTCTGCGGGGGTTTTCCCCGTCAATTGTTTGAAGGCCCTGATGAAAGTGGCTTTGGAGTTAAATCCGGCATCGAATGCCATACCCAATAAGGTTATCCGGTCGTAGGCCGTGTCCTGCATTTTATCGGCCACATCCCGAACCCGGTATTCATTGATGAAATCATTGAAGCTTTTTTTGAGCGCGGTATTGATGATCCGGGATAGTTCATGGGTAGTCAGCTCAAGTTTTTCCGCAAGTGAAACTAAGCTTAGTTCCGGGTCCTGGTGATACAAGTTGGCTCGCATTACTTTTTTTAGCCACGCACCTTTTTGCTTCAATTCTCCGGGTGGTGATGGTTTGAACAATTGAGGCATCGCGGCGGGCGGGCCGGTCCCGGCTCGCGAATGGGCCGTGGCCGCTATCCAAATAGCCATTAAAGCTAAAAGGAGATATAAAAGATAATAACTATGCTGGCCTGGTCGGTCATGACCGGGAAAAAACCCTATCACTGTAAGGGGGATCCACAAGAGCCATAGTAAGCCAAAACCTAAAAGTAAATTTTGCAGCCAAAGGAATTGGCGCCGGTACCGGTCACCCCTGCTAAACTTAAGTCGTTGATAAAAATCTTGTATCAACCGGTACGACCAATATAAATATAAGGCGACCGAAATAGACGCCAGTAATTGCAATACCGGGTTCAGTTGCTCAAAGGCCGGCGTTTGATAAGTGGCCGCGCCGGTTTTTATGCTATCCCTAACTTCCCATACCTGGGCGCCCAATTGCAGCAGCAAGGGACTAAAATGCAGCCGATCCTTATATCGGAATTTATATTCCGGCCGGGTTATTTTAAGCACATACAAATAGATCAGTGGACCTAAGGCCAGCGAAAATTGCAGCGGCAGCTGGCTCCAGTGCGGAAAGTCTGCCTTCAGTCGGATATCGATGCCCACTATCCAAACCATCCGCAAAACGATGGTTAACAGGGCTAAGCCAAGCAAGCGGTTGGCGGTCCTGTTAGCGCTTGTGGTAAACCATAACAGCAGCGTAAAATTCAGCCCTATAAAGATCGTTCCCAGGAAAGCCAGGTCATAAGGGGTGATATGGAAAGTGTATGTATTCACGTAAATTAGTCCCGTCAACTGCTGCTCCAAACTTATAAAATACTAATGGATAAGATGTTAACGATAAATTAAAATAAATGGTGTATCAAAACCGGACGAAGTAACGTCCGGTTTTGAAATAGCGGTTTGGAAAGGTTAGCAGGGTGCAGCGGCAAAAACCAAAAAGCCTCAAATCTTTCAACTTGAGGCTTTTAAGTTTTACTGGTGATAACGTTTAGTTTGCCGTCCAGGTATTATTTTTTATATCGGCATCCATAAATACGCCGCCGTCCAGCGTTATCGATTTTACATCTTTTGATGTTTTAATGTTGACAGCAATGTTTTTCTGATCGTGCTCCCAAACGATGGGGGTTTGATGAAAGCTTTCGGTAGTACCGTCAGCATAGGTTACGTTCACATCGAAGGGAACTGCGAACCCGCCAATATTCTTTATCGACAAAGCGTAGCCGCCCGATGCCTTTTCGGCTTTTTCAAGGCTCAGATCGATATAGGATGGGGTGAAAAACCAGTTATAAAAAAACCAGTCGAGGTCCTTGCCCGATCCTTTTTTCATCGAATAAAAATAGTCCCAGGGGATAGGGTGTTTCCCGTTCCAGTTGCTCATGTAAGTATGCAGGGCCTTTTTAAACAACTCATCGCCCAGCATATCTTTCAAAGCCAGGTAACTTAACGAAGGTTTGCCATAGGCGTTGTTACCGCCGCCAAAAGTAACTTCGGGCGAAGGCGTTATAATGGGGTTTTCCTTCTCGTGCGGACCGTGTATCCACCGGTCAACGCGAAACTTTTTATAAAATTCATCGGCCGATTGCTTGTCCCGTTCTGCCGTGCCGATCAGTAATTCGAATGTAGTTGCCCAGCCCTCGTCCATAAAGGCGTAGCGGCTCTCGTTGGTACCCATGTAAAATGGGAAGTAGGTGTGGGCTATCTCGTGGTCCTGCACCAGCTGCGCAAACACCAGGTCCTTTTCGTGGCTGTCATTTACCATCATCGGGTATTCCATATCGGCAAAACCCTGTACCGAAGTAGTTTTTGGGAACGGGTACGGCACTCCCGGCAAATTATGCGAAAACCAGTCCAAAGAATTTCGCGCAAATTGCACATAATGATGAAAATCATCCGACGCATCGGCGAACGCGGCCTGTACGGCAACACGGCGGTGTGTTTTATCGTCAACCACAACACTCGCGGCGTCCCAGTCGTAGTGATCGCTTACGGCCAGGGCCACATCGGTAATGTTGGTGGCCGTCCATGTCCAGGTGTTGGTTGCATTTTGCGTGGTGATATTTTTATTGGCCAGGTCCTGCGCGGTAGCGATGTGTATGGTCGAGTCGCTCGTCATGGATTCCTGTAGTTTTTTTGCAAAACCGGGCTGCAAAACCTGGGTGGGGTTTCGCAGGGTGCCGGTGGCCCAAACCAGGTAGTTCTTGGGCACGGTTACATTCAGGGTATAATCATTAAAGTCGTTATAAAACTCCAGCGAGCCAGTATGCGGCTGCGTATCCCATCCTTTGTAATCGTCGTACACGGACACCCTTGGGTAAAAATAAGCCAGGTAGAAAGTGGTTGAATCGAGCACGCCGTCGCGGCCATGGGCTTTGGACAATAAGTAGTGCCAGGTAATGTTGAGTTTTAACGAGTCGTGCGGCATCAGCGGCGATTTCAGATCCACCATTTGGTTAGTGGTAATGGCCTTGTTGTTGTCCCAGTCGGTTTTTACGCCGTTGATTTGCAGGTCGTCCACGTGTATGCCGGCGGTTGGGTCAGCGGCGCCGCCTCTCCCTGCGGCAAGGTGAACGTTTACAATCAATTTCATGTTCAGGCTACGCAGCGTATCCGGGCTGTTGTTAAAATAAGTTATTGCCTCAACGCCATTGATCGTGCGGTCAGGCGGCGCCATGGTTACCGAAATATTGTACCGTCCATGGTTTTCCCAGTAGTTTTTACCGGGTTTGCCATTGAGCGAGCGGGTGCCCTTGTCATAGGCTTGCTTAATCTCGGGCGGCATGGTCAGCGTTTGTGCATTGGCCGACAACAGGGCCAGCAAAAAAATGGCGGAAAGCGCAATGGATGATTTTAACATACGTATCGTTTTGAAGTAAAATGCAGATTTTATAACCGCTAAGTTAGAGAAATACCCCATATGTGCATAGCTTGCGCTAAATGCTGTTCAAATTTTTTTTGACTTCGGACGACTATGCAGGTGGCCGGCGACTACCAAACACAAAAAAACTCAAAGCGTTCCACTTTTTCTCACGGAACGTGTGGAACATTGTGAAACATACTCATTATCAGCGTGTTTCATATTTTAATAAATCATCGGATTTAGCTAAGTGACTGATAATCAACATAAATGCAAATGCGTTTTTTGATCAAAATTGATGGATCGATTGATAATCAGCATGTTCCACTTTTGAGGCACTTTCAAAGTTGGTGATTTTTGATGATTTTGCGGGATTTGGCCCGGTTTCCCCCGCCGGTTCAAGCATCTTGCTTGAACCCAAATAAGTGTAAGCGTCCCGCTTACATAACCACTTTAGGAGTTCAGCAAAACGCCATGCAATCATTGGGATAGGTCAGCGGGACGCTGACAGCGGTTTGAGTTCAAGTGGGACACTTGGAACCGGCGGCGGGGTTTCAAACTACAGGCATTGCAGGGGATTTTTCAAGGACCAGTTTCAATATTCAGATTGATTTTCTGCTACGATGAGCGTTTGAAACCTGTGCCGGCGCCCTTCAATTTCAACTCCTTCATAGTAGATCTCTTCAAACCTATTCATGTTTTTTACGAGGGATAATTTTACTTAACACAAAATAAAGAACTAATGCTATGATAGTCCAGTATAAAGCGCAGACAAGCGCCCGAACCGGGGGTGCCGGATCGGGATCGTTGAATATTGGGGCCAGGGGCCCTACCAAAACAATTTTAACAGGATATATAATTGCGGCAACGGTGCGCTTCCAGGCTATTGGCGAGCCGGTTCCCGGGAACCAGTCGCCGTTTACGGGTTGCAGCAGTAAATTGGTGATCCCCTGAAAGACAAACGCCGAAACGAGAAAGATAATAACGAATTTGGTTACTGAAATTTTCATAATCTTGAACTCTCGTAGTCAACAAAAGTACTTTGCGTTACAAAGTTAAATAAATCGCTTGTATTTCAAAGTATTTTAATAAAACTACCAGGATTGGTTGTGTTGCGTGTTAAATCATCTTGCTTGAACCCAAATAAGTGTAGGCGTTTGGCTTACGTTAGCCACTTTACGAGTTCGGAAAAACGCCATGCTATCATTGGGGTAGGTCAGCGGGACGCTGACAGGGGTTTAGGTTCAAGTGGGAACCGGCGGAGGGTTCATATCCACCTTAAGGTGGACGGCAGTTCCATCCTGCTCCCTGACGCATTATGTCCGAATTTTTCCTTGTAGGCAGTTGAAAAATGAGAAAAATTCTCGAAACCTACCCTGTAATAAACATCAACAGGCCTTTGTCCAATCTCAATCAAAAGCTTTGCTTCCGCCAAACGCCGATCCTTTAGCCATCTTTCCGGAGTATTATCGAAAATATTTCTAAAATCTCTTTTAAAAGTAGAAAGGCTTCTGCCTGTGAGTCGTGCGAATTCAGATATGGAGACGTTGTAAATAAAATTCTGGTTTATAAACTTTTCCAAATCAATTTTAAAAGGTTCGCTTAAATCAAATATCATCTCTTCAAGCCGTTGGTCATATCCCAACAACAGGGCAATAGCTTCGGTAGTTTTTAACGATGCCAAAGTTGGGTTTAATTTTTCCGGTTGATTAAAGTATGGCAGCAAGGATTGGAAATAGGCCCTGATAAATTTTGATTTGCTTACATCAACTAAAGATCCGCCTGCATACCTGTGTTTCAATTCAATTTTATTTTGAGCAGCGTATTTTTTCAAGGCCTCCGGTGTCAGAAAAATGTTCACGCTTTTACAGGGCCTACCGCTTTCATCCGGAAGCTTTAAAGCCTTTACCAACTCGTTTTTACGTATCAGTATAATCGATCCTGCGTTTGCAACATATTTGCTATGGGCAAACTGCAATTCAAGCGTTCCGCTTTCCAGATAAAGTAATGTCAAGTCAGGAACTATTTGCTCATTGGCATAAGCTCTTAGTCTTTCGCAACTGAATAATATATTTTCTGATGATTCCCGGCTCATAAAAGTTTTCAGACCTAAAAATACGCTTTATCCTTTAATTGCTTATGATACGTTTTGATTTGCATAAAATCCCGCGCTAACAATTCTTTTTAGTGCGGGATTTTACGCTGACGCCTGGTTTTGCTTTATTGTGCATTGTAGCCTCCGTCAACGAAAAGCGTTGTACCTGTCATAAAAGGGCAATCGTCTGAAGCAAGAAACACGATGCCATTTGCTATATCTTGTGGTGTACCCATGCGTTTCATTGGGTGAATAGCAGCAATGCTTTCTTCACTGTAAGCGCCGGTATCAATAGAAGCCTGGATGATATTGGTTTTGATGGCTCCCGGTGCAATTGCATTGATACGGATACCCATTGTGGCGTAATCAATAGCAGCACCTTTGGTTAGGCCCACCACTGCATGTTTGGAGGCGCAATATTGCGCAGTATAAAGTAACCCGTTGTGCCCCGCTATGGAAGCCAGATTAACGATGGCGCCGCCACCGGTTTTCAACATTTCTTTGATTGCGTATTTCATACCGTAGAAAACGCCCATTACGTTGGTATCAAGCATTTGCCTGAGGTCCTCGGCAGTCGCGTCTGCCAATAGGACACTGCCAAGGGCCACACCGGCGTTATTCACCAGCGCATCCAGCTTTCCATATTTGGCAACTGCTTTTTCCACTACTGCTTTTACTCCTTCCTCGTTCGTTACGTCCAACTCAAGAAAGGTGTTTTCTACGCCCTTATCGCTCAATTCTTTTGAAAACTCTTCACCCCTTGCCTGGTTGCGGCTGGTAAACACAACGTTATAATCTTTATTACCAAAGGCAAAGGCGGTTGCTTTGCCGATACCAGTTGTTGCACCGGTAATGAGAACTGTTTTTTTCATGGTTTTTCTTTTTTGATTTTTGATAAAGCAAATTTCATAAGCAAAAACAGATCGTATTTTGGCCAGCGGTTCAAAAATGTTTGGTCAGCGGTTCAACTACCCCCGCCGGTTCCAAGCATCCTGCCTGGACCCAAAAAAGCGTAGGCGTCCCGCTTACATTCACCATTTTGCGAAGCCGGGAAAACGCCATGCTATCATTAGATACGTCAGCGGGACGCTGACAGGGGTTTGGGTTCAAGTGGGACACTTGAACCGGCGGGGGGCCGTTTATTATGCTTTGAAAAAAAATTAGCATCTCCATCCGCACCGGTTCAAGCATGGGAAACCGGTGCGGGTAATTTGATCGCTATGGTTCTGAAAATGCCAACAGACTCACTCCAGACGCTGTCCCCGACTCCCGTACCTCACTCACTCCTCAAGCTTTTCACCGGGTTAGCTATGGCCGCCTTTATGGCATGCGAACTAATGGTAAGCAATGCAAACGCAATTGCGGTTAAACCGGCGATGGCAAATGGCCAGGCACTAATAGGTATCCGGTAGCTAAACGCAGTAAGCCATTTATCCATCATATACCACGCAATTGGCGATGCGATCAGTATCGATATGATCACCAGCTTTAAAAAATCGCTTGTAAGCAACCCGCCAATACGGGATACACTTGCCCCAAGCACTTTGCGGATGCCGATTTCCTTTGTCCTTTGTTCGGCAATAGATGCGGCCAATCCAAATAAACCCAGGCAGGCGACAAATATAGCCAGCATTGAAAACACAGTTGCCGTGCTGGCCGTATGCTGTTCGGATGCATACAGGTTTTGAATATGCGTATCAAGGAACTCGTAATCAAAGCTGGAATTAGGCAGATCAGTTTTAAATACATTTTGCACCTGCTGCATAAAGTGCGGCAAGTTTTGCGTATTGTACCTGATCAGTAAGGTATTTAATGGTTCAGTCCGTTTGTTTGTAATGTAATAAACATAACCGCCGATCTCGCTTTTTAGCGATTCGTAATTAAAATCTTTAACTACACCGCTAATGATGGATTTCGGCACCATTTCAGTAACGATATATTTGCCAATAGCATCCTGTGGCGTTTTATAACCTAAGTATTTTACTACCGATTCATTAATCAGTAAATAACAAGTGGTATCGCCCGCAGCCATTGTTTGGGGTATTGTGGTGCCGGCAAGCAGTTTTAGCTGCATGGTTTTTACTATCGAGCCGTTTGTATTACAAGTCAGTACAGGATACCAGTCCTTATCGGTTATAAACTTCCTGATGCTTTTCCCGCTTTCCATATCACCGGGGATAGATTGCGATGGTGAAGCGCTTTCCACGCTGGGCATACTGTTTAAACTGTTAATGAAAGCAGCAACCTGTTGCTTATTTTGAGCGGCCTTGATAGAAACAGAAACGATACCTTTTGGATTATATCCCAGGTCTTTATTCCGGATATAATTTATCTGCCCCAGGATCACGATAACGGAAATGATCAGGATGATGGAAGAGGCAAACTGAAATACGACAAGGGATTTCCTGATAAAATCAGCAACGGAATGCTTTATCTTCAGCTTGTGCATCAAAACAAGCGGCGAAATACGCGATAAAGAAAAAGCAGGGTAGCTGCCTGCTACCAAGGTCACCAATATCCAGGTTAGCAGCAACCCCAACAGGATGGGCGCAGAGGCCAGGGCCGACAGTTTTAATTCGATGCCGGTTATATTTTGAAAGAACGGTTGCAGCATGAAGCAGGCCGCATAACCGGCGATAATAGCGATAAAAGAAAGCACGGCTGTTTCGGTGTAGAAAAGTGCAAGCAGATGCCGCCTGTCGGCGCCCAATACCTTGTTTACACCTACTCCCTTAGCGCGCTTTTGAGAGCGTGCGGTAGCCAAATTCATATAGTTGATACACGCTATGCCCAGCACCAAAAGCGACAGGAATAATAATGCTTTTACCGTGCCGATACTGCCAATCCTGCTCGAAAACCCTGCCCTGATGTCGGCCGAATACAGGTGAATGTCCGTTAGCGGCTGAAACATGAATTTGGTAAAAAACTGGTCCTTTTTTGGTATATTTTTATCGATAAGCGCCGTAGCGAATTTTTGCGCCTGTGCAACATTTGCGCCGGGCTGCAGCAGGCAGTAGGTTTCGTAATCCGAGTTGCCCCAGTAAACATCTTTACCTGCCCATGAATCCATAATGTTATACATCATATCGCAATCGATCGTGCTGTTTTCGGGCAGATCCTGGTAGACACCCGAAACATGCAGGGTATCCCTGTTTTCCACATAAATGAATTTGCCGATTGCAGGCTCGTTACCGTACAACCTTTCCTTTGCCGACTCAGAAAGAATGACTGACTTTGGCTGTGCAAATGCCGTTTTAGCGTTTCCTTCGGTAAATGTGAAATCAAATATTTTGAACACCGACGTATCGGTCATATAAAGGCCCTTTTCGCTAAAATTTTTCTCGCCGGCCTTCAGGGATATGGTGGCTCCGAAATCGTACTTCAGCATCCTGGTCATTGCTTTTACCTGCGGAACACTCCGTGCAATAGCAGGCCCGGCGATACCCGGCAGTTGCGCCCAAACCTGGGAATTGTACGTTGGGCTGGACAGCAAGTTAACGCGGTAAATGTTCTTCGCGTTTTTGTACATGCGGTCAAAACTCAATTCGTACGAAGCACATGCAAATAAGGTAATGCAAACACAAACACCAATAGCTAATCCGGCTATGTTAAGTGATGCAAACAGTTTGTTGCCGGCGATATTGCGCCATGCAATTTTGAAATAATTCCTAACCATATAATTGCGGTTTAATTTTCCGGAAGACCACTTTGGCGTGGTTTCCTGGTACGAAATTATGGCCGCAGGATGGAAATAAGGTCTCAAATTATAAGTTGAGTGCTCTTTTTTCAGATCGCTTTTATATTCTTTCGGGCTTTTCCCGGTCATTTGCCTGAAAGTGCGGTTGAAGGTGGCTTTAGAATTGAATCCGGCATCCAACGCAATACCCAGCAAAGTCAGCCGGTCATAAGCCGGATCCTGCATTTTTTTGGCCACCTCCCGGATACGGTATTCATTTATAAAATCATTAAAGTTTTTTCCGAGGGCCACGTTAATGATCCGCGACAATTCATGAGTGGGTATGTCCAGCGCTGCCGCCAGCGACGGTAAACTTAAGTCCGGATCCTGGTAAAACAGGTTAATTTTCATGGCTTGCCGGAGCCAAGCGCCTTTTTGCTTCAGTTCCGCCGCCGGTGATGGCTTGGCAACCAGGAGCGCGGGGGCCGGCACGGCAATATCCGGCCGCAAAAACGCCGCCGCCGCAATCCATATCATCATCACGGCTAAAAGCAGGTACAATGGATAATAAACAGGTGTAACCAGTTGGTTATGGTAATAAAAATAATCCACGGCGACAAAAGGTATCCATAATAGCCAAAAAAACCCGAACCGCTTCAGCAAACTACGCAGCCAGCGCAATTCATTTTGCGGCCGGTCGCACCCGACAACTTTTAGTCGCCTGTGAAAGCCTCGTATCAATTTGTAACACCTGCGCAGGTAAATGATAACCGAAATCACCGCCAGCAATTGCAATGCTGGGTCAAGTTCCTTAAACGTCAGCGTATCATAAGTAGCCGCGCCGGTCCTTATGCTCTCCTTAATCTCCAATACCAAAACACCCAATTCCAGCACCAAGGGGCTAAAATTCAGCAGGTCTTTCCAGTGGAATTTATATGCCGGCCGGGTAATTTTGAGTACATAAAAATAGATCAGCGGGCCAAGTACCAGCGAAAATTGCAGCGGCAGCCAGCTCCAGTGAGGGAAATAGACCGTCAGCCTGGTATCGATGCCCGATACCCAGGCCATCTGAAAAACAATGGTCGCCAGCGCCAGGGCCAGAAAGCGGTTTGCAGCCCGGTTAATCCTTTTGGTAAACCATAGCTGCAAGGTAAAAGTGAGCCCGATAAATATCGTTCCCAGGAAGGCTACGTCATAAACGGTGATGTGGAAAGTATATGCGTTCACGTAGTTTTAAAGCCTCAATCGCTGTTCCAAATCGTTAACTTGCTGATAAATAGTAAGTAGCGTTTTATTTACACTGATTATTGTAACAAAACCGAACATTAGGCCGTTCGGTTTTGAATTGTAAGATTAGAAGTATTTCATAAAAAACTCAATTTATTGTCCAATTTCCGTCGTCGCAGGGTCTCCGGCACGGGACCCTGCGCTGCAATATGCCACGGAGGACGCAGGGTCCTCTGCGAGAGACCCTGCTGAAACGGAAAAACTCAAACGAGGATTAATCAGTAAAAAAGTAAACCTTATCAGGAGGGACAGGGTTAACATCATGTCAACCAAAAATTTTTAAACACTTTATTATCAATTAATTAAAAAATAGTTAACATGAAATATGTTAAGTTGTGTTAACCCTTTTGTGTTGTTGCAAGGACGTGTTTCCGGCACTACAATAAGTAAAAGTTCAACAATCGAAAACTCTTATGCCGGCTCCAGCGGGAACCGGCGTAAGAGCTTAATTGTGCTAACTGCCAACTGCCTACTCACTCCTCAAACTATTTACCGGGTTGGCAAAAGCTGCTTTTATCGCCTGGTAACCTACACTGATCATTGCGATCAGCACCGCTATACCGCCGGCTAAGGCAAATATCCACCAATGTATCTGGATACGGTAGGCAAAGCCCTGCAGCCACTTATCCATCACCCACCACGAAAGGGGCGATGCCATTAAAAACGCGATAAACACCATGCGCAAAAAATCATTCGATAGCAGCAGGCTTACCTGGGCAACAGTGGCGCCCAGCACCTTGCGGATGCCGATCTCTTTGGTGCGCTGTAAAGCGATTAATGACACCAGGCCAAATAAGCCTAAGGAGCTGATCAGTATGGCCACTAAGGCTGCAATCCAGATCAGCTTTTGCTGAATGCTTTCTGTTTTATATAGGGCGGCAATTTGTTCGTCCACAAACTGGTAGCTAAAAACCTGGTCGGGAAAAATGCGCTGATAAGCGCCTTGCAGGCTGTTAAGCGTGGCGGCGGCATGATTTCCGGAAAACTTTATGGCGAAATTGGTTTGCCAGTATTTGTCTTCTAACAATATCGAAGGCTCAATCGGCTCAATCAGCGACTTTATATTAAAATCCTTTACTATCCCCGTAATAACGCCCTTTGTATCACCTGCCACCAAATTTTTTCCGATAACACGTTCGGGATACCCGGGTTCCAGTTTAGCGGCCATGGTTTGGTTGACGAGGAACTCGGGCGTGGGCTGGTTATTGCGGATATTGCGGCCGGCGATGATCTGCAGGCCAAAGGTGTGGCAATAACCAGAGTCGCCAATGGCAAAGCGGGCAGGCCATGTTTCTCCTTTTGTACGGTGGTCATAGTTAATCGTCGCCCCTTGCTTGCTGTCACTTTCGGGCGGTTTACGGCAATTACTGAAAGCTTGAACAGCCGGCATGTTGCGCAAGCTTTCGCTGAACTGCTCCTTTTGGGCGGCGGAGAGCTGCCCTACCGGGATGGTGACCACCGATTTACGGTCGAACCCAATATCCGTATTTTTAAGAAAATGGACCTGCAGGATAATAATAATGGTGCATATGATGAGCGACTGTGTGACGGTGTTTTGAAACAGCACCATCACCTTACGGCCAATTCCGGCGGGCATGTTTAAGGCATTGTTTTTTAGCGCCCTGGTTATGCTTATCCTGCTTAACAGCCAGGCGGGGTAAACGCCGGTACTTATGGTGGTAAAAAGTAAAGCCAAGCCGGCAAAGGCCCAAAGATCAGTGTACGAAATGATGTGGACCGGCTCGTCTGCAAACAGCCACCTGTTAGCCGCCGGCAGCAGTGCCAGCACCATTATAAAGGCCGTTATGATGGCGATAAACGAAGTAAGCAGCGATTCGGTAATGAATTGCATAAAAATTTGCCGGATGCTGCCGCCAAGCACCTTACGGGTTGCAACTTCGGCCGCCCGCCGGGTTTGCCGGGCAATAACCAGGTTGATGTGGTTAAATACGGCTATGGCAATAATTAAAAGACCGATAGCCGCTAAATTGCGTAAAAGTATTTTTTGGACGCTACCGCCGTAACGGGTATCAAAATGGGCCTCGGTTAGCGGTAACAGCTTAAATTGATAATATTTTTCGGCGCCCTTGCCCAGGTGCTTTATGGTTGATGCCACAAGCTGCTTTTCGATTGCTGCCCTTTGGTTTGCATTGTTCAATAAAACATAGGTGCTGTTGGTTGAATTAAGATATCCCCAATCCTGGAAAAAGTCTTTTCCCAGCGTAGGCATTAACTTTAACAATGAATTGACGGAAACATACAGGTCGGCTTTTAAATCGGTATTGTAAGGGCCGTCGGCAATTAAACCGCTTACTTTAAAGGGTTGGTTATTTATTAAGAGCGCCCTGCCGATAGGGTTGGTATCGCCAAAATATTTTTTGGCTGTTTTTTGGCGTAACACCACGTTGCCCGGCTCATCCAGCTCTGCAGGGTTACCGGCCAGCCATTTATAGCTGAACAATTTAAACCAGGCGGCATCGGTAAATGAAACATTATTTTCTTCCTTAAAGCGCTTGCCGGCATTCCCCGCAACGGTTACGGTAAGGCTCTGTTTATCGGCAGAAAAAGCCGCCCGCCGTACCTGCGCAAATTCCGTTTGAAGCGACTTGTATGCAGCGAAGGAAGATCCCTTATCATATTCGGTTTGCTGCAGGTGCAGCTCATACACCAGCCTGAAAATGTTTTTTGATTGCTTATGATAGGCATCAAAGCTTAAATTGTAGCTGGTATACAGGTAAATAAATATACAGCAGCTAATGGCTATGGCTAACCCGCTGATATTTAAAAAAGTATAAAACTTGCGGGTCGTAAGGTTTCGCCACGCTATTTTGAAATAACTTTTTATCATTTGGTTTGGTTATTGAGTTCCGCCGGTTCAAGCGTCCCGCTTGAACCGGCGGTAGTATGTTGTTTTGGGAAATTTAAAAAATTAATCCCAAATCCCATTCTCCGCTGTAAATATCACCGGCTCACCGCCTGTTACCATCAGGGTATGCTCGTGCTGCGCAACAAAACCGCCTTTGTTGCCGCTTAGGGTCCAGCCGTCTGCCTGTGTTTCGGCAATGGTGGACCGGGTTGAGATGAACGTCTCTATCGCTACTACCGAATTCTTTTTAAATCGTTCAGTGTTATACCTGTCGTAGTAGTTGGCAATCTCATGCGGCTCCTCGTGCAGGCTGCGGCCAACACCATGGCCGGTAAGGTTTTTGATTACCGTGTAGCCGGCTTTTTTGGCCTCAGTCTCTATCAATCTGCCAATCTCCGATATCCTGACACCGCCTTTAATGTTGCTGATCGCTTTTTTTAATATCTCTTTCGATTTTTCAACCAGTTTGCCATGTCCATGGATATCTTCCCCCAAAACAAAGGAGCCGCCGTTATCGGCCCAATAACCGTTTAATTCTGCCGATACGTCAATATTTACCAGGTCGCCTTCTTTTAATATTTTATCGGCGGATGGTACGCCGTGCGCCACCTCCCCATTAATGCTTATACAAGTATAGCCGGGAAAATCGTAGGTTAAGGCAGGTGCAGAAGATGCGCCTTGCGCTGCCAGCAGTTCGCCGCCATAGTCGTCAAGTTCTTTTGTGGAGATACCCGGTTGAGCATAGTCCCGCATCTTCTTCAGCGTAACGGCTGCCGCATCACAGGCCAGCTGCATTCCAATTCTTTCGTTTTCGGTAGTTATAGACATCTTGAATTTTTATCTGTGGCAAAATTAACTATTAATATTGTGAACGTCCATGGTCGCGATTGGGAACACGTCGTAAACAATAAACCGCATCGTTGGTGCATTTAAATGGCAGGTATTTAGCCGGTTCAGCCTCCGCAAATCCAAATAAAAATGCGTTCCGTATCTCACCCCGGAACGCACCACATTGTGTTTCAACTAAATCTCAGATCGCTCGTTTACGGGATCTAAGCTCTTACCCCTCCAACTCCCCTAAAGGGGAGCGTTTTTATTTGTTAAATTGTTCAATAGCTGATAGCTATCATCATTTACAGGTTCTAATTAAAACCTTTCGCCTTTTACCTTTCGCTTTTCACCTCAAAAAAGCTATTCACTTCGCAAACTACGCACCGGGTTGGTCAGCGCGCTGCTGATAGCCTGGTAGCTTATGGTAAATATGGTAATCACGATCGTCAGTACGGCAGCTATTATGAATGCGCCGGGGCCGATAGTAATCCGGTAATCATACTTTTGCAGCCATCCCTGTAAAAAGTAAAAGGCAATGGGGGACGAAATAACACAGCTGATCAAAACAAGCATTAAAAAATCGCCTGATAACAAAACCCAAACCTGCGATACAGATGCGCCCAGCACTTTCCGGATTCCGATTTCTTTTTTTCGCCGCTCCGCTACATATGCCGAAAGGCCGAACAAACCCAGGCACGAAATAAAAATGGCCAGCCCGGCAAACAGGCTTGCCAGCGTGCCCACCAGCGACTCTAGTTGATACTGCTGATCATAAGCCTGGTCGGCAAAACTATATTCGAACGGAAAGGTTGGATTGTATTTATCGAATATGGCCCCAATCTTTTTTAAGGCCGCCTGTGTGCCGGCATTCCTGCTTATGCGGAACATTATGGCCCCGCCCCAACCAGGGTTATACACGTAAAGCGCGGGTGTAGCCGAATAAAAAGGCGACCCGACAATAGCGTTCTTCACCACGCCGACAATGCGCAGTGGATTTTTTGTATATTCAGTCGTAATGATCTTGTCGACAGGATTTTTTAACCGCAGTCGTTGCGCCGCGGCTTCGTTAATAATGATGTGCAGGGTATCGGGCACTGCGCCGCCCACAAAATCATGTCCTGCCACAAAGGTCATCCCCACTGTTTTAAAAAAATCGGGCGAAACAGCTGTGGTGGCCATCTCCAGCGATTCGCCGGTTTTCTTGCCCGGAAAATCTAATATGCCGAACGAAGCCGGGAAAAACAGCATGGCGCTGCCGCCTTTGGCGACGCTTTCCACCTGGCCACTCTTCAAAAGGTCCTGTTTAAACGCCATATAGTTTTTTTCGAGGTCGGGCGAGTCATTCACATACACCAGGCGGTTTACATCATAGCCTTTAGGCCGGTCTTGGGCGTATTGAAGCTGCTGGTAAATAACCAGCGTGCTGATGATCAGCGCGATGGAACAAGTAAATTGGACAGCCACCGTTATTTTACGCGGCAGCGAGGCCCGCTTTCCCAATTGCACAGTGCCTTTTAACACTTTTACGGGTTTGAAAGAGGAGAGGTAAAAGGCCGGCCGGCTACCCGCCAATAGGCCGGTAACGAGCACATAAGCCACCATGATGCACCAAAATGTACCATTGGTATAAGGTATAGAGATAGCACCGAACGTTAAGGTATTAAAAGATGGCAATACAAGCTGAACGATCAGTATCGATACGGCAAAAGCGATTAGCGTGACCAGCAAGGATTCGCTCAAAAACTGGAAGATCAGATCGCGCCGCAGGGAACCGACAGATTTGCGCACCCCTACTTCGCGCGCTCGCTTTTCAGCACGTGCGGTAGACAGGTTCACGAAGTTAATGCAGGCGATCACCAGTACCAATATGCCGATGATGCCAAACATGCGCACGTACTCGATCACACCGTCCACCGGCTTGCCGTCTTTAAACTGCGTGAGCAAGTGCCAGTTTTTTGCCGGCTGTAAAAACACTTCAATCTTTGTGCTCTTGTCCTGGGCATGATTCCAAACGATGTCTTTTATTTTGTTTTTGAAAGCTTCCGCATCGGCGCCGGGTTGCAATTCCACATACTCGGGAGTCGAATAACTCTGCCAATTTGTGCGTTCCTTTTTTGCGCCCGGGTTGGTGGCCTCGATAAGGCTGTACGGTAAAAAAAATTGGAACTGTAAAGTTGAATTTAACGGCGCATCTTTCATCAGGCCGGTAATCTTGATGTTATACTGGTTGTCGATGCGGATAACCTTATTTATCGGGTCCTGGTTACCAAACAAAGCCTTTGCAACGAATTCCGTTAAAATAATAGAATTGGGATCGGCGAAAACAGAATTAACATTCCCCTTCACCAGTGGGTATGGAAATATCCGCAAAAAATCGGAACCAATCGCTGATCCGCTGGCGCGAAGTTTTTTATCGCCAACAACCAGGCTATGCGAACCGGCCCAGCCCCTTTCCGACGCATATCTTACCTCGGGATATTTTTTCAATTCATTCACCAGCGGCATCGCCGATCCGGTTTGCGTTACGACCTCGCCGCTGTGAAAGAAGTTCAATTTAACCTGGTATAGCTGGTTATAGCCGGGCAGAAAACGGTCATACGAATACTGGCTGTATACCCATAAACCGATAAGCAATGCCACTGCCATGCCCGTTGCCAGCCCGGCGATGTTAAGCGCACTGTAAACCTTGTTGTGTACCAGGTTGCGCCATGCGATCTTTAAATAATTTTTAAACATATAATTGCGGTTTAATTTCTCCGAAGACCACTTTGGCGTGGTTTCCTGGTTCGAATTTACCGCTGCAAAATGGGGCCGGCGTTCCAAGTTATAATATGGTCGCTCTTTTTTCAGATAGTTTTTATATTCTGCCGGGCTTTTCCCGGTCATTTGCCTGAAAGCACGGTTAAAGGTGGTTTTTGAATTGAATCCGCAGTCATATGCAATGCCCAGCAGGGTTATCCGGTCATAAGCGGGGTCACGCATTTTTCGGGTCACCTCCCGGATACGGTATTCATTTATAAAATCATTAAAGTTTTTTCCGAGCCCCACATTGATGATCCGCGACAATTCATGGGGAAACATGTCCAGCTTTTCAGCCAGTGAACTTAGGCCCAGCCCGGGATCCTGGTAAAACAGGTTGGCGCCCATTACTTTCATCAGCCAAATACCTTTTTGCACCAGGTCCGTCGCGGGCAATGGTTTTAAAACCGGGCGCGCCGGGAGCGGCGCTTCAGCTTCCGGCCTCAAAACGGTGGCGATAGCTATCCAGATCATCACGGCCGCTAAAAGCAGGTACAAAGGGTAATAGGTATCTGCGCCTAATTGGTAGCGATAATAAGAGTCGACCAGGGCATAGGGTATCCAAAGCAGCCATACCACGCCAAAGCCCGCGAGCAGGCGATGCAGCCAGCGCAGTTCATACCGGGCCGCGTCATTAACGTTAGCTTTTAGGCGTTTATGAAAGCCCCGGATCAGCTTATCACTATAATGCAAATACCAAATAACCGAAATAAACGTAAGCAACTGCAATAGCGGGTTCAGTTGCCGGAACAACTGTGTATCGTAAGCGGGAGCGCCTGTTCTTAAACTTTCCTTAACCGCCAACAGCTGAACACCCACTTGCAGCAACATGGGGCTGAAATGCAGCATATCATTCCACCGGAATTTGTATCCCGGCCGGGTTATTTTAAGCACATAGAAATAAATAAAAGGGCCTATCGCAAGCGAAAATTGCAGGGGCAGCCAGCTCCAGCAGGGAAAGTACGCCGTCAGCCGGACGTCAATGGCCAATACCCAGGCCATCCGCAAAACAACGGCTGCAAGGGCCGGCGCAAGCAAGCGGTTTGCAGCCCGGTTAGCGCTTTTGGCGAACCATAGCAACAGGACAAAAGTCAGCCCGATAAATATCGTTCCGAGGAAAGCCAGGTCGTATGGGGTGATATGGAAAGTATATGCATTCAATCGACTTTACTGCGTCAATCCCTGTTCCAATTTGATAACCTGCTGATATATAACTAATAGCGTTTTGCCCGCGCCAATTATTGTAACAAAAACGAACATTGGGGCGTTCGTATTTGTATTGAATGGGCAGGCCGAAAACCGTTCACCTGTGTGTTCTGGTTGATTTCATATTTCCATTTTAATAATTTTCGTAAATGCTTGTAATTCTGTTTCTGAATAAATTCCACACTTGAATGCAGAAACATCCGCAGTGGTTTGGGCGTTCACCTTTGGCGCATAAAATTTACTGTAATTATCGGATTAGGATTGATGTGTGTGAGTCACTGCTGAAACAGAAAGAAATAGTGATTCGTAATCCTAATATAGTGATGTCATCTCTTCGATTGTTGAAGCATCAAAAGCCTCAAATATAGCCCGATCCAAACCCCTCTGTTTGTATGGATAACGCTCCCATTTCTCCATTATTGCCCTTAAAAAAATATAGTTGAAAAACTGTATTTTGATCCATCATACCTTATATTTTTGGTTTCGCACATCAAAAAAACCACCAGTATGATACCGGAAAACGAACGCAGCACAGAAAAAAAAACACGATATATCCTTGGTTTCAGACAGATCGACAGATCAAAGTTTCTGCTTGCCGGAGGCAAGGGCGCTAACCTGGGAGAGCTATCCGGAATCAAGGCGATACAGGTACCATCGGGTTTTTGCGTTACCACAAAAGCCTATAAAAAAATAACCGAAAGTGACCGGGAGTTGAACAGCCTAATGCGTGAATTAGCGCGTTTTAAGGCCGAGGACAGGGGAAATATTATCGCAATCGCCGGAAAAATCCGTATGGTCATCGAAAACATACCTATTGGTGAGGATATAATACAAGAGCTAACGGGTCATCTTACAAAGTTTGGTGAAAAATGTGCCTTTGCTGTGCGGTCAAGCGCTACTGCGGAAGACCTGCCCACGGCATCCTTTGCAGGTCAGCAGGATACATATTTGAACATTATCGGGCAGCAGGCCATCCTAAAGCATATCAGCAAATGCTGGGCTTCGCTATTTGCGGAGCGTGCGGTAATTTATCGTCTTCAAAACGGCTTCGATCATGATAAAGTACAGCTGGCTGTGGTTATTCAACAGATGGTCTTCCCACAGGCAGCAGGAATTTTGTTTACTGCCGATCCTGTTACTGGTAACCGCAAAGTGTCATCCATCGATGCCGGTTTCGGACTTGGTGAGGCCCTGGTGTCCGGCCTGGTGAATGCTGATAACTATAAAGTGTGTAACGGAGTGATTATAGATAAAAAGGTATCGACCAAAAAATTGGCTATTTATGCCTTAAAAGATGGTGGCACGAAAGAACAGGAGATCGGGCCCGGGCAGCAAAACAGCGCGGCGCTGACGGATGACCAGGTGTTACAGTTGGAGCGCCTGGGCAGACGGATAGAAGAACATTTCGGCCGCCCTCAGGATATCGAATGGTGTTTGGCTGATGGCATATTTTATATTGTCCAGAGCCGGCCTATTACTACTTTATACCCGATCCCTGAAATGAATGATGAAGAAAATCACGTTTATGTATCAGTCGGTCATCAGCAAATGATGACCGACCCGATGAAACCATTGGGCTTGTCTTTGTGGCAGCTAACCGCTTTCCGGCCGATGTTTAAAGCTGGTGGAAGATTGTTTATTGACGTGACACAACAACTGGCTTCGCCGGCCGGCAAAAAAATGATCATAAATGTGATGGGCGAACACGATCCGCTTATAAAAGACGCATTAATAGCCATCACGGAGCGAGGAGATTTTATAAAACCCCTGCCAGATGACCAATCAGATTTGGGCCGCGTTAAAAGCAGTGCAGGTAAATCGGCCGTCGACATTTTGGCACAAATCGAAAACGATACGGCAATCGTTGCTGGTCTGATCAAGCGTAGTGAAACTTCGGTAGCGGAATTAAAGCAAACCATCCGGACGAAATCAGGGTCGGATCTGTTTGATTTTATCCCGGAAGATCTTCAGCAATTAAGGAAGGGCTTGTTTGAGTCGAAAAATATGGGTGCAATAATGGCGGCTATAGATGCTTCAACATGGCTCAATGAAAATATGAAGAATTGGCTGGGTGAAAAAAACGCGGCAGACACGCTTTCTTATTCCGCACCCAACAATATTACTTCGGAAATGGGCCGGGAGTTATTGGATGTCGCAGACGTGATCCGCCCTTATCCGGAGATAATTAGTTATTTACAACAGGTAAAAGATGATAACTTTTTGGATGGACTGCTTCAGTTTGATGGTGGACAGGAAGCCCGGCATGCTATCAGCATTTATCTCAACAAATACGGAATGCGTTGTGCCGGTGAGATCGATATTACTAAAACGCGCTGGAGCGAAAAACCCACCGCACTTGTCCCCATGATCCTCGGTAACATCAAAAATTTTGAGCGCGGCGCCGGCAACCGGAAATTTGAACAAGGGCGACAGGAAGCTCTAAAAAAAGAACAAGAGTTACTGGACCGGCTGAAGCAATTGCCAGACGGCGAACAAAAGGCCGGTGAAACCAAACAAATGATCAGCCTGCTCCGGAATTTCATTGGTTATCGTGAGTATCCGAAATACGGCATCGTTAATCGCCTCTTTGTTTATAAGCAGGCCTTACTGAAAGAAGCTGAAAAACTAGTACAAGCCAACATTATACATAAAAGGGAAGATATATATTATCTCACTTTTGAAGAGCTTCGCGAAGTGGTACGCACAAACGAGCTGGATTACCAGGTCATCAGCGAACGAAAAGACGAGCATAAGCTATTTGAAAAACTGACTCCGCCGCGTGTTATTACGTCGGATGGCGAGATCATTGCGGGTAAGTACAAACGGGAAAACCTCCCGGCCGAAGCCATTGCTGGTTTGGCTGTATCTTCCGGCGTTATAGAAGGACGGGCGCGTGTAATCTTAAACATGGAAGATGCCGACCTGGAAGACGGAGATATATTAGTCACTGCATTTACCGACCCTAGCTGGACGCCATTGTTTGTATCCATAAAAGGCCTGGTAACTGAAGTTGGCGGACTGATGACCCATGGAGCAGTTATCGCACGCGAATATGGGTTGCCAGCTGTTGTCGGTTTGGAGAATGCTACGCAACTGATCAAAGATGGACGGCGGATCCGGGTGAATGGAACAGAAGGATATATAGAATTACTATAAATGGATAAGCCACATCCCAGTCGTCCCCGGCAATGTACCGCAGTGTCTTTAGGTTAAGGGCCAGCATAGTCCCACAGGTAAGTATAAACTCCGGTGGTCGCAGTTCTTGGCCAAGCGCCCCTTATACCAGTATCTGGGAAAATCGGGTCGTCACTATTAGAACAATAACCAACAATAATATCGTTATCAAAAAAGTTCTCCAAACCCGCCTGTCCAGGCCGAGTCGGACGCGCGTAAAAATTTGATCAGATCTGCTCATTTTCTCTTTACACTTTGAAAAAGTATGTTTATCATTTTGGTTGTTTCAATTGGCATAAATTCAAACTATTTTGCAGTTCACTCTTTTGTTCCTTCAAATCAGATAAATTCTCTGTTTGACCTTTGGACCGGAGCGCAATAACGGATTGTTTAAGTTTCGCAATAGAAGTTAAAACATTTATATAAAAGTGATGATTGCCCGGCGTATCAAGCGTGAGTTTCTCGCTTACCGTCTTTAAGCTATCCAAACTTCCCTGTATCTGCCGGTAGATTGTTGCTGTATCGACGGTAGTATCCAAAAGCCTTTTTTGAAGACCGCTGGCCTTTGCAGAAAACACGTACATTAATGCCGAGTCATTTTTAAATTTGTTTACTTTCTTTGCCATAACATTTCCTTCCCCGGACGAAGTTTGCGCAAAATGTGCTACTACGAGGACAAAAAGTCCGGCTAACAGCACGAAGACGACGAGGAACGCCACCCGGGCTTTCCTAATATTTTCATTTTCAGACGGTTCCATATATTGACGAATGTTTTTTTTAAAAAAGAGTTTTAGTGTGAATACCCAAATGCAGGCCACCTTTATTTTGCCAAATAATGGTGATTGAAACTACGCAATCATTACCTTTTTTTCTGCCCTTATCGCATTTTACAAGTTTAATGATTCGGCTTTGCCGCGTATCTCCAAGCTTCGAATAAACATCTTTGAATACATGCGGCAGCGTGTCGTAACGTACTATCTTATCTGTTTTTTCCTGGTATTCAATAATCACAGGTGTCTGACCACCGTTACATAAATACTGGCTAAACACATTTTCCCGGTAGGGGGTTCTAAATTTGACAACAGAATCCAGAATGCCAAAAAAGATCTTGTCATAGTCTATTTGATCCGCTTTTCGGTCTGCTGCCTTCTGATCACCCTGACATTTTTTTAAGGCCTTATTCAAGCTGTCAATTTGGTTGTTTAGTTGATTGCGGGCCAAATTTTTTTCCGTTGCATCCTGATATTTTTGGCTAAGCGCCTCATTGTTAATTTGGATTTTATATAAAAGCGCTATAGTCCTATCAAATATCAATCGGTTTGACGACGTACTGTCGCCCACCTTGCTGGCCTGATAGATCCTGTCCGCGATCGATTTCATTGCGCTTGCATTGGATATTTCAGATGTGCGCTGAAGCATCGTAATAGTATCGACCAAAACGCTGAATTGAGCGAATTCCCGCTGCTGCTTTTCATAATAATCCATTTTCTTTGAAAGCTTTTTTTGCTGAGCAGGTATAGCATTAAATCCAAAAAAAACGATAGCCGCCATAATTACCAGCGTAATGCAATAAAAAAGCAAAAATCTTGAAAACGCCGAACGTCTTTCTTGTTTATTTAAAGGTTTCATGGGTATGGGTCTGTTCTAACATATTATCCAAAAAATTTGCGCCTGGGTTTCGGTTCTTCCGACGCGACTGTATTTTCTTTGTTTTCTTCTTTAATGAAGATTCCCGTATCCCTTCGTTTACCGATAAATTCCAGGTTACTTAGCGTGTCGAACAACTGGCTTGTTACAAACATAAATTTCCTGATCGCCTGCACAGAAGTTCCAATGTTATTATGATCGTACTGAAAGATTGAAAGGCCGTTCAGCATGTTCTCGAGGTCCGACTGGTTCATGTCGCACCATTCGCTTAGGTAATTCATCAATTCTTCCTTACCGGAACCCAAATGAAAGTCGATGGTGTTCTTCATGATTCGGGCTATGCTTAAAATCGGAGTCAATAGCTTTACCGGCGCCTCATGTGCTGCGGTATATCGCAGTTCGGTAATGTTTGGGCCTATAAATAGCATCAGCCGGTCGCACAAGAAAGACACTAACTGCGATAGGTTGTTTTGTTGATTCTTCTTAAGTATCTTTTGAACAATTTGTGTGCATCTTCTTTCCATGTTGCTTAGAAACTGGTCTGTTTCGCCTAAAAAGGCTAACAGATCGGGATGTGCACTGACGGTGTAACAGGGTGGAATATAGGATTCGTCAACTCTTATTTCATTTCCGTTCAGCGTCAATTTACCGATGACGATTGCATAGGGGTGATAAGCAAATTGTAGATATTGACTATTGCTTACGACAAGCACGGTACACGAAGCGATGATATAAGGGAATCGCGGCGGCATCTCAGATGGGTCGGGCGCACCAAAGGGTATACGGTCATATGGATTCACTGTTAGCAAGACCCAGTAAGTGTTTTCTCCTTCGGTAGCCAAAAATGGAAGAGTAACTGCGTTTTCTCCCTCGCCAGTGCACCGTTGCAGGGCTGCGGAGCCGGGCACGCCCAGCCATACCCCGCCCGGCGTTATAGCCTGGCATGAAAGAACATTTACCCGAATGGCGTTTTGATTGTCAGCGGATACCTTTACATTGAATGATCCGCGGCCGCTTGCGTCCGAACGTACTATCCCATACCTTATCGGCGAAAGATTCGGTGATAAGAAATTATGAAGAGCACTTGAAAAAGCATTTTCCTGGGCAATAAAATGGTCTTTATTGATCTTCATTCCATCTATCCAGTTCACAGGATAATATTTTACTTCTTCCTTCATAGTTTATCCTCCATTTGTAACCTTTCACAAATTATTACCAGGTTTTCGGCAACGCCATTTTCCTTTACGGTTTTACCGGGATGCAGTACACGTTGCCCCTGGTACCAACGCGGCTTTATCCGGAACCACCATTCATATGGATTATTTTGATGGTCGTGAAACTTAATCGGCGTCTCACTTTGCATCTCATTATAGTCGTTTATAAAAAAATAAAACAGATCGCCCAGGAGAATGCTCTCCGGAGTGCGCGCTCTGAAATAGTTCCGGCCATCCGTTGGGCGCTTTGCTATTTCAAATCCAATAACCAATAGTTTTTCATTCGCATTTTCTGCAGGTGATTCTTTGGGTAATTCAGGATATTCCCAAACCGGGAAATATGCAGGCGGGATCGCTCTCGCTTCCTTAAAAGTATTTGACAGCAATAATGGTAGCAGGAATGCCGCAAAGGATATTAACAGCGGGTAAAAGAGGAAATCTCTTTCTTTAAAAAGGAAATATTCGGCCGCAGAAAAAAGCAAGGCGTTAAACAGAATAATCGACATGGCGTAGGCGAACTCGCCTGCGAGCGTATTGTTTCGGTTTGCGCCGTTTGCTGAGAAGAATAGTTTATGAGTTATGCCTTTTATGATCAAGCCATAAAGTATAAATATGAGGGCGAATATCCAAAATAGCGCAAACGGGTACAATTTCAGCACGTAAGCCAATGCAAGGGCAAGCAGAACGGCTATAATTGCCGATAGTATACCGATGGTGTAGGGCTTTTTTTTATATGCGCCAAACCCGTTAACACACACGCCGGTCAATACCAACGCTCCGACACAGCATAGGAACAAGATGCTTAAGAGAACAATAAACGAAACGCCTGGTACCATATCAATATGTTTAAATCGTTTTAAAATCAGCCAATAAGTACTGTTGTGCAACCCACCGTGATGCTGCCCCCATGGGCGGTGATGTCGCCTGCACGGACCGCCGGTTTGCCTCCAACAAATACGGTAGTTGAACCGACAGTCACACTATCTGTCGGGCCATTACACGCACAGGTGTCACCGACAACTGCCGCAGGTTTACCGCCGATAAGTACTGTTGGTGCGCCCGGGCCAATGATCGGTCCCCCTACGTGCGGAGTGAAAATTGTTGTCATCGGGCAATTATGCATATCACCAATTCTTGCGGCCGGTTGTCCCATGTTTTAATGTTATTAATTTATTACAGGTAAGGCACTCGTAAATCCAAGTCTTAAGTGCGGATGACACAATTCAAATTCAATCACCTCATCACCGCCCAGTATTTTTAGCGCGTGATTGGCATCAAAGGGGAAAAAGTAACCATTCATAAAGTCAACTATGCCCCTCCCCTTTCCCCAGGGAAGGTAATCCTCATGCTGTTCGGCTGACATAGGGCCCAGCGATATCTCGCAATAGGGCTCACTTATAAGCAGTTTATTCCCGCAGACAAAATTCACACCCAGGATATGTTCAGCATCATCATTATCGTTTGTTTCAACCGGCATCAATTCCGAGCGTATCTTATAGGCCATGCTCACCGGAACCTCCAGCATTGCCTCATAGCAAGACCCGGTAATTTTCAGGTCGCCTACCGCTTTGTGTATGATCGGTATCAGGTATATAAATACTGCCTTTTGCCTTGCGCTTAAAATTACCGGCAGCTGCCAAAATTTGTTCATCAGCCCGGTGTACCTTGACGTGCCGAGGAAACCTTTCAGGATATTCCTTTCTGTTATCTCCAGGCTAATGAGCTGATGATAAAATTCACTTTCAAACGGCAGGAAAAATTTACGGGCAGCTTTTTGTTCATGCCGGCGCTGGCTCACTTCCAGCACCATGTCAGATGCAGATTTAAAACCAGGGGGCCTTTTCTGCGCGGTTCCATGTGTCACCACCTGCGGCAAAGCATCGTACATTCCCTCCCGGTTTAAGGTAACAAGCGCAGATTGGCGCCGCTTATTCCAATCCATTAGGGATACTTTTTCAATATCGCGGCTGAAATTTCGCTTAAAAAGCCCCATCGATCCTACCAACACCGCATCCTGTTCAATACCTTGCTCCAGCAATTCGGCCAAAACCACCTCAGCCCGCAGATCGTACGGCATGTCCCGGATTATTTCGGTCATATACTCAAGTGTGATCTTCATCGCTTCATAATCTTAGCTTACCATTGCCGGATAGCCCTGGTCGTCCTCGATCAGGAGGCGTACCGGCGTCAATCCCGCCGTATTGTTCATAATCTTAGTTCCGAGATGATCAGCAATATCCTTCCATTCGCCGCCGGTCGACCGGCTTCGCCTGGATATTTTTAACGTAACTTCAATAGTTTGAAGAAAGCCTCCTTTACTATCATTCGATATCTCAAATCCTTTTTTTACCGTTACGTCCTCTATTTCGCGGCCAAGCTCGTTAAAGCAGAAAACTCTTATATCCTGGGGGGTTACTATCCGGTCGCGCGATAGCAAAGCCATTTTAAACGCAGCCAGCCGCTCCATATCGTCCATCCTGGCCCGGCCACCCCGCGTACCGGTGATAAGCAGGATACTATCGCTTTGAACATCACTGCTTCCGTACAGGTCTAGTTTACTCCCGGATTTTATATTGTTTGCTTCTTCGCCTTTGGTAGTCCAGAATGAGACAAAGATATTTTCACCTTCTTTGAATGGATTTACGAACAAGTAGGGCGTTGAATCCCGTGAATCACCGGTATTATTTATTCTTTGCTCGATAAATGCAAGGGTTTGATTTAACTGCTTTAAGTTGGAGGAGATGAATTCATTACCCAAAGCCGTAAATGCACCGCTTTCGTCCCGCAAAAGATCGAGCATATGGTATACCGTATCGGCGGCGTTCCTTTTATCGAAACGCTCGGTGCCGCCCTCGCGGATAATAAACGTACCCGTGTCGAGCCTGTTTGCATTGCTCAACGGGCTGTTTGCATAAGCAGCGCCCTCCTGCGAATAAATGCCCCTAACTGCAAAAAAATGATCCTGGCTTTTAAGTGGCACGATGTTGAGGTTTTGTGATAGCCGGAATGTCAGCTCGTTTATTTTTTTATTCACAACCGGGAAACAGTTGATGCCGCAAACCAGGTCCGGCAGCATTTCTTCCGTAACGGGGTTCGGGAACTCCACTTTGATCCAAAAGCATTTTTCAGAGAGCTTTTCAATATCACTTTGATCGAAAACATCCTTAAAAACCTGGGGGCGCCCGGGTTCAATCTTTGCGACGGCAAAATTTGATACTGTAATATAATGCGAGCTATAACCCGACATGACCTCCTTCATATGGTGCCGGTCGGTACCAAACTCGTTCGTGAGTTCGCTTTTTTCATTCTTAATGAGCAAAGGGAGGCCCGGGACCGTGTCTAACGACATGCCTTCTATGCTCCACCGGGTATAAGGCAAAAGATTGATAAACTGACCCTTAAGCGGGTTGTTCTTTAAATCGAAATATACACTTAGTTCGGTAGCGCCTTCAGGTTGGCTATGCCATTCCAGCCCGATCCACAAACAACCCCTCGTTAACTTTTGGGCGCTATAGCTGTCGGCGATCAGTCTTTTCTGGTAAGCGTTGTCATTTTCAAATATGGTATCGTTAAAAACCAGGTATTTTACCGCTGCGTTTATTAATTTAAATTCTGCAACCGGCGAAAAAAAAATTTCTTCGGTGCCCTGCAATTTGGGATTTACATCATTCTGTAGCTTTTTGGTAAAACAAAACTGCAACTCCGGTTTTATAACCGCTTGTTGCTCAACCGGATTTGCCTGCATTATAGCGTGTGCCGGCCGGTAACCGGTAATAATATCGGGCGTTATAAGCTGTGCGAGATATTTGATCACCCTGGCATCGGTATTTTCTATCTCGTTATTGATCTTTTCTATTTCATTTGCGCAGGCCTCGATCAGCATGGATACCAATGGATCGCAATCGGTTTCGATGTCGCCGTTTTCGGCGCCCCATAAGTGCGCCGCATTTTGCATCATCCTGGTCTTTACCCGCTCTTTTAATGTTTTGCCTGCCATCCTGTTTTTATTTACTTTAATCGAACGAAATGGGGCTTAAGTAAATCGGTTCCGAAAAAACAAAGGGTTCGTTGGTTTTCTGCAAATTGCCGGCAACCCGCATATCAAGTCTTTTTCTTATCGCCGTTGTTGCGCCGCCGCGATTATTGCTGGTTTCTTCCTGTGTTATTTCCAACTGAATCGTAACATTCGTCAACCGGGGCTCATTCCCCTTGAGCGTTAAAGCGATCGCCTTCGCCATCCTGTCTGTCCACGCGTTCAGGTTATAAATATTTTCAAAATCCGATTCCCAAACCAGGTTGCCGAGGTTTGAATTATACCGGCTCTCGCCAACCGACGTAACCAGCAGCAAGTGGATATTTTGGGCAATGGATGCCTGCAGATCGCATCTCGATAGCTCTTTTCGCTCGATGATCCGCTGAAACGCGATGGGCAATGTATAATAACCTTTGTTCATGCGCTGCCATCAATTTATTTTAACCAATTTTCCGCTTATCATGGCCAACTTCCCGCCATCAATACTCAGGCCTTCTTTGGCGGTTATTGTGGCCATCTGCCCGCCGTCTACAGACAGAGCCTGCTTCGCAGCAATATCGATCTCGTTATCTGCTTTCAGCTTCAAGGTGCTCGCTGCATTCATATCTATCTCCTTCGCATTAATTTTAACATCAATAGTTGGCTGTCCCTGTTGACCCTGCATCTCAAATTTCTTTTTCAATATCAATCTAAGCGAGTCAGCGGTCATCGCAAATTGTGAATCCGCGTCAGTATTTTTAATATCGGTATTTTCCTGCGTGTAGAGATTTATCTCTTTGGCAACCACGTCAAACCGTCCTTTCGCATGGAATCGAATGTCCTTATCGGATTTAAAGCGAAGTATCTCTTCTGAATAAAGCAGGATACCTCCATCCTCCTCGCAGTGCAGCGTTATTTTGTTTTTCTTATTGTAGATTTCTATTTTTTGCTTGTCAGCTTTGTCACTGAACACTATGTGATTGCCGCCCGCCGTTATTATTCCCTTTGCATTATTATCTCCTCCGCCCTCTGGTTTTGCTTTGCCATGGTAAAGCGAACCTGCCACATAGGGCTGGTCAGGGTCATTGTCGATAAAACAAACCAATACCTCGTCACCAACTTCAGGTACAAAAAGGAATCCCCTTTTGTCACCAGCCTGGGCCGTTAGTACCCTTAACCAGGGTGTTTTTTGGTTGCTTTCCTTTTGCCAGTAAAACTGCACCTTCACCCGGCCCATACTGTCGTTATTATCGGTTACAATAGCGGGCTGTGTCGGGCAAATGGGCCGGTTCGCCTTTGGCAGCGGCGGGTATTTGAGCGTTTTAGGGATTGCCTTGAAAGTATTTTGATAATTGCCCTGTCCGTGTGAGGTATGCGTAATTGCGATGATACGATAGTCACCCAGGTTTTCTTCGTTGTTCCCGTCCGGGCCCGACCGCTCCCTAACCTGGATAACAGTACCGAGTTTCAGATCTGAACGCGTGCAGCTGCCCTGCAGCATCACAAACTGGCTGGCATCCAAACCGGCCTCAATATTTACCATTTCGCTGGCAACCTGGCTGAGCGGAGTTTCCAGGTTGTAAACCTCTGCGTTTATGTATTGCGGCGAAAACCCGGATAGGTTTTTTGACGCGTTAAACGCATAATCGGAAAGACTGTCCATGGCGGGTTTGGCGGCATCGCCGCCTGACTTATTCACGGTTTCATTTTTCAGGTAATCATACAACTGCATTTTGTAGTTCACATGCAGTACCTGCATTGAAATATCGAAGTTTTGAATATCAGAACCAGTGTAAAGCTTTACCGTATGCTCTTGGGATGGCAGTCCGAAATAAGTCTCGGTACCATCGTAATAAAACCACTCGCCGAAATCAGCCGCTAATCGATTGAGGAACCGGAAACCGCTTTCGTTATATTGCGTAATATATTCGAGTTTAGAATGGTATTGCGGCGCGATCTTGTCATCGTCAAAATGGATGATATTGCCCGGATAGGATCTTTTTACCTTACTAACAATATCCTTCAGTTGCATATTGGTGAAGGATTGGGTATTAGGCCTGTCGTCCATAATAAAACCGGGGCTGCGGCCCTTAATAATTAGATCGCCTTTAAAACCAGTACTGGATTTTTTGATACCAACTTCTGTCACGATGCAAATAAGCAGGCTGTCGGCTATTTGAATTTTTACTGGTTTACCGATGTATTCCCGGGACTTTTGAAGTATTGTATCGCTTTTATCTTCTATAAAATCCGCATTGCAGGTTACCTCAAAAAAATGGTGTGAATTAACGGACTGGTGAATCATAATTTGTGAAATGCCGCTGCGGATAACAGTTCCGCCGTTATTCGCATCATATTTTAATTCGATTGAAACCTGGCTTTTGGTCATTGACTGGTAAGCCTTAAACTGAAATAAATTCTGTACAATGAAACTCCGCGAAGGTTACCTGGGCGCCAACCATGCCGACAGCCCATCCTGCAGTTATTGCTATTCCCGTGATCGATACAGGTGAGAAAACGGCTTGAAGTACGCTGTGTGGAAAACTGTGAAAAAAAAGCGTATTGTAGTTGACGTTAGCCCCGAACTCGGCCGAGCCGCTTATCACTAGTAAATGCTGGTTAAAATCCGCTGTGTTATTGATCCGCGAGGGGGGAAATGGAGCGATAGCACTCCGATATATATCCGTTTCGGCATGATTGCTTATATATTCGTTCATTGCTGCGCGCTGTGCTAAAAAATATTTCTCGAGCAGTTCCGCGCCTTTTGCCCACTTAACACCAGCGCCAGCCCCTACTCCGGCTCCGTAATAAGTGCCTTTATACTCTTTATTAGTATACGGGTCAAGAAATTTAAGTATTAAGTGCCCGGCGCCACCGACTATACCCGCTCCCAAATATAGTGAGGTACCAGCAGTGCTGGTAATTTTCCAAAAACTGTCAAAATCTTCAGCCATGTTTTTCAGTTTTATATTTAAGTACTATAACCGACCACTTAGGCTGGCCAATTATTATTAAGATCCGCGTTACCAATCGAGACTTCGTTGGCGCTAATAACAATGGCTTGAGTGCCGTTTGGCCCGCTGCTGAAACTCTCGGCGTAGCTCACGCAAAACCCTTTTTTAAAATTCAGGGTTTTCATGGTTTTGGTAAGATCATCGGGTTGATAGAATGTAACTTTGCCATCGTAGTTTTTACTTGCATCACACATCCATTCCACTAATGAAGTGTCTTTGGTAGAATTGAGGATCAGTTGTATCTGCCCGCCGATGACCGAACCATTAGGGAAGCCATCGCCCGCAGTACCCTGGTTAAAGTGATAACTGCAGCTGTATGCATCGTAGTCCTTACTGTTTACGTTAAGGACAATGCCGGTTTGAGTTGCCATAATTTTTTATTTTAAAGGTTAAACATTTAGTATTTATTTTTTGATTATGCTTTTCCGTATTCGGTTTCCCACTCGGCAGAATCCTCTCCTTTGTGGCCGTCCATTTTGATCATAAAGCTTTTGGCCGGAAAATACGGGGTCATATGTATGTCGAGCCAAATCCGGTCCTTCTGCTGTGGATCCTGCATAAATCGCATGATCTTCCAGTTTTCTATTAATTTATCCGGGCCGGTAATGCTATCCAAAAACTTCGTCATTTGAGCACGCAAATCTTTTTCGGCTTTTGAGTTCCAGTTCTCAAACGCGCGCCGGTTCAAAAAGTCTATCAGCACTTTGGTAACGTAATCAAATACGCGCACCACGGAATAGGTTTGCAGACCCAGGTTATCGCCCTTAAACAATGTTTTGGCTGAGAAAGCCATTACCTTGCCATAATCGTTCACCATGGGTATCAGGCCCAGTTTTTCCAGGTCAGCTATTTCGCTTTTTTTCAGGTCAAAGCGCACACCGTCCACCTCGTTCATCCCGCCGTGCTTTTTGCCGGCGGTGACCTGACTCATCAGCGTTTTGTACATCTTACCAGCCAACGCGCCCGACGGTGGCACAAACAGGTCTTCATCCTCGCCGACTTCGCCTGCTTTACCGCGACCTACCAGCCAGTTGCAGGTCATCATCACGTTGGACCGGTATACATCCCCGCCGGTAAGGTTTGCCGCCTCGAACAATTCCATTACGTCGTCTGGTTCGTCCAGGTGTTCAAAATCGGTCACCAGCATCACTTTGTTCTCATAGGCTATCTTGGCCCATTTTTCAACCACTTTGTTCGAGCCGAGGTAGCCTGGCATGCAGAGGATAGAATAATTATTGCGCAGGTCAAGCCGGTCGTAATTTTGTTTTAGTTCGGCAGCAACTGCATCAATAAACCGGGTATTGTCCAGGTCCTTTAGCTGGTCCAATTCGGCATTCATGATCGACACGTTTTTCAGCTTATCACTTTCCGTATTCTTATAAAAAAGGGCCACGGAACGATAGGATCGCTCCATATCGCGCGTTGCTTCCAGCGCCTTCAGCAGGTTGCTTTTAAGCAAGGTGTCAGTGTTTCGTGCCTTTGCTTCGGCCTTGTCTATCACCTCGCCAACAGTTTGCGCTTCGGTAAGCATACTCTTCCAAAGCTGCAGCGTCTTTTTTAAAGCCAGTCTTTCCGGCCTCTTTTCGACATCCGACAAAAATATCTTCTTCCTGGCCTTCTTATCCGGATTCAAATTTTGTGTGCCATCAACGGCAAGTTCGACAAATTCAAATCCACCGAATTTGGCGAGCTTGTCGGCTTGCTCTTTCGTTGCCGTTTCGGCGTTCTGAAGGCGCTCGCCTTCTTTTAGCATTGTGCCGTTGGTAGCTTGCTGAAGCTTTTCTTCCATGATCTTTTTAATGTTTTAGGCGTTACGGTTAGTTTTTAGTCAGCGTCGTCAATCTCCTGGATCAGCGCCTCAAGCATTTTTACAAAAGCTTGCTTGCTATCCGGATTCTCCATTACGGCTTTAAGCAGCCTGGTCGATTTAAACTGTTTGATCAATTTAGCATACTCATTTTTTTGCATCTCCAGGTCTTTAAGATAACTGCTCTGGCCGGTGATACCTTTAGTGCCAAAATCGCCCAGGTTCGCAAAGCTGAGCTGCTCATTGAGGAACGATCCATCATCCTTTTGAAATTCAACATCGATACGCGGCTGAAAATGCTGAAACACTTCCTCGACCGTTTTCAATCCCCCGACCACGTCAGGTCGAATGGGTGCGTCGGCGGTTAATTTTTCGATCATCAGCGTGCGGTTTTGCGGTATGTCAGCAATTGCTTCGCTCGCATCTTTTGGCACTTCGGTTCCGCCAAATTCATAATTAGGCATAGCGTTATGGTTATGGTTTTAATTATTAAAAAAATGGAGCTCTCCAGCCGGTCATTGCGCAATGGCTAGCTCCTTGTTATATTTTACCCATTTCGTTTTATCGTCATCGCCAAGTTCCAGGCCGATATGATCGCCACGCTGCAGTTCACCGGAAATGATCATTCTCGATAAGGGCCTCCGGATCTGGGTGCGAATCACCCCTTGCACCGGCCTGGCGCCATATCTTGGTGTAAACCCTAATTTGGCAAGATATTCCTTAGCGCCATCGCTTACTGTAAGCGTAATACCCTGCTTTTCGAGCATACCCAGTAATCCTTTTAAATGGATAGAGAATATATTGACCACAATTTCTTCTGTGATCGGTGAAAAGGGTGTGATCTCGGTAAGGCGCGCTAAAAATTCCGGGCGGAAATGCCGGGTCATGATCTCCATCAGATCAGCTGATGCGGGGATAACATTTTTCTTAAAGCTTTCTGCTATGAACTCGCTTCCGATATTGGATGTAAATAATATTACGGCGTTTGAAAAATCGCCTTCTTTACCAAGGCGATCGTGCAATTTGCCTTCGTCCATTATCTGCAAAAAAAGATCAAATACCGCAGGATGAGCTTTTTCAATTTCATCAAACAAAACTACCGCGTAAGGGTGCAGCCTAATTTTATTAACCAGTAATCCGCCTTCTTCATAACCCACATATCCCGGCGGCGCACCGTATAGCAAAGCGGCCGAGTGTTCCTCCTTAAATTCGCTCATGTCAAAGCGGATAAGCGCGGTTTCATCGCCAAACAGGAACTCAGCAAGTGATTTGGCAAGTTCGGTTTTACCGGTGCCTGTAGGGCCAAGGAAAAAGAACGAACCAACTGGCTGCCCGGCTTTACTTAAGCCTGAGCGTGATTCGAGAATAGCTTCGCAAACCGACTTAATTGCGTGGTCCTGGCCAACTACACGCCGCTTAAGAAAGTTCTCCATATTCATCAGTCTTTCTTTCTCGCCTGCCTGCAGCTTGCCAACCGGTATTCCGGTTTTGCCTGCGACAACAGAAGCTATATCTGATTTTTCGACAGACTCGCGTTTTATCAAAGCCGCTTCCAGTAATTTGTCGAGCATGCTATTCATGGCATCAAATAGCTCCTCTCCGTTAATTCCGTCGTTTATTGTCCCTTCTTCACCAACCGAGGCAAACAGGGTAGGGCTGATCTTATTTTTTATAAGCCCGTGCATCCAACGTAATTCGTTTAGTCGTTGGTCCTCATGTAAGTTGTTTTTGGAGGTAAACAACGCCGACAGCTCCGCTCTTAATGCTTCGATATCTTTTTCACTGGTTTGCTCCATGAATTTAAGGGCGCTCATAGTACGATCAATCAGATCGATCGCGGAATCTGGAAGGCTGCGTTCATTCAGATACCTGCGGGCGAGCCTTATCGACTCGGTAACAACGCCCTCGCCAATTTTCAGATTATGGTGACGCTCGAAATAAGGCACGATGACATTGATCATCCGCGCTGCAGCTATCTCATCCGGTTCTTCCAGTTTTACAACTTCAAACAACCTGCTGAAGGATTCATCAGATTCAATGTGCTTGCGATAGTTCTCATTGGTGGTCGTTCCAATAATGGTAAGCTGTCCCCTTGAAAGCTGCGGCTTCAGAACATTCACAATGCCGGGCGTCGATCCATTCTTATCTATCAGCGAATGTATATTGTCGATATATAGAATCGCCTTATCAAATTGTTGAATGTCGCCTATTACGCTTTTCATGCGATCCTCGGCCTCGCCCTTGTATGACGCGCCCGCAATGAATGACGAGGCGTCAAGTTCAAAAATCAGGGTGTTTGCCAGGTTAGCCGGCACCCTGTCTGCCAGCACGTTGAACACAAAACCGTTTACCAAAGATGTTTTTCCAACGCCGGGGCCGCCCGTTATTATAACGTTTGGTCTCGATCTCCGCCCGAGTATTTCGGCGGTCATCCTCAGTTCCCGATCCCTTGCAACCACAGGGTCGAGTTTACCCTCGCGGGCCATTGCTGTCTTATCGATGCAGAATTTTGAAAGAGCGGTCAAAACGGTTGTTGAGTGATTTCGAGCTGTTGACCCGCCTATTGCAGTTTCGAGTGCCTGCTGTTCGATATTCTCAGATAACAGTTCGCTTACTGTTATTGGCAATGTCTTTAGCTGGTCATAGCTAAAGGCTATGCCGGGTGTGCATAAAGCGCCCAAAATGGATAGCAGATCTATTTCGTCTTTTGAGAGTTTTATGCGCGTATTCTCCGCCTCGTCAAATACTGCTTTTATTTTTTCGTCGCCGGTTGGTTCTTCAACTTTGGTGGACTTGGGGTAAGCTTCAATGCGCACGTCAGCCCAATCCTCCATAAAATAAAAATCCTTTTTGGCCTTTTCAAGATAGGACCGCAAACTGAAGTCCTTATGCAGAATTGCCCGCAATAAATGAGAACCCGAAAAATTTGCGTTCGAGTACTCCTTTGCGATTGACTGCGCAATTCTTATGGCGTGCTTGGTCTCGGTATTTAAAGCAAGTTTTTCCACCTGAAGGCCTATTTTGTATCAAAAGTTTAATCAGTACTGCCAAACGCACATTTCTATTGTTCGCAGTTTATATAAAAAGGAGAAATATGGCTCTCTGAATTGCATGCTCAAGGCAGGCAACTAATAATTTATTAATCAAAGGTGCTTCGATGACGCCTTATTATGACTACCTAAAGATGTGGTTTTGAAAATAAGCAACGTCTGGCTGCGGCAATGGCGGTAATAAAAAGCTATTTGCCATGTTTCTTGAATAACTCGTACTTGGAGTGAATCTGGAGAATGTCGTATATGTTTTTAACATGGTAGCGTACGGTATCCAGCGAGATAAACAGTTTATCAGCTATCATTTTGTAACTCATCCCGGCAACTATGCACTCCAATATTTCATGCTGGCGCACGTTTAGTTCTGTTTCCCTGGGATTAGATAATGGTTTGACGCCCTTGCGGAAGAGCTTCAAAACTTTCCCGGCGATGATCGGCGTCATCGGAGCGCCGCCGGCACATACATCGGCAATTGCATCGAGCATTTTTGCCGGCGGTGTTTTTTTTAGAATATAACCGCTTGCGCCTGCTAAAATGGCAGCAAATATCTTGTCATCATCCTCAAACACTGTTTGCATGATTACATGAATATCAGGGAAATCTCTTTTTACAATACCGGCGGCTTCAATACCATCAATTCCCGGCATGTCAATGTCCATCAATATTACATCTGGCTTTGAAAGCTTTATTTTGAAGACGAGATCTTTTGCACTGTCATACGAACCCACACACGTAAATCCGGGGGTTCCATTGACTAGTTGATAATAACTGTCCCGCAACAAGTAATTGTCTTCAAATATTGTAACGCGAATATCCTGCGGCATAGGTCAAAATTCATGGTTAATATCGACATAAAAACTACATTCCTGAGTAGTATAAATTATTGAGTATCAATCGGCAAAGTATATATATATTAAGTTCTCATATTAAGATAAACTCTCGTGCCTTTTCCGGGCCAGCTATTTACCTCGAAATTTGCTCCTATCTCTTTTGCCCGCATTTTCATGTTTGTTAGCCCATTGCCACCCAAGCCATTTGTTATAATATCGAAGCCCTTTCCGTTATCGGTTATGATCATGACGATATGCCTTTCTTTTTCGGCTATGCAGACATTGACCATCTTGCTTCCGGAATACTTGCATGCGTTGTTTATTGCTTCTTTATAAATCAGGTAGAAATTTTTCCTTTTTTCCATAGACAATTTAATCTTTTTCAAATGAACATCGATATCAAACTGAAGTAGTATATTCTTCGCAGAAAGCAGCTCTGCGGCAAAATATTGCATTCGCAGTAAAATATTTTCGAAATCATCGTTTTGAGGGTTGATTGACCACACAATATCATTCATGTTATCAATCATAGATCTCGAAGCGCTGCCCATTTTTTCAAGTATAGCCCTCGCGCGTTCAGCATCGCTTTGCAATAGTTGGCTGGCAACTTCACTATATATAGAAATACTATTCAATGTCGAGCCGATATCATCATGTAGGTCCGATGCAATTCGCCCGCGTATATTGGCGAGGTTTTTATTATAGTAAATTCGGTAATATCCGAACGAGCACGTGAACGCTAAAACTAAAATCCCGCTTAATATCAAAAACCACCAGGATTTGTAGAGGAGCCTCATGATGCTGATGCGAAGCCAGGTTTGTTTTTTCGAAGCCGCGCCGGTGTCGTAAATTGGTTTTACCTTAAAAAGGTGGTTGCCGCTGCTTAATATGGTATCTGCAACCGAATGCGCACTTCCAGTGTTAAGCCATTTGCCAGTGATGCCCCCAGGTAGGTATAAATCGTTTATTCTGGCCAAAGCGCTAAAATAAAGTGAGGCGAACGTAGTTGTTATTAAATATTGTATTGGTTTAACATTTTTTGAATAATCACGTGTCAATGTGCCACTTTCCAGTTTATCCGATATTTTTGCTTGTTTAATCCGCACATCCGGCGGAACGAACGTATCTTTCAAATCGGCCCTGTTGAAATACCGAAAGCTGTTATGTTGACCGGACGGTAAATAGCTGTTTTTCATTGCATATTCTCCTTTATCAAACGCGTTGCAATTGTGCCTGTCTTTATAACCGTAGCGGTTGAAAGAACTTAGTCGCAAGGACATCTTATGAAGACAATTGAAGATAGCTGCATCGATATTTCCGACACTATTTCCGCTGTGAATAACTTTGGTGAAGCTACCTTCTCCAAAATTCAAAAATTGAAAATTCTTTGATTGCGTGTCAACTGGCTGCAATTTCGTCATTTGTGTGGGGAGAACATTTGCCTCAGTAATATGCTTTACGATATTGATTTGAGAAAATGATGAAACGGAAAGTGAAAATAGTACCAGGCATATTAAAATGGGCTTGAACGCACGGCACGGCATGATCCGGGGCAAAAGATCCGGTCTCCGGGAAAAGTATTTGTCCGATATTGTTGGTATGATCGTCGGCGACGCTTGTGTTGTTACCATTTTCCTGAACTTCAAAGACGACCTGCCTGCGATGTGCGTGATATTAACAAAGGAAAAGTTCCGCCACCGATAGTTGGGTATTGCCGGATCGGCGCATTGACTATTATGATTTGCGATGAAGAACGCGTTGGGACCGGAACATGCGAAAAAATGCAAAAAGGCAAGTGAACAAATGTTCGGAAAAGCAAAACTGCCGAATCGTTTCGCGTTAAAACTATTTTTAATCTCATTACATTGCAACCGTTGACTCAACCAAGGGTAAAAAATGGAAACAGACCAACGAATTGCCATGATCCGATCAGGATTTTTTTCGATTATGCCGATTTTTTGACAGCCCTCTTGCCAATTTTCCGCTCCAAAAGATACCTATAAATATAAAAATGAGAACCAGCACGATGGCGATAATAAAATCCATAGGATAAAAATAAAGCTTGAAGCAGCGCCGGAATGGGATGATTTATTGAAGGCGCTAAAATGAATGATGAAAGTACTGTTTTATTTATCGAAGCATAAATACTCAGGCCCTTTTGCGACGTATATACAGCACAACTGACGTTCCGCAGGGTTGGTCTTGTTCGTCAAATAGATCGATAAATTCGATTGGCTGTCGAATGTCGTCATTAAAATCGATTAGCCGTTTTAGGGTAATCTCGATTCCTTTCGATTCATAGATTACCGCCAGCCGCCGCTTCCATTCGCCTGCCTTTTCTCGGCCTATCCCGTTGTCCGTTATCGTGCATACCAGCCAGCGTTCGCCAGAAAGGGCAGTGGAAACGCGCAGCATTTTTTCACCTGCTTTACGGCTAAGTCCGTGCCAAAGCGCGTTTTCAACAAATGGCTGTAGTATAAGCGGAGGTATTTTTTCATACTCCTGAACGATTTCAAGAGCCGTTTCCTGAACGAAATTTAAGTGAACATCCAATCTTAGCGCCTCCAGCTGAACATAAAGACGGATTGTGTCAAGCTCCTTGTCCAGGCTAACTGTATTTGACTCGGAATCTTCAAGTACCTGTCTTAATAGTCTCGAAAAAGAGCCTATATATCTAATTCCCTCTGATTTTTTATCCTGTTCAACTAAAGACTGTATTGAATTTAATGCATTGTAGATAAAATGGGGGTTCATCTGGACCTTCAATGCCCTCATTTCCAAGTCCTTTATTTGATTTTTCAACTCCGAGTCCGCCTTGATCTTTCTGATCTGGGCGGTAAATACCCAAACAACTGTCGTTGCGGCAACGATAAGGACAAATATTCGAAACCACCATTCACTCCAAAATGGCGGAGTTATCGTAAACGCGAAAACCGCAGGTTTGCTCCAGCCAGAGGCTGCGTCCTTTGTACGAGCCATAAAAGTGTACTTGCCCGGCGGAAGTTGCGTAAACGCTACAGACTTATTTCGCGAGGGGATACCCCATGCGGTATCAACCGGTAGCAACTTATATGAATATTGTGGGTTGGAGAGGATGCCCGAAACGTCCACGGCATTATAAAAAATATCAAGCGAGTTCTGGTTATATTTCAAAATGGGCTGATATGGTAAATCAAAATAAGAATACATCGAACTGGCAATTCTTTGCCAGTTGGTTTCTTTGAAGTCAAGCAAAACCTTTTCAATAATAATCCGGGGCCCTGATGCAGCGAGAATTGCAGGATTGGCATCAAATCGAATTACTTTTTTAGGTGAGGAGAGCCAGATATGGCCGGATTGATCCCGTGCAAACCGTTCAATGTCCGAAACATCTATGGACATATCAGCTTGCCTCAAATAATTAACTACTTGTGGGCCAGCGTGCGGGGTAATCCTGACAATGTCTATTCCAACATTGGACGCAACCCACAACCTGTCAGACGCATCGGTAGTTAAACTTAGTACGTTCGTGCTTTGAAGGCCATTCTTATCGGTAACTACATATTTCAGAAAAGGCCTGCCATTCTTCCGAAAAGAATATTGATACAGGCCGATCCCTGGCAGGCTTATCCACAATCCGTCGGCCGCCTCGTCATAATACCAAAAACCCTGCAGGTCATTTTTCTTTTGACCGTCGATGCCGGTTTCCCGGACAAGTGAAAAAAGGCGGTTTGATCGGTCAATGTAATAGATGCCGGCATGATTTATATAGATAAGTATACCTCCGTTCTTTACCTCCTTTACCCGCGTAGGCTCCGTAATTGGTTTAGCAGTGTTGGCTGGAATAAAAACAGAGAGTTTTTGCGGCGTACCATAGAGCAATGTGGAATCGGCGCAAATAAAGAGCATTTTGCGCAGCCGGGAATAGGTCATGTCATAGATAAAGTCGTGTGTAGTTAACTTCAAGACCGACGAAGAGTCAGTAAGCTTTTTACCGTCGAATTTTAAAAAGCGCGCAAAACGGCTAAGCATCCATACCGTTCCCTTGTCATCATATGTATATAAATCTATCGGGTCAACGTTGTAATTTTCGTTTCCGCGCCCCGGCGGGCGTAATATAGGAGTAACCTGGTATCCATCATAAAGCTGAAGGCCATTTTTGGTCCCCGATGAGATAAGCACGTTTTTACCGTACGGAACGACGTTGTATATTCCCTGCAGAGGACCGGACGCATCATGATCAATAATCGTAAAATTGGTTGGTCTTATTTTAAGCAGCCCTTCCAGTGACCCGATCCATGTACCGTGGCTCGAGTCTTCTTTTACAAAACTTGGCCCAGAAAAGCCTCCCACTGAGTCCGTAAATATAGCCCAGTTGTTCGGTTTCGATATCTTGAAATAGTTTTTGTGTGTTATCCAAAGCCGGTTGTTATGATCGACCAGATAAGAGAAGTAATTGGAGGACCGATCGGCTTCTCTAAATACCGGAACCAAATGATGTTGTTTTATTTCGTAAATATCAGCACCGATACTGACGTACAAGTGCCCATGAAAAAGCGATAGGACATTGAATATACTACCAAAGGTGTGGGAGTTGGCAAGGTACTGCCACTTTCCGCTTCCATCGCGGTAAACCAGATCATCGCCGTAATTAACATACCACTCATTGCCGAGTTTAGCTATACCGCGGCAACCGCGGTTTTCGTGTCCTGGGAAAAGCGTTATTTTCTTCCAAAAAGTTTCGGTGAATTCATAGACACCCTTACCGGTGGCCG
>JABDHD010000012.1 GCA_013285685.1 Bacteroidota bacterium
AGGCAAGCAGATGGGGACGCTCTGCCCTTTCTTAAAATATGAAAAAAACTTTCCCATAAGTAGAATTTATAAATATGTTGGAAATATCTCATTGAATCATAGCTTGTTGCGTAAAAATACGTATGAAGTTGCGTAAAAATACGGTTGCGAATCAAAATATAATATTCTCTCTTTGTTTTAAAGCTTCTCGCTGGAATTGCTAATCACCTTTGTTGTGAATTAGTGTGCTAAGTAATCCGATAAGCTCTATTTCCTAAAAATTATACAAAAAAGGCCCCTAAAATTCTTAATACCCCTTTAGAAGGTTATTTACGGATTGCGTTTGATCCAAAAAATTAAGATTCATTTACAAACTAATCATTGGTTGATGTAAAACTCTTTGCTATGGTTTCTGAGACACTTTCTTTTTTGGCAGACGAAATAAACGGCTTTATTGCCAATAAAGATTTTCGTTACCGCGGTAAAACGGTTGCTATCGTAAGCGACCTTGTTGACAGCAAGGGGGATGCGGCATACGTAAAATTATTACAGGGGCAAGCCGATGCATTAATTATCACGCTCATAAACGTGGAGGAAGAAACTGTAGGAAAGAGCCAAATCGCTATCCACAAAAAACCGGATGGGTCAATTGAACCTTTGAACCCCGATCTTAAACTCAATGTGTATATCATGATTACCGGGGTATCCAATATGAGCGATCAGCAGCGATATCTCAACAGCCTTAAAGTATTGTCGTATGCGATCGGCTTTTTTCAATACAAAAACGTGTTCGACAGGGTAAACTCGGCAACATTACCGGATGGCGTAGAAAAATTGATCGCCGAAATGGTAAGCCTCACCTTTGAGCAGCAAAACCATATTTGGGGCGCCCTCGGGGCCAAATATCAGCCATCAGCAATGTTTAAGATAAGGATGCTTATCTACAGGGAAATAATAAACAGGGACAGTGATTTAAAAATAAGGACGATAGATACGGAATTGGTATCGAATTAACATAATGGCTTACCGGGCATTAAAATAAACAAAACAATATGTCATTCCAGTATGAAATATTATTTCAGGCAGATATGTTGCATAGCTACTTTGATAGCGGTATGGCAAAGGATATAGGGTTTAAACCTACGCTGCAATGCGCAAGCCTGTTAAAAGATTACCGGCTCAATTTTAAAAATACCAGTAATGGCTTCCTGTTGATAGCCGAACAGATCACCAACGACGGCGTAAACTGGGTGCAGGCCGCACCAATTGATGTTGGTCAATCTTTCAATTTTTTCGCATTTTCTTCCAGGAGCGACCTTTTAAATATAACCGATGCAAACCTGTCAAACTTCTCGGCAGGGCGAAAATTCTTTTTCGGCAATAACGCTGCCACACCCACAACCGCTACACCTCCCGCAAGGTTGAGTTTCGATATATGGAACGGCGCAACGCTGACATCAGGGGTGAGCCTTGGCTCCACAAATTTTGTTGCAGCAGTTAATAAGTCCCTCAACCCGTTTTGGCTGGTCATGCTTGATGCAAATGCCAATATCATTTCAAAAACTTTTATTGCGCGAAATTCTGCCAATGAAATAATATACGATAAAGTGCTTTTAACAGAGCAACCCCTTCCGGAGGACATATACACCTTACAGCAAACAGACGCGCTGGGCAATGTACTTTCTTCGGAATCCTTCTTTTTAACAGACAGCGCTGCCGATGTATCAACCATTGGCATTTTTCAGATCAGGTACAACGCCGCCGTGGACGCCGCAGTAACGGCGGGCGACGAAATTCATTTTACAGCAAAGTTGGCCGCCCGCAAAATCAAGTGGGTTTACCGCATCGAGGTAGATCAGTATAGCCTGCCCACGGAGATACCGAATAATTACAATCCGGCTATGTTATGCCTTAATAGCGTTACCAACACGGTACCTGTGCTGGGCCCGTTTACCCCTAATATTTTACCGGGTACGCCCACAGTAGTAAGCTTTGAATCAAACAGCGCTATTGCCCTTAAAGAAAGCCCCTATATCGGAGTGTCGCTCCAGGATAAAACGAACGCGCCTGCCCTAAATACCATTATAAACAATTTGCCCAATCCCAGCCCGCAATTGCTGGGAGATGCCGGGCCCGGAAATTATAAAGCAGAAGTTTCACTTAAAATCAAATAATCATTTTCCATTAACCAGTAAAAAAACAACATTATGGCTACAACATACAGCACCCCGGGAGTTTACGTAGTTGAGCAATCAGCCTTTCCGCCATCGGTGGCGCAGGTCCCGACCGCCATACCGGCGTTTGTCGGCTACACGCAAACTGACACTTATACCAAGCAGGACGATCTTAATATGTCGCCGACAAAAGTATCGTCATTGCTGGAATACAACACGCTTTTTGGCGGCGCGCCGGAATCAGTTATTACCAATGTCGATCTTGGGGTTGATAACACGGTTTCTTCCGTCACTATAACTCAGCCCTATTATATGTATGCCGCCCTACAGATGTTTTATGCGAATGGCGGCGGCGACTGTTATATCGTTTCTGTGGGCCTTTATACTGCCGCGGTAGCAAAAGCCGACTTAAAAAACGGGATCGATACGTTGAAGAAAAAGGATGAACCCTCTCTATTGCTTTTTCCGGATGCAGTAACACTTGGCAAAAGTGATTTCTACGACGTTCAGCAATATGCCATGGCCCATTGCAATGCCCTGCAAAATAGGTTCTGCATATTGGATACGCTGTACACGATAGATAATGACCTGGCTTTCAGTAACGCAATTGATGATCACCGTACCGGGCTTGGGGTCAACAATCTAAACTATGGCGCAGTTTATACGCCCTGGCTGCAATCAAATCAGACCGGCGATTTTACCTATATCGATTTTAGTTCGGTCATCACCAAGCTCACCATAAGCATTCCTTTATTGAGCCTGACCAGCGATCCGGTAGTGAATCCGATGATCAGCGCTTACGACGTATTGATTTCGGATGGAGTGAACATCAACACGGCTATCGGAACATTTATTGCAATAGCACCACCCTTTAAGGACCTGGAAAAACTGAAGGGCAACGCCGCCACCATATTATCTAATTTTCAAACAAGCGAAACTACCTTTAAGGTTGATGCGGCAAATCCCGGCTCGACGCTTGCCCAGATCCAGACCGACTATCAGAACCTAATCAACGATACTTATAATCTAATTGTCCTGGTCGATTCATTTCTTGCACCGGGAACGATCAATACGGCTGATTTAAAAAACGCCATCGGTACAGAAATAACTAACGTTCTGGCGGCCCCCGGCGGCGAATTGGCCAACCTCGTGATTTTAAACACAACCATGGTTTTACCCGCTAACAGTAATTTAATCGGAATAAATCCGGTAATACCTGCAATTCCGGTTTTAAATAATGCAGCCCTAAACGCAATTTTAACCGCCGTTGTACCACCCAATCCTGCCATTTTTCCAAATCCAGCTGCCGCGGTTCCTGCGGACCAAATACAAAATATGTTGACCACAGAAGCAAGCTATATCGCCAAGGCATATTCCCGTTTGTATACAAGCCTCGGAAACATCATTAACAGCTTGTTTACCGCGCTGCAATCAAAAGAGAGCGCCTTGTATAGTTCTTTTTCCGTTTATAAAACTATACGCGATTATTTAAACAACAGCGCGGTAACCTTACTGCCGCCCAGCGGCGCAGTAGCCGGCCTGTATGCTTATACCGACGATAACCGCGGTGTTTGGAAGGCGCCTGCCAATGTTTCGGTGTCGGGCGTTGTTGCAGGCAGCGGCGTTTCAATTGATATTACGGATGATATGCAGACCACCTTAAATGTTGATGTTACCGGTGGAAAATCCTTTAACGCCATACGCGACTTTACCGGCAAAGGCACCCTTATCTGGGGTGCGCGGACGCTTGCCGGGAATGATGAGGACTGGCGTTACATATCGGTACGAAGGTTTTGCATTATGGTGGAACAATCGATAAAAAATTCGATATCCTGGGCCGTATTTGAATCGAACGATGCCAATACCTGGATGAGAATAAAAGGCATGATTGAAAATTTCCTCATAGTCCAGTGGCGTAACGGCGCCTTACAGGGTGCTAAATCTACCGATGCATTCAATGTGCAGGTTGGATTGGGAATTACAATGACAGCGCAAGACATACTCGACGGAAAGCTGAACGTGCTGGTAAAAATAGCTGTGGTTCACCCTGCCGAGTTCATTATACTAACATTCACGCAAATGATGGCGACCTCCTAATTAACGGCGTGTATTTCAAGTAAACAAAATCAAAACTTAAAAAAAACTGATATGGCAAATTCAAACTATCCGCAGCCTGCTTTTCACTTTCGTGTAGATTGGGGTGGTACCTCCATCTCGTTTACAGAAGTAACAGGTTTAAATATCGAGAACCAGGTGATCGAATACCGCGACGGTGCAAGCATGGTGTTTTCAACAGTAAAAATGCCCGGTTTGCAAAAGTTTGGCAACGTGACCTTTAAACGCGGCATTTTTACAGGAGATAATGATTACTATGAATGGCTGGATACGATCAAGATGAATACGATCGAGCGGCGCCCGGTGACCATTAGCCTGCTGGACGAAAGTCATAACCCCGTTATGGTCTGGAAACTTAATAACGCCTTTCCGGCAAAAATAGAAGGAGCATCCTTAAAGGCATCCGGCAACGAGGTCGCAATTGAATCGCTTGAGGTGGCACATGAAGGGCTGGTTATCGAAAATGGCTAAAGCTGATCAATAATGGCAGATCAATATTACCCCCCTGTAGGCTTTCATTTTTCAGTGTCGGTCAATCTGCAGGATGTAGCTAATGAGCCAAAGGAATCGCGGTTCCAGGAGGTGAGCGGTTTGACTAAATCGATTGAAGCAGAAGAGCTGAAAGAGGGGGGCGAAAACCGTTTTGCGCATCGCCTGCCCAATCCGGCCAAGTACAGCAATATTGTATTGAAACGGGGGTTCCTGGTAGATTCGAAACTTATCGACTGGTGCAACGATGCGATAGAGAATTTCAATTTCAAGCTGGCCGATGTGACGATCTCTCTATTGGACGAGGACCACAATGCGCTGTCCTCCTGGAACGTAAAAAATGCATACCCGGTAAAATGGACGATTTCTGACTTTAAGGCGCAGGAGAACAGCATTGCGATAGAAACTTTGGAACTCGCGTTTCAGTATTTCACCAAAAATTAAAACGGATGCCGATAGAAATAAGAGAAATAGTGATACGGGCCACGGTAAACGAACAGGGTGGCGCCGGCAGTGGCGTTTCACCGGGCTCAGCTCCCGCTGCTTCGACGGCGGCCGGCGGTGGCGACGTCATCCAGGAATGTGTTGAACAAGTAATGCAAATTATTCAGGATAAAGAAGCAAGATAATGGCGGCAGATGATAACCAGAAATTAGAGAAACTCAAAATTGAAACTTATAGCGATCCGAAATATCGCAATAAGCTCAGTGATGAGTTTGTTGCTATGTTCAATCCGGAAAAATACTCGCTGAAGTATGAGATTGACCAGGATAAGAAAAAGCCCGCAGGTACCTCTCCGCCCGCGCCGTCTTTCGCCGGGATGAAAGCGCAGGAGATCGACCTTGAGTTTGTTTTGGATGGCACCGGCGCCGCGGGAGTAGATGACAACACCGGCGATGTACTTGAAAAGGTTGACGCTTTTTTAAAGGTCGCGTATTCATTTGATGGCAAAATACATAAACCCCTTTACCTCCGCCTGTGGTGGGGAAAGGCGTTTGTTTTCGACTGCGTATTGCAATCGGCAGATGTTAATTATACGTTGTTCAAGCCAAGCGGCACACCGCTGCGCGCCCGGATAAGCGCAAAATTTCTTGGTTTTGTAAACGACGAATTGCGGGCTAAAAAAGAAGACAGGCAGTCGCCGGATATTACACACCTCATCCGGGTCCCCGCAAAGGAACGAATCGACTACCTGTGTTTTAAAACTTACGAAGACGAACAGTATTACCTTGATGTTGCCGCTTGCAATAGCCTGAATAATTTCAGGAAGCTGAAACCGGCTTCACAAGTCATTTTTCCACCTTTAGTTTAACAACACATGCCCGACCAGCCAACACAGGACCTGTCAACATATAAAGTATATTCCGGTGGAAACGAAATGCCGTCTACTATAAATTTAATATCCATTGCAGTAGATAAAAGTATTGGCCGGGTACCTTTCTCAAGACTTATACTAAAGGATGGCAGCCCGGCAGATCAAAACTTTGAAAACAGCAACAATGCCAGCTGGCAGCCGGGCAGCGCAATAAAAATAGAAGGCGGCTTTCATGGACAGAACCAGGTATTATTTGAAGGAATTGTGATTAAACAGCAGATACGTTTGAAGAATAGTATTGAATCCTTTTTAGTGATTGATTGCAAAGACAAAGTTTACACGATGACGCTGGCGGCAAAGAACAAATATTTTATCGATACGAAAGACAGTGATGCTGTTGACACCATTGCCGGCACATATGGCCTGCAGACGGATATTGACAGTACATCGCTTACCCACAAGCAACTGGTACAATACAACTGCAGCGACTGGGATTTTACTGTAGCGCGAATGGAGCTTAACGGCATGTATGTTTTTGCCAACCAGGGCAAACTTGTCTGCAAAAAACCGGCTGTAGGGGACGCCGCCGTTACGGCCACTTTCGGCACAGATGTTATAAACTTCGACGCCACGCTTGATGCAAGTAACCAGTACGATACGGTGTCGTGCAAAGCGTGGAGCAGCGCCGACCAGGACGTGTCATCGTCGGATAACGATCCTATTTCGCTGACCGAGGCGGGCGACCTTAGTTCGGCCTCGCTGGTAGGCAAGGTAAATCAATCGAAAATAGCATATAATCACTCGGGCACACGCACGGTAGATGAACTAAAAAGCTGGGCCACTGCCCAGCAAACAAAAAATGTACTGTCGAAAACCCGTGGTGTGCTTAGCTGCATCGGCAAACTGGAGGCTGTGCCGGCAACCACTTTACAGTTGACAGGGTTTGGCAACCATTACAGCGGTAAGCATTTTATATCAGGCGTACGCAATGAGTTAAAAAATAATGTATGGGAGACTACTATCCAGTTTGGCTGGTGGCCGGAATTATTTACAAAACAATTCGACGTAAATCAGCCGCCGGCATCGGGCTTGCTCCCAGCTGTGCGCGGCCTGCAAATTGGCCTCGTAACCAAGCTGGAAAACGACCCGGAAAGCGAGTTCAGGATACAGGTAAAGTTGCCGCTTGCAGATAATGCTGCCGAAGGTTTTTGGGCGCGTGTTGCATTGCTGGACGCAGGCAATGGGCGGGGATCGTTTTTTATGCCCTACGTGGGCGACGAAGTAATCGTCGGGTTCATTAACGATGACCCGCGTGATGCAGTGGTCCTCGGCATGCTCAACAGCAGCAGCAACCCGGCGCCGTTTACGCCGGCAGACAATAATTACGAAAAAGGCTTCGTCACAAAAAGCAAACTCAAGATAACGTTTGACGAAAACAAAAAAGTAATTCTGCTTCAAACCCCGGCGGGGAAGAGCATTACCCTGGATGAAGGCGACCAAAATAAAATAACGATAAAAGACGACAACAACAACTCGATAGAAATGTCGTCGGACGGCATTACCATACAAAGCGCAAAAGATCTGCAGCTAAATGCTTCGGGGGATATAAAACTGCAGGGAGTTAATGTTGAAACTACGGCAAGCGGCAACTTTAAGGCCCAGGGGAGCGGCGGGGTATCCATACAATCGTCGGGGACGACTGAGTTGAAGGGGTCAATAGTGAATATAAACTGATAAACAACTGAAGGAGAAAAGTAAGATGCCGGCAGCAGTAAGGGTTACAGATATAACCAATCATGGCGGGGTAGTTACAGGCCCGGGCGTGCCCAATGTAATGATAGGCGGGTTACCGGCAGCAGCAGCTGGCGATGTTCACACCTGTGCATTGCCACCTCCGGGGCACCAGCCAACGGTTAGTCCGTTCCCTAATGGCAGCGCGACGGTGACAATCGGTGGTCGGCCGGCGCTGCGCATTATAGATCCCTGCGGTTGCGGTGCAATGGCTGTTGTGGGTGAACCAACTGTACAAATAGGATAAAAATGGATATTAACGGAGATATAATTGGAAGAGGCTGGAGTTTTCCGCCGACGTTTAATAACATAAGCGGAGAGGTGCAGATGACCGAAGGTAAGGACGACATCGACGGCAGCCTTTACATCTTGCTGAATACCGCTTTTGGCGAGCGCGTGATGCTTTCAAAATATGGCTGTGACCTCCGAAAATTTTTATTTGAACCGTCGAACGGGAACATGCTGGTTTACATACAAAAGATTGTGACTGAAGCAATACTTTATTACGAGCCACGCATAAACGCCGGCAGCATTACGGTAAATGGAACAGATGGTTTGCTGGAGATAGATATTGAGTATACCATTAAAGCCAATAATTCGCGGAGTAACTATGTTTTTCCATTTTATTTAAGCGAGGCCAGTTTGTAAAATGAGCGATTGTTTCCATATAAATCCATTGCAGCATGGCGGCACCAGCCAGGATCAGCGACCGATGGCGGCGCTGGACCCGACCAGTGCGCCCATTGACGGCCGCAGCCTGGGCGACTTACTGCTTTTTGCCGAACAGTATGGGGCGCTGCTGAATTTTTACGATACCACAAATAAATTAAATGGCGACTGGAAGAGCTTCCTGAGCAACGACCTCAGCACCATTTTAGCGGCCATAATAGTGGTGGATTATCAAAAACCCTTGCCGCTTTATTACGAACATTTCAACGTACTCGACACGCTGGACGATGCTCATATCAATGAATATTTTAGCATCCTGTTCGATATCGCTTTTTCCGTAGTAGATGAGATACGCGACTGGAACAGCAGGCTTGTACTAAAGTCTGCCGCGAAAGATTTGCTGATGAACGAAATAAACACGCAGCTCTCCTATGCATTCGCCACCCTGGTGAAGTATTACTATCTGGCTATCCACATGCAAATACTGCCGCCGGGTGTAGATTTCATCGATTTAAGCTATTCGGAAGCTATTGACCCGGAAAGTTATCAGTATAAAAGTGCTGCTATGGTCCTGCAGCAACAGTTTGCGCACGAGTGGCTTACCCAGTTCGGCTTTGCAAATACAGGAATGCAAGATGTAATTAACCAGCTAACGGCTACGCCGGGCTTACTTGGCGCCCCTGAGGCAGTGTACGGCGATAGCAGCTGGCTCACAAAAAACCGTAAACTGTATGCATCGTCTTTTTATAAAACCGTTTTCACAAACATTTATAACTCTTATGTACGCATTATTACCACCAGCAAAGGATATTTTAACGACAGCGTAACTACGTACGCCTACCACAGCCCTCATAACGGATTAATGATTGCCTTCTTCCGCTTGTTTGGCAAAGCGCAGGAGGCGTTGAATACATTTACCAATAAACACCTCAATTTTTATTACCACCATGTGTTAAGGCTTAACCGCAAAGCCGCGGTTGCTGATTCGGCCAACATCGTATTCACGCTGGCCAAAAATGTTGAAAGTTACAGCCTGGACCAGGGCACACAACTTTATGCGGGGAAAGACGCAACAGGCAAAGAACTGATTTACCAAACCGATAAAGTTGTTGCATTAAACCAGGGGACGATAACCTCGCTCAGCGCGGTGTTCCTTGACGAGGACCCAACCGCTGGCGGGGTTTTTGCCGCTGCTATTGCCAACTCTGCAGATGGCGACGGAAAAGACCTGCCCACGGCCGATCCAAGCTGGTTTGCCTTTGGCCAACCGCAAAGCACCATAACAGATGTTACGGCCAAAACCATGACCGAAGCTTCGGTGGGCTTTATCATAGCTTCGCCCATATTGCTGCTAAGTGAAGGAAAACGGGTAATTACAGTTACTATCAATACCGCAACAAGTGCAATTACGCAGGCCGGACTTGGTGCATCAGACCTGGTATCAAACATTTCTGTCAGCATCACCGGGAAGAAAGGCTGGTTACCTGCATTTACCGATTTTAGCAGTGCAACCGTTCCAAGCACAAGCAATGCGGTAAAGGTCGATGCCGTAAACAACCAGATCATCATACAATGCATTGTACCCGCTGCTTTGGATGCCATAGTGGCGCTCGACCCAAAAATTCATAATGAGGATTACAGTACCCTATGGCCGGTGCTAAAAGTATTGCTCAACAACAGCGCTCCCCCATTGGTTTACGAGCGGCTAAGCAAACTTCAAGTTACGACTGTTCAAATTAAGGCGGACGTCACAGGCGCCCAGAGCTGCGTTTTGTTTTCCGACGCCGGGAGCCTGAGTAATCAAAAACCCTTTATGCCTTTTGGCCCGAGGCCAAAGGAATTTTACTCTTTCTATTTTGGCTCGCAGGAGGTTATGAGCAAACAAGTGGATAGCCTTACGCTGAATCTTAACTGGCTGGGCCTGCCGACCGCGGCCCTTAATGACTATTATTCCTATAATTCAGGCGGCAACCCTGTAAATTACCTTGGAGGAACCGTTGCGCCTTCATCATTTACCTGTGCTGCAGCAGTAAAGGACGCCGCGTCGAGTACCGATGGCTCGGGCTATGCCAGTTTGCCTGGCGGCGCCGCGAATTTATTTGATGATGCCGGAGGCGGGGTGGCTAATACAACAAAACAGCTCACGTTTACTAATGTGTATAGTTCGTCCGATTCACAGTTGGATAATTTCACCGACTATTCGCCGGATTTGAGACGCGGCTTTATACGGCTGCAGCTTTCTGCCCCGGCAGCCGCATTTGGCCATGATGCCTATGTAAAAGTATTTACGCAGCAGGTGGTGAAGTTTAATCAAACTCCCGATGTCACCAAAGAATCTTTACCTAATGAACCCTATACACCGCAACTGCAGCCTGTTATTTATAATTACTCGGCCTTTGAAACAATTACACTGGCTGCTTATGATAATACCAAAGGCCAATTTTATCAATTATTTCCGTTTGGTTATGCTGAACTAAAAACGGGCGGTTCTGCGGCCACACTGTTGCAGGCTTTTCGGTGCAGCACTGATAACATAGATATGCAAGGCGCACTATACATCGGCGTGCAGAACCTGGCTGAAAACCAGCAACTGAACCTGTATTTTGAAATGGATGAAGGGTCGGAGGATGGCGCTGTCGATCCTGCCGGCGTTTACTGGTATTATTTGCAGGATAATCAATGGCTATCATTAAAACCAAACCTGTTGTCGGACACAACCAATGGTATGCTCGGCAGCGGCGTCATCACTTTCTCGGTACCTGAAGGCATTAACGAGGACAATACCCTGATGCCGGCCGGTCAAAAGTGGATACGTGCAGGCGTACAAAAAGACTCCGGTGCGGTTGTTGACCAATACAGGGCCTATCCTAAAATATACGCGGTGTTTACCAATGCAGTCGGCGCCACATTTGCCGACAACGGTAACGACCCTAACCACAATGCCGTGCCGCTGCCTGCCGAAACCATCAGCAAACTTTACAAATCTGACGCATCCATTAAAAAGGTTGAACAGCCATATCCTTCGTTTGATGGCAGCATGCAGGAGGCCAGCAAACCCTATTATACCCGTGTGAGCGAACGGTTAAGGCATAAAAACCGGGCCATAACGATATGGGATTACGAACGGATCATACTCGGACAGTTCAGTTTTTTGTATAAGGCCAAGTGTTTAAATCATACCAATGATGTTACGGAAACTGCGCCGGGGTGTGTGCGCGTCATCGCAATTCCAGATGTGAGCACCAAATCCACCGGCGATCTGTTACAACCCATGATCAGCAACAATAAACGAAGCCTTATAAATGAATACATTACCCAATTGAACTGCCCCTTTGCGGATACAGCGGTGGAGAATCCGACCTACGAAGCCATACGGGTTAACTGTCAGGTTCAGTTCAATAAAGACCTTTTATTTGACGATTATAGTAAAAAGCTCAAAGCCGATGTAACCAGGTTCCTGGCGCCATGGGCTTTTACGGAAGGCCGGGAAATAGATTTTGGCGGAAGCATGCACCGGGCTTATATCATCAAGTTTATGGAAGACCTGAGTTACGTGGATTTTGTAACCGACGTAACATTAGACTTGCTTGACGGCGATACGGCAATCCTAACTGATGTAGTCGAAGTGACGGCCTCTACATCAAAGAGCATACTTACATCATATAAAGATCATAACATAGGTAACAATACATGCCAATAGCCGGGTTAAATGGCAACATATTTTTAAAATATCAATAAGCTGAAATTGAAAAAGGCGCCTTTCATATTGAAGAATCCGGTCCGCACCAACATCGAGGACTTTGCCTGGTTACGCCAGAAAGGCCTGGATTATATCAGTGCGCTCAGCAGCGAGATATGGACGGATTATAATTTTCACGATCCCGGCATTACCATTCTCGAAGTGCTTTGCTATGCCCTGACAGAATGCGGCTACAGAAACGACTTTGACATTGTGGACCTTGTGGCCCGAAGAATGGATGTACCATCCCAAAAGGACTTTTACACGGCAAGGGAGATACTTACTATTAACCCCACAACGATCCCCGACCTGAAAAAATATATTATCGACCAGGACGGGATAAAAAATGCGTGGCTTTATAAAGCCAAATACGACGACAACACAACCCAGCCTTTTGTCGACCAGCCCGCATTTTATTACCAATGCCAGGGCGATACCAAAGCTTTTAATATACAGCTTGCCGCCGCCGCAGGGTTTACCCCCAAATACCTCAATGGCTTATACAACGTAATGCTTCAACTGGAGGATGACGATGCCCTTGGCGATCTTAACGACAATGTAATTGAATGGGATACGGCCACGTGGTCTGCGGAAATCGTATTCCCCGTTGTACAGGTTACCTTCCCCTGGTTTGACGACGCCGGCATTCAAAATATGCTGAACTACACAACATTGTCCTCCGTCGACGCCACTGTATCGGGCAGCGGCGGCACACGGTCTGTCGATAGCCTGGTGCTGCATTTTAGTGCCGTCGATACCCTTACTTTCAATAACCTGGCTATCGTTTTAGCAGACACCGATAACACGAATACTTTTCCGGACAACGCTACGATCATAGCCGAATTAGAAGATATGGCTACTGATCAATTGCGTTTCGGCGAAACGGTTTTCCGCCGCTATAAAACGATATTGACACTTATTCGCGAGGTATATTGCGCCCTCCAAAAAACGCGCAACCTTTGCGAGGATTATGTTCAGTTCAGCCTGGTGCATGAACAGAAAATCCTGATGTGCGCAGACATAGACGTGACGCCGGATGCGGACATCGCCACGGTGCTGGCGGAAATATATTTCAGGGTCGAAAATTTCCTGTCGCCCGAGCTGAAGTTTTACAACCTGCTGGAAATGTACAACAAAGGCCTCAGCACCGAGGATATATTTGATGGCCCGGTGTTGAATCACGGTTTTATCGTTAATGAAGAACTTGATGCCTGCGATCTGAAAGAGTGTATTCACACCTCAGATCTTTACAACATCATCATGGACATTCCGGGTGTGTTGGCGGTGAAATATTTGCAGCTTACCAATTACCTTGATGGAATAGCTTTAACCGACGGCGAATTGTGGTGCCTTAAATTAGGCGGCCCCTACGCCTTGCACCTGAAACCTTTAAGCGAGCAAAAGATAGATTTTTATAAAAACGACTTGCTCTTTTTTGCGGATACCGGGCAGGCCGCGTTATTTATCAAAGCGCTTGAAGCCGGGAACACCAAGCCCAAGTTTAATAATACCGAAAATGATATCCCCTTACCTGTCGGTAATTTTAGAAATCCGGGTGATTATTATTCGATACAAAATGATTTCCCCGACGTTTACAAAACCGGCAAGAATGGTATTTCCATAACAGATACAACTTTACGAGTAGCCCAGGTAAAACAATTAAAGGCTTTTCTGCTGTTTTTCGACCAGGTGCTCGTTAATTATTTCGGGCAGCTTAACCTGGCTAAAGATCTGTTATCGGTAAGTGCGTCAACGGTTACCAGCACCTATGCAGCTCTGCCTGCCTATGATACGCCGGATACGGCGCAAGCGCCAAATTTCTTCCACGTACAAAACCTGTTCAAGGCGTTTACCGATAGCATCCCCACTGTTACCGACCTCGACAACGAACCGGGCTACCAGCCGCAGTGGAGCGCTTTTATAGCCAACCCCGGGAATGGCTTCCTCACAGCGCTCAAAGCTATTGTTGAAGACAACGCCTTGTTTGATACACGCCGTAACCAGTTTCTGGATCACCTGTTGGCGCGTTTTGCAGAATCATTTGGCGATTACGTAATTATTGCGCAGGAACTTTTTGACGCAAACAGCACAAACATCAATGTGCAGCAAAACGAGCTGGATATTATTAACGATAAAATTGCATTTTTAAGCGACTATCCGCAGCTGAGCAGCCAACGCGGCAAAGCCTTTCGGTACGGCTGCTGCAATGGTCAGAAGGTGAATTACTGGCCAATGAACAATATTTCGGGGTTGCAGCGCCGGGGTGCGAGGCTGCTTGGCATTGACGATCCCACCGACAGGGCGCTTGTGCCGGTTGCTATTGCGCCGGACGTATTGAGCAACGGTTTCAACATAACGTTCGATGGTGTCAATTACGGCTTTGAATTCGCGGCTAACGGCATTTCGCTGTTGGACAGTATGGCGCCAATTCCTACAACCGTTGATGACTGCCTGGCGATTATATCAGTCGCCATAGAAAGAGGCACTGACATAACCGCCTATATTATTAATGGCGATTTCACATTTAGCCTGCAGGATACAGCCGGCAATATCCTGGCCGTGCATGCTTCGCCACCTGCCAGTGAGCAGGACGCAAAAGAAATTATAGCCGAAATTATAAAGACGATGGCCAATGTTTATTGGACAGAAGGTTTTCATTTGGTGGAACACATTTTACTTCGCCCGCTGGCGGACATAAACATAAAAGCAGCGGATGTGGACAAAGGTTATTTCCCTGTCTGCAAACTCACCGATGATTGTGACTGCCCTATTACCGATTATTACTCGTTTCGCGCTACGCTGGTAATGCCCTATTGGACGACGCGGTTTATTAATATGGATTTCAGGGCCTATGCCGAACGCCTGCTGCAATCCGAGGCGCCTGCACATGTTCTTTTAAAAATATGCTGGGTAGGTGCGCTGGATATGTACCAGTTTGAACAGGATTACCTGGTTTGGCTGCAGCAAAGATGCTTGCAAAAGCCGGTTGAAAGCGACCTGGCAGATGCCACTACTGTCCTTATAAAAAAGATCAACAATCTTACAAATGTTTACCTCCCGGGGGTATTGCACAATTGTGGTTTCCCTTCATCCGAGCCACCGATAGTACTTGGCCGCTCGGCATTGGGAACGATAAACGAGGAAGCAGAGAACAATGATTAAAATAAAGAATCTACAGCTCACAATAAAATGAATTGACTATGGAACCACTAAACGCCCCTGTTACCACGCTGCCGCATTTTATGCCCAACCAGGTACTAACGGAAACCCAATTAAACGGCGTTGTTGATTACCTGGAGCAGCAGGAACGTTTTACGCGGGAGCGTTTGATAGGGATCGGTATTGTGTGTGGCCTGCGGGCGAGCATCGCGAACAAAATTGTGACCGTATCAAAAGGCGTGGGCATAAGCAGCGAAGGCTACCTGCTCAATTGGACCAATGACGGTCCGCTTACCAAACAAAGAACCTTCGTTCCGAAGAATTATCAGCCATTTGCAAATTTGCAGGACCCGTGTTACGAACTGCTCCCTGATAATACAGCTGCTGCGGATGCCGTGATGATATCTTTTGACCCTGCAAATGTTGTTTTCGTATTGTTTTTAGATTACCAGGACAAGCCCAACGGCAAATGCCTGGGCCAGGATTGCGACGAAAAAGGCAATAGCTATGTGTTTACCCTGCGTGTTTTAGTGATGACGGTAAAAGACGCGGGAAACGTGATAAGAAATGCCTGTAACCTGGGCGCCGGAAACAGCCTCGACACCTATTTCAACCCGGCATATTCTTTACCTACGGTATTTATTGAACGTTTTGGCGCTTTGAGTGATGATCCAACAAAATATTTCGACCTGCCCAACATCCAGGATTTTGCCAGGTTTGAAAAGGATTACGCTGTTATTATTGCAAATGGCGCCCAGCGGTTGGACGCCGCTATAGCAGCAGCATTTGGCGTGATAAATACGTCATTTATGTTTAAGAACATTTTCGACAAACAATTGGGCGCCGGCAATCTTTTTACAAACTATAATACAACTACCATCAGCGCGTTATGCGCAGGTATTTTAGGTGGGGCCATCGGCAAAACCGCGCAGAGCATCAGTCAATATGTTTACGATTTTTTAAGGGACCTGATTGATACCTATCACGAATTACGTGAGGAATTATTTGCTTATTACGCGGCCTGCTGCCCGGGGTATGGTTTATTCCCAAGGCACTTGTTTTTAGGTTTTGCGGGGGACGGCAGCTTTGGAAAATTAATACCCGGAGCCTTTGAGCAGCCTTACCATTACCGTGATAAGTTTATTCCCTCACTTGCGGAAACCATCGAAGTGCAGTATTTCAGGAAGATAAACCAACTGATACAAAGGATGGCCTTACAGATAAACGAGTTTGATCCGTCGGTAGTTTACATAAATCCGCGTAACCAGGGAAAAGATCCGATCAGCATTATACCCGATAAAACCCATGCCGCGCCGCTGGGAGACCGCAGTATCCCGTTTTATTATAACGACAAGGAACAAAGCTTGTACAAATACTGGAATTACGACAAGCTGGTACAAAACCGGGCGTCCGAAAACCGGAGCTATTTTCCCAATCCTCCCGGTTTAAATAATATTTATGCCACGTCGCCTGTTTTGTTTGACATAGCGAAATATCCAAAGTTTACCATACAAGGCCATGTGGGCCTGCCTTTGTCGCAGGCGGTCACTGATCTCCAGGATCAAAGGCTCAAATACAATTTAAGTTTTGATATACTGCTGCTAAAATTAGGGTCGCTTAATACCGGGGGCATTATCGCCGATGATAACCTCATTTCCGATCTGCAGGCGCAGTACATGGCCTACCGCAATGAGTTGGTTTGCTGCGTGGAGGATTTGATCGTGTACATTGAAAAAAATGGCCAAATGATAGCGGAATACTTTGTTTTGTTGCTTGAAGCTATCATTAATAACCAAAATCCATCGGCAAATACGCTTCAAACCATTGGGGCTGCAATCGTTAAATTGCTTGAAACCTTTAATCTATCCCTGGAATTGATGATAAAATCTTTACCGACAGATATTAAACTATTCCGTTTTCAGAAGCTATATGAGATATATCCGGCGGTTTCCACGTTTACTTCTATATTTAAATTAGCCATCACTACCTGGGGCGACCTTGAGGGGTTTTTTGTCAATACTAATGCTGCCGGTACCAAGGGTGCCATCACGATCGCTGAGTTAGTGACGATAATACTTAATATGTGGGAGCTTTACCTGGACAAGATAGCAGATGATTGTGTACTGGCCAATTTTCTCACCATACACGAGCTTTACCAGGAGCGCGTAAACACCTTCGCGTATTTCAGCGAATTTAATCAGCAAGTTCATGGCATGGAGCATATTTCGGGGACTACCAACGGCGGTACGCTTGTGCTGGTATATGATAATGCCACGCGTCCCAAAAAAGTCTATAACGGGCAAGTAGTATCAGAAAACGGCCATGCCCTGGCCGGTGCATGGATTATGGATGCCGCGGATAACAGTGTGGTGTTTGGGAAAACAGATACTGAGGGAATGTTTCATGTGAGCGTTCCGGATAATGTAGAAACTTTAGCCGTGCAACATAAAGACTTTACATATCATGAAATTCCACTTACGGAGTCGAACGTCGGGAAGGCCAAGCTTTATTCGCACGAGAGCTATGTGAAGGACGTAAATATCAATTTGCCGCCTGTTGCCAGCAAAACAGATAAGGTTTATATACAAATGATGAGCGCAGCCAGCCAGGTCAAAGAAATGGCCGCAACTGCCGCTCCTGCTGCAACCGGAATGAAGAAAGTAGCTTCATCAAATGCCGCGCAACAAATACAGGCAAACATGTTAGCCGAAGTGTTGAATATCAGGAAACCCTCATCCACTTTTAATAGTACCGTGGTTAATTCAAAAACTGAATTTGTGGTTGTGGCTGATTTCAGCTTGCCGCACCTGGTCCATAACTATAAAACCCGGGTTGCCCCGTTTGATGCGTGTAAACAGCTAAAGGATGTGAAATTGATAGATTTTACTGCCATATCGGCGCTTCTTTCAAAAAGTATCACAACCAAAGGTTCTAAACTTACCGAAACTGTTTATCTGGCAAGACAAAATGCGGGTTCTTAAAAATGATCAATAAGGGAGTATTGCTCACTTAAGCGGAATGGCCAATAATATCAATATACAAACCATTACCTGGGAGCTGCAAACCAGCCGGCTTGCACAGGCAAAGGCCTGGCAGGAAAGAATAAGCAGTTTCAGTAATTATCAGCTTCCGTCGCTGCTGGAGGAGGCTATTGCACCCTATAACAGCGACAAGCACGATATGATGATCGACACTATTGACCTGGAAATAGGAAATGTCAAAAACGAATCAGAACTGCGGGAACAGCTGCAAATGGCCCTGCAAAAATCGCTCAAAAAACGGCAGCATGACCTTTTGACGGCTGAACACTATAACATCCTGCAGGCCCTTCAATCGTATCTGAAGCATGGCACATTACCCTGGTACGCTGACAAAAAATTATTCGGCGATGCAGCTTTGCTTTATGTACAGTTGATCGCTTTTAGTCCGGCACAGCTAAAAACTGCCATCCGGCTGCATGATAATGCATCGGCCATCCGTTTAACGCAGTTGTTGGGCACTGGTCAACAATTAATTTCATTCCTTCGGCATTTGTCCGAAATTTCAGAAGATGAAATACAGGCCATAGTAGCATTTATTCAAACGACAATCTTCGCAGCGTTAAATAACAAGGAAATAAATAACCGGGCGCCGCACAGGTATCAAACAATTTTTACGTTTAAAGCTTTGCTGCAATACTTTTTTGTTCACCAAATATTAAATATGAAAACCTTCCTTGAGCTTTGGTGGGCGGATGTGATCAAAAACCAGTACCTGTCAATAAATGAACAGAAATTATTGTCGGAGTTTGTCAGCCGGGAACCATCATTTTCAGCAGCCGCGGTGTCAAAAATATATACAAAACAAACGCGGCGGTGGGCGGATGAATTGCGCAATATTATCCTGGATACAATGCCCGGCCCGTTGGCTGAGCCTAAACAAAACGAAACCAAAGCGGCCGATGTTACCACCTTTTATGTTGAAAATGCAGGCGGCGTATTATTGTACATCTATCTGAAAAAGGTTTTTTTAGAAACGGGGCTGCTAAATGACGACCTCTCATTCGTCAGCCAGGAGTCGCAAATGCAGGCTGTGCGGTTGTTGGAGTTTATAATTTGCGGCCATTATAATTTTAAAGAGTACGACCTTGTGCTGAACAAGGTGCTTTGCGGCTATGACATCGGGGCTCCGGTTATCGAGGTGGAGGACGTTCCGGGCTACGATATTTCAAAAGCAAACCGGTTATTGCTTTCCGCAGTGAAAAGCTGGCCGAAAATCGGTAATACATCTGTGGAAGGTTTCAGGGCCAGCTTTTTGTTTCGCAATGGCAAACTTAGCCAGGAAACTAATAACTGGCTGTTATATGTCGAGCGCAAAGGAATAGATGTTTTGATGGATTCATTGCCATATCCTATTAGCATAATAAAGCTTCCCTGGATGAAAAAACCCCTTTATGTGCAATGGTAAAGCCCTATCAATATAACGCCCGTCATTTAGAAAATGAGCTGCAATGGCTTGCAGATGTCATCAGGCAGCGGTATGTGTGTCATCGGGATAACAAAAAACCAGATTTGGATATAGAAGACTTAACTGCACCGGATCTTTCGGCATTCGATTCAATTTACAAAACCGTAGTAATCGAATGTAACCGGATCAACGCTGTTCGCATTGTTCTCCTGCTTGCACTCATACCTAATATAAGACCGTTTTTTTTAGATGATATTACCAATGCTCTGGTGAATTCATCTGCTGAAAATGCATGGCCTGCAAAAGCCGGTACAGTTCCTACCATTGATCTTGCTCTTTTTATACTTGCCGGCGACAATCTTGAAAAACGGTTCTATTATCAGCAAATGTTCAGCCCGGGTACATTCCTGATTCAAAATGGCATTTTGATCATTGACTGCGATTCGGCGCATGAAATACAGTTGCAGCAGCCTTTAAAAATATCGCCCGAATATCTTTCCCTGCTAACCGTAGGCAAGCCATATAAGCCGGGCTTCTCGATGGCTTTCCCTGCAAAACGAATTGAGACCGGACTGGATTGGAGCGATCTTGTACTAAGCAATAGCACACTTGAACAGGTAAATGAAATAAACTTATGGATCAGGCACAGTAAAACGCTGCTGCACGAATGGGGATTGGAAAAACGGCTTGCACCAGGTTACAAAGTATTGTTCTATGGCCCGCCTGGCACAGGTAAAACTTTTACCGCATCGTTAATTGGCAAACAAACAGGGTTTGATGTGTATCGCATTGATCTTTCAATGGTTATTTCAAAATACATCGGCGAAACGGAGAAAAACCTGTCCGGCATTTTTAACGCCGCCAGCGACAAGGAATGGATATTGTTTTTTGATGAGGCCGATGCTCTTTTTGGCAAACGCTCCGATTTAAAGGACTCGCATGACCGGTATGCCAACCAGGAAGTAGCTTATTTGCTGCAGAAAATAGAAGAACATAATGGCGTGGTCATCCTGTCGTCGAACATGAGAAGTAATATAGATGATGCCTTCACGCGCAGGTTTCAAAACGTCATTCATTTTGCGATGCCGACAGCAGCCGAACGATTGCAGATATGGCAGCAGGCTTTTTCAATCAAGACAGTGCTGGCCGGCAATGTAAACCTGGAGTATGTAGCGGCGCAGTATGAACTGAGCGGAGGCGCCATTATGAACGTAATACGCTATGCATCGCTGAAGGCCCTTGAGCAAAGCAGTAACATTATACAGATGCATGATATCGTAAAAGGTATTCGGCGCGAGTATAACAAAGAAGGAAGGACGGTTTAATGCCAAATGCCGGCAACAAGCGATTGCCTGCAATAATGTTTAATGAATTTTAAATAACTGAACATGGGTTTTCTGAGTAAGTCGTCAAAGTCGGAAGCGGGCCATAGCAGCGCTTTGCCGACTGTTGGCGGTATGCCTTTGCAGGCAAAATTGCGGTACGGACAGCCCGGCGACAGTTATGAGCGCGAAGCGGACCGGGTAGCGGACAGCGTGGTAAGCAACAGCAAAAGCGGCCAAACTTCAGCTGCATCGCCGGCACTGGCCCAGGGTGTGAGCGGTGCAGTTCAAAAAAGTGCTGATGAAAAAAATAACAGTGAAATAAACAAGGAAGACCCCGTACAGAAAAAAGCCGCGCCCAATAAAGAAGAAAAGCCTGTTCAAAAAAAGGCGACCGACAAACAGGACGACAATAGAATGCTTCAGAAGAAGCCTGCGGACGAAAAGAAGGAAAAGCCCGTTCAAAAAAAACAAGCGGACAAAGACGAAAAACCAGTTCAGAAGAAAGCTGCGAATAAAGACGAGAAACCTGTCCAGAAGAAAGCTGCGAATAAGGACGAGAAACCCGTCCAAAAAAAGGAGGCCCCGAAAAAAGATGAAAAGCCTGTTCAAAAGAAAGCGGCCGGGGAGCCTGAAGAAAAAGAAGGCGGGCAAAGCAACAACCGCAAGGCAGAAGACCCGGGAATAGAGCGGGAAATTATGGCCGGCAAAAACGGCGGCAACCCTATGGCAGATGATGTGCGCAAAGAAATGGAACACCAGTTCGGCCAGGATTTTACGCACGTTACCATCCATAATGACGGGCAGTCGCACGAGCTGTGCCGCAAAATAAACGCACAGGCATTTACACATGGCAGCCATATTTATTTTGCTGAAGGTAAATACGATCCGCAAACCACCGACGGCAAGCATTTACTGGCGCACGAGCTGACACATATTGTGCAGCAAAACGGCAAGGTGCAAAAGATGGTGCAGAAAGCGGCGGATAAGGCGACGCCTAAAGGGGCAGCCAAAGGAGCTGCAGATCCTAAAGCTGTAATTACCCCTGATACATATGTCAGCACTATAAATGGGACGATCACAAAGGGCGCGAAATCGATTACGATACCCCAACTCAGGATACCTAAATTCAAAGAGGCTCCTATCACACCTTCTTCTGATCTGACTATTCGGCCAGGGCGCAAGCAAGGAGAAAAGAGAGATACCGACCAGCGAAAAATTTGGGAAGATAATGCAAAAACTGGTTCGGGGCTTGAGTCGGCTTTAACCACAAAACTTGCTAAAGCGGCCGCCTTTGGCAATGATTCTAACCCCGTTAAATACATGAAAATCGGAAATCAAAAACCCGACAAATCCAATTTTATTGTGGGTAATCAGACGGAGATAAGAAACCGATTATTAAGGCCGTATTGGAAGCCAACTGGCGACATTCAGCTTTATGAAGTGGACCATAAGAGAGAGTGGCAATTGAATGGTGACGATGTAATTAGTAATATGTGGCTGCTTGAAAGAACTGCAAACGGATCAAGTGGTAGAAATATAGCGGATGAAATTCAATTGAAAGTTGGCACTCTTCTCAGTGCATCTGCAGACACTGTAATTTGGGACAATAAGGTGGCTCCTCCTTTCGATGATGTTAAACGTGATTATGCCATCAAATTCCAAGAAGTCGTTCCTGATCTCGACCTAAAAAGTGATAGTAATCCGCCAGATACTTATACGCTTAAACAAATACAAGATGGAGTCCAGATGGCACCGGTTCACCCATTGTCCTTAAAAGAAGTAACAGACGCCGGTTTAACAAGTGATCCAACACATCTCGTTATTTTTAATAATGCACACGGTGGTAAAAGATATCGGTTAAAAATCCCTTCTGCTACTGCAGGCGAAGTCAAATTTGACGATAAGAAATTTCTCCCCGGCTTTACGCCGTCCACTGCTGCATTGTCACCGGGTCAGTCAACAATAGCCTTGTTGAAAGGAGTATTGTGGGCAGACAATAAATTAGCTGATGCCATGTATGTCGAAATTCCTGTCAGTTCAATGGATGGGATACCCAATACCGGGGTTTTAAATGTTGGCGCGCTTGAAAGAGGTATTAGAAAAGGCGAGGTGCATATCAAACCATTTAGTCCTATTAAGATCAATACCTTTGATGTTGACGGTGTCGGCGACATGCTGATCACCGGCAAGATAAATACCGGTATACCGATCATAGACGGGGCCGATATTGATTTTGTTATCCGGGGCAATACAATAAGCATCGAGAAAACTTTTTCAGGGGGTGAGTTCAAATTTCCCGGTCCGATCAAGGTCCCAAGTTCATCGATCACGTTTTCAATTAATTCCGACCACGATATTAAGGCTGCGGGCGATGCAGCGGTAGAAATAAATAATGTTGCAAAAGGGAAGATTCACGCCGAGGCACACAAAAGTATTGGGAAAGGCAAGGGTGACGATTCCGGCTTTTCTATTGCCGGGCACCTGGAATTCGATAAAAAGCTGTTCAATGGGCACGCTTCCATTGATGTTGCATATGATACTAAAACCGGTTTGGGAATTGGCGGGGAACTAATAATGAAGCCTGATGATAAATCAGCGTTTAAAACGGCAAGTATAAAAGTTCAATATATCAACAATGTTCTTGAAGCAAGTGGTGAAGCCACATTTAAGCTAAAGAGCATTAAGGAGGTTAAATTACATATCCTTTTCACCAAAGATTCCGCTGAAATAGACGGTGATATAAAGCTTGGCAGTATCCCGGGAATAATTAAAGATGGAGAAGGGCAGTTTAAACTTGAAAAAACAGGCGACCAGTACGATGTTGGAGGAAGCGGAACTATAAATCCGGATATAAAAGGGCTTTCACTGGCGGTCAATTTCACGTTCCACAACGACATGTTCCTTGTGGATGTTACAATACCTAAATTTGAATACGGACGCCTTTCAGGCAGCTTAAATATCGGGATCACCAACCAGGCGCTTGGTTCAGACGGTAAGCCGACCGGCAAGGCGGGCGACGATTACCGCGCATTTGGCGAAAGCAGCCTAAGTTTGCACATCACCGACGATATCATCGGCAAGGCCACGCTAATATTCCCCGAAAACGGCGAAATGGAAGTAAAGGGAGATATTATCCTGCCTGAAAAATTTGAAGTAGTGCCGCCTATTTTAGACATTAACCAAAAGCCGATTATTGAATTCCCGGAAATAGATATACCCCTGTTTGCAATCCCCCTGGGTGTTACCAGCATCGGGCTTGACGCGTATATTGCCCCTCGCTTAACAGGAGATGCGCACCTGGGCCCCGGGTACCTTACCAATATTGGCGTACACGTTGATTACAAACCATCGGAACCCGACAGTTTAACCATTATCGGAACAGCTGACTTTGATTTTAGAGCCGATGCAAGCATTACTGCAGGAGTTGGCTTTGGCGTCAAGATCGATGCAGCCATCGCATCTGTAAAGGGTGGTATTGATATATCTGCTACGGCAGGAATCAAGGCTGAACAGCCTGTTATGAAAGGCGCGGTTAAGTATAATGCCGCAACCGGGTTTGAGTTAGATGGTGACGTTAAAGTCATCGGCGACCCGTTTCTCTCGTTTAAAGCAGATTTGGATATTACCGGATCGGCAGGCGTTTGGCCCCTAAAGGTTTCACACACCTGGACACACAACCTGGGCGAAAAAAATGTTGACCTGGGTATCCCGATAGGGTTTTCCTTCCACTTCGGATATGCTAACCATAAACCCGACTTTCCGACCTTTGATAAATGGGACTGGAAGTACCCCGAATTTAATAGAGATCTGATGAAAAAGATAAAAGCACAGTTGATCGATCCGGTGGTTGACGATATTTTTTAGATTTTCCCGATCATCGGATCGCCGGACTTAAAATGGGGATAAAAAGCACCCTGACAGGTCTTTAGTACAACGAGGTTATTTTGAACAGATCAATATTGATGTACGACAAATTAATAAAATATTAAACCAGGAGGACCTAAATATGCCTTTAGCCCAATTTTCCATCTATTCGCCGCAGGATTTTCAGAAATATATCTTGAATACCTCGTTTACCAGGCAAATAACCATGATACAAAACCATCATACCTGGGAACCGGATTACCGATCAATAACGGCCGCCAATGGTGAAATGTATTGGCTGGAGGCGATGAGGAGTTTTCATATTCATAATAACGGGTGGAGTGACATAGGGCAAAATATCACTTCTTTCCCGTCAGGGAATATTGGTTTATGCAGGCCTATCGATATTACCCCGGCGGGCATTTTTGGGGCAAACAAGGGGGCAATATGTATAGAAAATCTGGGCAATTTTGATGCCGGGCATGATATCATGACGCAGGCGCATAAAGACACCATTGTATTTGTAAACGCATTGCTTTGCATAAAATTTAACCTTTCGCCGGTTAAGGAGCAGGTTGTTTACCACCATTGGTTTGATAAAACCGGGAAAAGGTTTAGTGATGATAAGGTCAACAATAACCTTGTTGGCGATGAACAGAAGACTTGCCCCGGCATCGCTTTTTTTGGAACCAATACTATTGCTTCGGCAGAAATTAATTTCTTTCCGTCTATTAAAAATAAAATTGGGCAATTAAGCGGCTCGCCTTTGCAGTCGCCGGGGCTTAAAATTGTAAAAGCCGATGTGCTGAACGTACGCAGCGGGCCCGGCACCTCATTCCCTGTTTTACGCACGATAACACGCAATACCCAGGTAAGGGTGTTTACAACCCTGGACGGGTGGAGCAAAATAAGCAACACCGCCGACGACTGGGTTTACAGCGCTTTATTAACCTGACACTTATGTAAATATTCTTTTAAACCTCATAAAATGGAAATCATGATCACATTTATCAAAGCAAGGAACTGGAAGGGCGCAGAATGGTTATTAACCCTTTGCCTGACGCTCATTTTTGTAACGGTTATCTATTTTCTGTTACACCTGCATTATAAAGGCACTGACCATAAGAAATTTGATACCACGCAACTGGCGGATATTGACAATGTGCTGGCGGTTTACCCCGATACCGTACCGGCAAAGCTAAAAACCGATACAGGCGTGGCCCGGAACACGTATATCCTGTCGATGAGGGAGAAGCGCGATCAGTTATTGTTCACCTATTTTAAAAATGAATATGATAACCAGGTCAGCGAAGACAGGTTAAAGCAACTGGATAACTTATTGGTCGGATTGGGGTCAAAAGATGTTAAATCATACCTCACAACCAAGGAATTGATCGTAGATGATTTTTTCTGGTTTACCGGCCCGCTCACCTATTTAGAAGTATTATTTTGGGCGCTTTTTGGCGTATTGATAAGCCTGATTTATTATGTCAGCATTGCCAACGGGCAGGCGCTAAAAGTAGCCGGCGATGCCGACACGGGGCCATTTGATCCGTCTGAAATTTCGGGGCAGGTTTCAAAATTGTTTTATGCGCCTGTTTGCGCGTTAGTTTTGGTATTAGGGTACAACTTATTATCAGCCGATAATAAAATGACGGATATAAGCCTTGGCAAGGGCTTATTGCTGTTCTCATTTATTTGCGGCTTCTTTTCGGGTCGTGTTATAAAATTTATCGACAGGCTTAAAGACTTGGTTCTTCCTATAGGCGCCACCACCGAGGCTGCCGACAAGACTGACAGTACCGATGGCCCAAAAAATGTTTCGGACGTCACCGTTAACTTGCAATTGGCGCCGGATATTTCGGAGTCACCCGACGGCGCAGCTATCGTAGATGGTGGGTTTAATTCGGCAATTGTAACGATCGGGCCTGCAGAAGGGGGTGATATTATTACACTAACGCAGCCTGCCGAGGACCAGGGGGCCAGTTTCACAACAAAAGGATTGCCGTTTGGCAAATATACTTTATCGGCAACTATGGCATTTAAAAAGGCTGAAACCATCCTGAATCTTTCAGCGAGTCAGTCGATTGAGGTGAATGATACTTTAGAAAGCTTTGAATTGGCATTAGATAAAACGGCAACCGACGGGTAGTCACTTATTTAAGGCGTATGCGTTTTGGCTTAAAAAAGAGCAGAGCGGAGTGCTAACAATAGGTTTTGGAATGCTAAATCATATAATAGTTGGACATTTCGCTTAGTCTCTTCATGTTAAGCAGGAACAGCGCGATCACAAACAAGCGTCCAGCTCCATTTTTTTTGAGTTTATTTTTCATATCGAACAATTTTATTTATGAAGCGACTAATCAGCTGGATTAAATTTTCATAAACGACCTGTAATCCGCCAGGCGTTTTACTAACGATTTATTATCAGCAACTATTTTTGCTCTTTCTTTTTCGCCTGCCAGTAGAATTATATACCCGTACGGCGCCTTATTTTTTCCGAGGAACATGGCCTCAGGGTTAACCAGCACCGGGCCGTCCGCCTGGCCATCCGGTATGTTGCCTATATCGGCATTTGTCAGGTACGGGGCATAAAACATGTAGTGCGGCATCTCCATGGTCATCACGTTATGTTTGTCGGGTTTTCCGGGGTAGGTGCGCATTATCGGTCCGAGCATATAGGAAAGGCCAGGCTTGGCAGGGGCCTTATACACCCCTTTTTTAATCCTGTCAACTACAATATCCCTAACCTGCAGGGCTGTAAATTTACCCGAGGCCCTCATTGCCGCCACGTCCTGGTAAATGGGAAAAATTGCCCTGGCGCCTTCAGCATCATAACTGATAGCTGTAATTACGTCGTTCCTAAACTCACCCCACTCCCAGGCAGTTCGCATAACAAAACATATAAACCCATTCGATCCCTTACGGGCTACATAATATCCCTTTGCGGGGTCTAGCAAATAAATAGTAGCGCCCGGGCGCAGTTGCGGCGGCAATGCGCTCAGCGCATAGTCGGTTTCCAGCGCTGCCGGCATTTTATCCAGTTTGGGGTCTGCCGGCTTTTGCGCAAAGCTTTGAAGAGCGCTAAACAGGAGGACAAAAAAGAATAATGTTTGCCGGTATTTTTTTGTAAGGTTGGTCATGGCATTTGTTTATGTTGATGTTCACTTATCATGCTTTTGGTATCACAGCCTCCTGCGTCAAAACGCATTTCCAACCACCGTTCTGCCAGCGCCAAACATCCGTTTGGCGCTCGTGTATGTCGAAGATTTTGCCTCCTAACACGCCTGCCAGTTCAACTTTCGTCGTCACCAGCGCAATAGTTCCGTACAAACGCACCCTGGGCTCTGAAAGCGACATGGTCTTTAGCACCCGGTAACCAGACCGTATCCCACTAGGAAATATCGAAGGCCCTTCATCCACATCACCGTCTGAAGGAATAACGGCCCAGTCTTTATCCAGCATACGGTAAATTCCTGCGGTGTCATTCGTCTGCAAGGCCCTTGCTAATTCCTGGTCCGCAGCCAGCGCATTTTCTGTCGTAGGTCCGATCTCAGGTTTTACTTTAACCGCACTTCCGAACGTTACGGGCACCCATCCATTTGATATAATTAAAAGGATTAAAACTATCGGGATTGTAATGAACAAAATACTTTTTAAAATTAATGTTTTCTTTTTAGGCTCCGCCTTATTATCAACAATATTATGACGGAGACCATTCCCGTTGATTTGCTTTACCGTTATTGCACTTGCCGCCCCGTTGCCATTTTGCGATTTAAAGTCCCGCCAGTTTTCGTAACCTAAAAATTGTACCAGCGTATCCAGGGTATGGGTATTTGGCAGGCTGTCATATTTCACTTTTCCCCAAATCCTTTTTAAAGTTACATGACTTAGCGCCACGCGGGTACGTTCCTGTATCTTCTCGCTTAATATCATAAAATCCCGGTTGGTCCATTCATCACTGTCGCCCCATCCGGTCTTTGACTCAAATAGCTCTATTGCTTTTTCTATCAGAAACGCATCATTATTCATATCACAAAATCAAATATTAAGTACAGTGGGCACAATAAACGAGGCAAATACAAAGGGAACTTCTGCCCTCTTATTTTGCCGAATTATTAGGATAATTTATCCCAGGTCCAAAAAAACACTCGTCGGACGTGATTTTTCCGTCCTTTAACTTAAAATGGTCGCAGTTCCGAAATAATTTGCCAGTCGTAGTCCAGCCATTGGTAATTACAACGACATCATCTCCGTTTATAACAACCTTATCCACATCAAATCTTTTGATCTTATAGGCGTTTGGCCAGCACCTTTCCTTAAATTTCTTTACGCTGATATGATCATCAACCGGGCTGGAGAAAGTAAATCCGTCAGCGAAAATTTGCTGCAACGAATTCCAATTTTTTTTCTCGAAAGCGGTAAAAAAAGCCTTAACGACCTTTTCATTCAGTGCATTTTGGGCCCCTGCTGCCTGCGGCGTTGAGCTCTGGGCAAATCCTGCCATGCAAGATAAAAGCACGCTTACTAAAAGAGCTTTGCCAAAAAGACTAGTCAATTTCATAATTTTTTGTTTTACTGTTATAGACAATTATCAACGCCATTACCGGACATCAAATGTTTATTATTTTTTTTCATGATCCCGCCGTGTGCCCGCTATGCTGCATGTTAATGCGCGCAAAATACTTTTGGATGGTCAGGTCAAGAATGGGCAGTTTATTAAAATAGGGGTTCCGGTGAAGATCCATCAGGATACGATAGGCCTTGTCGTTTTGGTGATTGTACTGCAATGCCACCGCATAATTTATTTCGGCAAAGGGGCTGGGGTAAACTTTTAAGAGCATGTCATAATATTTGCAGATGGCTTCCCAATCGGTATCTTCAAACCTGCGTGCGGCGCAGTGCACACAGGCGATAGCGGCTTCAAGGTGGTAGGGCGAAAAGACGGAATCTTCTGATTCGGCTAATAAAAAGCAGGCAAGCTTTATCAATGATTGCTCCCAGAGCGTTCGATCCTGGTACTCAAGCTCAAGGGCATTACCTTGCGCGTCAAAGCGGGCGTCGAACCGGGCGACATTAAAAAGCATGAGCGCCTGCAGCGCTTTGGTTTCCGGGTTGCACAACGGACTGTCAAACAAAAATTTATTGAGCATTAGCGCATCTTCGCACAAAATTTTTCCCTGTCTTATTTTTTCGCCCGATTGTTTGTAGCCCTCGCTAAATATGAGGTATATTATTTTATGCATGACCGAAAGCCGCTCTACCGAATAACCATAATGCCCGGTGGATAAAATCAATGACTCGCTTTTTATCTTTTGCCTTGCACGGTACAGCATTTTTTCAATGGCATCCGGTTCCGCCCCAAACAGCAGGGCAATATTTTCAACCTTGAGATTAAACACATATTTAAGGGCCAGCACTATCTGCGTTTTTGGCGTCAAATGCGGATGACAGCAAGCCATCAGCATCCGCAATTGTGCATCTTTGAAACCGTCTTCAGAAATCTCGTCCGCGGCTACCGGCACTGTTTTGGCCAGGGATAACTCTGCAGTTTTAGCATTTTTTTTAAGCAGGTTGATGGTTTTGTTTTTGCAGGTTTGATAAAGCCATCCGGAAGGATTTTCGGGTATGCCCGTCTTTGGCCAGTGTACTGCAGCCGTTGTAAAAGCTTCCTGCACGATATCTTCTGCCCAATCAATAGGCAATTGCCGGAAACGCTGCAAGATCAGCGAGATCAGTTGACCGAATCTTTCTTTATAAAGAATTTCTACACGCTTCTCAAATTCATTCATTATTCACGCCGTATATGGTGGCAATCGGGCGCACCTCTATCACACCCAGGCCGCCTGGCAGCAACGGGCAGGTCTGGGCAATGGCTGCTGCCTGTTCAATGTTTTCTGCCCGGATAATCTGATAACCCGAAATCCCTTCGCGGGCCTCAATAAAGGGGCCATCAGAAAGAATTTGGTCCTTGGTTACATATCTGCCTGTTGTAAGCAGGGGCTCCCCCTTGATAAAGTTGCCGGTTTCGATCATGGAATCAACCCACTTGAGCATCATGGGTATGTTAGCAAATCGTTCTTCATCGGTCAGTTTGCGCATCTTAGCCAAATCCTCCCTTATAATCAGCATAAATTTTTCCATGATTTGTCGTATTAATTTTCTATTTTATAGCATAGCTTAACCCAACCCCATAGAAAAAACAATGTCCCATACAAAAACCGGACATTGAGGGAAACAAAAATTTACATCAATGATTCCATTTTGCATAAAACTACTGAACACTGTGTAAATCAAATTGTTGTATTTATGCAAATTTCCAAAATCCGCAAATAGTGAAACGAAGATATTTTTGTCCTGCTTTCAGGCTATTAATACCGGCGATGGTTTTCTTATTTTGCCTTATTGTTAGGGTAACCTACACCCGGGCCAAAAAAACATACAAACTGCTGTATTTTACCATCTTTTAATGTAAAATATTCCGTGTTCCATAATACTTTGCCGTCTTTAGTCCAGCAATGATAGTTTACAAAGGCATTATCTCCGTCAACCATAAGCTTATCAATCTCAAATTTTTTGATGTTGGCGGAATTTGGCCAGCACTTTTGCTGATATACTTTTATATCAATAGGCTTAAGATCAACCGGGCTGGTGAAAGTAAACCCGTCGGCGAGAACAGATTTCAACATGTTCCAGTCTTGTTTCTCATAAGCGGCATAAACCGTTCTAACTACTTTTTCGTTGGATTGCCTGGTACCCTGGGCGGTACAATGGATGGTAAGCAAGAGCAGCGCAGTCGCAAATAAGCACCCAAGCGCATTTTTTTTGAACGTATTTTTCATATCATATAATTTTAATTTATTTTTAATTGTCATGTCTTTTTTTGCCACAATAGCCACCGTTTCCTGCAAAACGGAAAGGCTAAAGTCGAAAAGGTTTATCTTTCGCACAACCGTTCTTGAAAGAAACTAAGAAAGGTTGTAAAAAAAAGTCATCTACCTCGCGTACATGACTTTTTTAATTAACTATTAACCGATCAAACTATTAACTAAATCTCTGATCAGCTGTTATAAATATAAGTCCCGAAAAACGATTTGAATGAGTGAATTCTACCAATTTTTAAAACAAGTTCGCATTAAAACCGGAATACTTTATATCAATTTATCTTTTCGCGCAGCTTTAATCGCGTCTGCTTTTGAACCAACATCAAGTTTAACATAAACGTTTTTTATATGTGTTTTTACAGTCTCCGAATCAATAAACAAATCACTCGCAATCTGCGACCGACTTTTGCCTTCACTTACCATCTCCAATATTTGAGTTTCGCGCTTTGACAGCGGTGACTGCTGATTTTTTTGAAAAGATTTTATCACCATTCGCGCCACGTTGGTGCTCATGGGGCCACCGCCCTCGCAAACCTCCCTTATCGAGTCGATGATTTTTGTAATCGGGCTATTCTTTGTCAAATAACCGGAGGCGCCATTTGATAATGCATTAAATATCTGGTATTCCGACTCATAGACGGTGAGCATGATTATGTAGCATTTGGGCAATTTTTTTTTAATCCAGGGTATGGCATCAATACCACTCGTGCCCGGCAACTCAATATCAAGCAATACTACGCTTGGGTTGTCATTGACGATCTTTTTCGACGCATCTTCAAACGACGCATAGGAATTAGCCACAAAAAAACCGTCAACATCATTGATCAGCGCAGTGTAGCCATTCCTTAACACTTCGTCATCTTCAATGATCACAATGGTCGTATTTTTCATCACTTCAATGTAAATGTGGTACCTGTTTAATAACCAGGGTAACACTTGTACCTTCGCTTATCGATGATCGTGTTTCAATTACCCCGTTTATCTTTTTTGCCCGGTTATTTATATTCCTCATACCATTACCGCTTTTTACGGTAGCCATATCAAAACCTTTACCATCATCTTCAACAGCGATACTTATATAATTGTCGTGATTTAAAACCGCGGATGCTTTAACGTTTTGCGCGCCGGAATGCCTTAACGCATTGTTAAATAACTCCTTAAGTATCATGGTTATATTACGGCCATAGCCCATTGGCAAAATTATTTCCTTAAAGGTATCGTTTGTTAAATCAGATGTAAAGCTTATGGCTGTATTTAAAAAAAGATCGATCCCAAATTCTTTTACGTGCGTCAAAACCTCTGACAGCCGGTCGTTGTCGGGGTCAAGCGCCCACAAAATATGTTTACTGCCCGTAAACAAGGCATCTGCATTTTCCTTTATCTGGTCGATGATTTTTTTTTGATCGGGCAAGCCCGGATCGATCTTTTTATAAAGTATATCTGAAAGAACATTTATCCTGGTTAACTTATTCCCCAGGTCGTCGTGAAAATCTTCGGCGGTTTGCTTGCGGATCTTCACCTGTTCTTCCAATCTCAGATGCGCGATCAGTCTTCTTTTTTGCTCCTCTTTTACCCTGAAATATTTCCATGTAGAGACGCCGGTTAAAAAAAGAAGCATAACTATTGCCACTTTAAACAAAGCGGTTTGATAATAGGCGGGTGTTATTTGGAACGAAAAGCTTGCAACATTTGATGATGCCCCCGCAAGGTTGTACGCCTTGACCGAAAAAGTATAACTACCAGGCGGCAGCGAAGGATAATCAACAACATTATTGTTTACCTGCGCGCTAAAACGCGAATCTAATGGCCACAATTTATAACTATATAAAACTTTATGCGGACTTTTTAAATAAACACCATTAAAACTAATGGAGATGTGGCTGTTATTGAAGGGAAGCTCTAAATTTTGGGGTTCTCTATAACCATTTTTGTACGTGTACTTAACATTTTTCTCATTATGAAATGATACATCCTGTATTGTTGTGTATGGCGCGGAAAATCCGTGGGAACCCAAATCGTTTTTAACTACAAGCAGCCCCCTTGTTGTTCCGATAAAAACCTGGTTATCGTGAAACAAAATCGCATCCTGGTTACATTCAACAAACAGGTTACTAATATTTTCATTTATTATTTTTTGAAACGTTCCGTCATTTTTAATTTCAAATTGGTTAACACCACGCCCGGTTCCCACCCACAATACCTCATGCCGGTCAACATCAATGCTGTAAACACTGGCCGAGCTTAAGCCGTTTTTTTCATTTAAATGAACAACAGGGCCGCCATGGGGATTCCAGATAAATAATCCGTCGTCAAATGTCCCAATGTAAATGCGCCCTTTATAATATTTCAAACACAATACATTTGCACCTTTTAAGAAATCGGCCCTGAAGCCCTGATCTATTTTCTTACCCGTTACCAGGACAATGCCCTGGTTCGATCCGACCAATACCGAATCACGGCCGGTCTCGATCAGACCTGTGCACAGAAAGTTAATACCAGCGATTTTTTTAAACCCTTTATCCCAATAATAACATCCATTACTCGTAATTATCCAAAATGTTTTCATCTGATCTTCCAGTATAGCGTTAAACGATATGCTGGTATCACGTTTATTCCTGGGATAAAACCGGGTAAAATCTGGCCCGGCTTTCTTCCATAATCCTTTTAGCGTTACTATCCATATGTTATTTTCCCTGTCCCTGTATAAACAATGAAAAACATCAGTCGCATCCATCAAAGGAATTTTAATTTGGCTTATTTTTTTTCCGTTATAAGATAATAACTTGGTCCCGCCCGTCATCAGGACGTTATTGTTCTCGTCATTGAATAGTTGCAATATTGGTTCGTTAATACCCTGGGCCTGATCAAAAAATAAAAAACTATCCCCGTCGAACCTAAATACGCCAGCCCCGCTTGTGCCAAACCATACATTGTTATCAACATCATTAAAAATGTCATAAACCGGGTAATTGGTAAACCCATTAGTTTCGTCAAAATATTCCAGGTTATTGTTCTTAAAATAACAAGCCCCTTTGTTTGTCCCTATCCACAACCCATTTGAATTGTCCTGCGCTATGCAGCTAATCTGGCTTGCGCCGTTTTTTTGCAAGTCCACGTTTATCTGCTTTATGGTGTTGTTCCTGGCAGAAAACACCTTGGTGCCGGTTGAAAAGTAAATAGCATCATCAGCATTTCTATCTACTATAAATTGGCTGACGAAGGTGCCCTTTGGGAGATCGAGAGGTATAATGTTGATCCATTTATGATTCCGTAAACAATATATCCCCTTATTTTGCACGGCAGTAAGCACCTCGCCGCTCTTATTTATGGTTATGGTTGTTACCGAATCTTCGGCCCCGGTAATATTTATATAAGCCACGCAGCCTCGGCTTATTCTGAACAAACGCTGTCCTGCCAACCCCCAAATGTTATCCTGGTTGTCGGCAACTAATGCGGTCGCGTTGATCAACAAATTATGGTTATCCCCTATAAACCTGGTGACCTTGTCCCCATAAAAATAATACAGCCCTTTTGCATTGCCGCACCATATCTTTCCGCTATGGTCTATTGTTAATCCACTTACCAAAGTTGTTAAACGTTTATCTTTGGTTAATGGTGTAAATGTTTTACCGTCAAACCTGTCGAGTCCCAGAAACGTTGCTATTAACAGGCGATGATTATTGTCCTGTACGATCTGTGTTGCCTGCGACTGAGAAAGACCATCCTCGATACCATAATTGGTGAAACTATACTTTTGGGAAAGGGCAACTGAAGGCCATAAGCATATAGCCCAAACAAAGCATTTAATTACTATTGATCTTCCCTCAACAAAACTTGAGATTTTATATATCATCTGTCTAAAGGCAAAACCAATTTAGTTTACTTTTAATATAAATATCAGCATCGAAAGCTTGACTACAATACAATTTGTTAAAAATGTTATCATTCCTTTTCAAAAATCAATCCATGCAGCGAGATCCTCTTTAGTGTTTCATAAGTTACCCTTCTGCATTCAGTGTCCTCCTCCGTGTCTTCCGGGGTTTTACCGGCCCGCATCATCAGGACACAGAAAGAAAAAAAACCTCCCCAAATCCCGATAGCTATCGGGATAGGGGAGGTGGAGAGGGATAAAGCGACCGGTGCCCTACGTTCTCAGTGCCTCCTCCTTTTCTTCGCGGTAAAAAATTACCGCATTATATCTTCAGAACAATGCCTTATGCTACATAAGTTCTATATGTCCCGGGGGTAAAATGAAATCTATTTTTAAAAAGCTTGATAAAGGTGCTCGGGCAAGTAAAGCCAACAAGGTTAACAATCTCGTTCAAGGTATAATCAGTGCTTTTCAGCATATGCCTTGCATTGTCCAGCCTGATTTGAATTAAATATTGGTGAGGGGAGCAGCTATAAATTTGTTTAAAAGTGCGGAACAAATGAGTCGGCGATAAACAGGAATGCGCACTAATATCCTCCAGGCTTATATCCTGGTTGTAATTGCTTAGCATAAAATCCTTGGCCAGGCTTAATCTTTTAAATAATTCATCCCGCGTGCTGGCATTTAACGCATCTAATCGTTTGCTTTTATTCAATACCTCTTTGTAATAAAGGCGATAAAAAAGCAGCAGGGCATGATAGATGTAATCGTCAAGCAAAAGATCATCAGAATTTTCGTGAAAATGATCGAGTAAATGCGCCAGGTTGTATTTAATATCTCCTTTACATGGATAAATGGTTTCTAAAAAAGTGCTTCGTTGTATGATCTCGCAGTCAATGGGCTCCTCAAGCAGGTTTTGGTCAGATGAGGAAAATCCATATTGAAAATCCCGGAGGAATTTTTCGGAAAAAAAAATAGCGAACGTGTTCGCTATTGAATTTGAATAAATATCCCGGTCGTAGGACGTGCCTTCATTCAATATCAAAAAGTTACCCGGAAAAACCACCACGGTCCTTTTGCCAATTTTATAGGTTTCACTTCCGTTGAATACAGCCCGTAACGAAAGCTCGCTTCTTTGATCAGTATAGCTCGCTTCAGTGGTTATTTCACTGTAAAGCTTATTTTGATTATATAATACTTTAAAGGTTTTCATCAATCCGTGTAATCCCTTTTCTCCAAAAAGGTGTACCGGTTGCCCCAGGGGTCTAAGGCTTCGAATACCAGCCCTTCCGGTATATAATGCGGTTTATTTAAAATGCTTAATCCGTCCGTCGCCATGTTGTAAAAATCACGCAAACAATCGGTTGTGTTGATGATGCGTTGAACATCTTTTTTATTGTTGACATTTTCCCGGGTGACCGAAAAAATTTTATAGAAATTTCCGGAACTGTCGCAAACCGAAACGCCGTCGAGGCTTTTTGAAACAGGGTAACGATGAACAACAAATCCAAATTTTTCCACTAAAAAATTCAATGCCATTTTAGCCTCGTTCAAATACAAGGGTATACCATTTATAACTTCTCTGTCTATTACATCTCCTGGTAATGCCATAGTTCAAATTTACCTACAGTAAGCTGCGCGGCACTACCCCTAAATGGGGGAATTTGATAATTGGTAGTTTTCACCTATTTGCCCAAAATGTTACGCCGTATCATTACAATACTCGTTTCGGGAAATTTTATTAACTGATAATTCTTTTTGCCATGGGATACATTAATTCGCGCCCCCCGTAAGGCGATTTTGCTACTACAGTACCAATACAAGTACCATAATTCCATTTAAATTAATTAACATGAAAAAAAAATTACTTTTAATTATAGGTTTAAGCCTGGCGGTTTTCTTCCAGGCTTTTGCTCAAAACCGTACAATTACCGGTACGGTTACGGCCAAAGATGACGGCCTGCCTGTTCCGGGAGTATCCGTAAAGATCAAAGGAACAAATACAGGCGTTCAAACAAGCGACAACGGCAAGTATATCATTAGCGTACCGGTTAATGGCGTACTTGTTTTTTCTTATATCGGGTTTACCACCCAATCCGTTACGGTCGGCTCCAATTCGGTTCTTAACGTTATGCTGGTGCCGGTGAGCCAGCAGCTGGGAGAGGTAGTAGTGACAACCGCCTTAGGCGTTAAACATTCAGAAAAAGAATTGGGCTATTCAACCGCAGAGGTTACCGCCAAACAAGTTACCGCGACTGCTGCCACAAACGTGGCTAATGGCTTAACCGGCAAAGTGGCTGGTTTGGCTGTTTATGAATTGGATAATAGTGTCGACCCAAACATTGCGATCGTTCTTCGCGGCAACCGTTCCCTGGAAGGTGACAATAATGCACTGATCGTGCTGGACGGTGTACCTATGCCTGGTGCGTTGTTAAGTTCCATCAACCCAAATGATATAGCCGATATATCGATATTAAAAGGCGCGGGCGCCGCAGCGATATATGGTTCTGAAGCATCCAACGGTGTCGTGGCCATCACGACTAAAAGAGGGTCGTCTACGAACAAACCGACGATTACCTACGAAAACTCCGTACAGGCAGAAAAAGTGGCGTTCTATCCAAAACTGCAAACAAGCTTCGGAACTTACGGCGGCGAAGGTAATTATATAAACGGCGTTACCGGGTTTACCGAGTATGTTCCTTACGAGAACCAGGAATATGGCCCGGCGTATAACGGCCAGTTGGTGCAATTGGGCCCTCCGCTGGATAGCGCCAACGGTAAAAAGGATTTGGTGCCCTACAAAGCCTATCCAGTTAGCCCTATCGATGCTTTTTTCCAAACAGGTATTACCGAGCAAAATGATATTTCCTATTCACAGGGGGATGCTAAGAACAGCATTTTTGTCTCCGCCCAAAATGCCTACCGGACAACCGTTGTACCGGATGATAAAAATATTAGGAATGCATTTAGTGTAAGAGGGCACCACACGGATGGAATATTTTCTGTCGATTACTCGGTTGAATACAGTAAAACGACGATCAGCACTTATATAGGCAATAACAATCCTTTAAATACGCAGTACGGCATTGCATTACCCGGAAGTTATGTGACCACAGCAGGTGCGAACGACCTTTATTCGTCTATTTTACAGTTGCCGGCTTTTTACAATATTAAAGCATTCGAAGATCCAAACTCGGATCTCGGCAACGCCAGTAATTATCCGGATGCCTATGCTATCAACCCCTATTGGATAGTAGACGATGCACGGCGGAATGAGCAGCGTGATGTTTTGCTGGGCCAGATAAAATTAGCGGTCGACCCTACTAAGTGGTTAAGCATAAGTTACCATCTTTCGGACAATTTTGGTATTGACCAGGAACGTTATACCAAGGCGGAAGTTGACTTTACGCCTTACTCAGTGAGCGACCCATTTGGTGCAGGCAGTAACCCGGCTGTATTTAAAACCGGGAAATCGCCGGGATCCGTTTATGACGTTTACCAATATGGCGACGGGACTAACAATAACCCGGGGTTCGCAAGACTGCAAGGCGACGCGCTGATTGATCTGCACCATACATTTGCCAAAGATTTTAAAACCGACCTGCTTTTAGGTAACTCCATTTACCAGTTGTATGATAAGTACCAGATAACCGGGAGCAACCAGCTGCTGGTGAATGGTTTTTATAACGTTAATACTATCGGGGGGCAGCCCGTAGCCCAGGAAGCCGACTACGTTGTGCGGAATATTTCATTTTTCGGCGATTTGAATATTAACTACAAAGGTTTCCTTAACTTGGAAGGCACATTCAGGAATGAGCAGGATTCCAGGTTATCTAAAGCTGAGCGCTCATTCAATTACCCTTCCGCAAAGGTTTCTTTTGTGCCTACCGAAATAATACCTTCATTGAAAAATAATGACATTTTAACGTATGCAAAGTTTTATGGTTCAATAAGCCAGGTAGGTAACATTAACATCGGGCCTTATGAAATTAATAATACCTATGGCATAACCACCGGTTTCCCCTACGGCTCGCTGGGCGGTTTAACTGCCGGCACCACAAATTTCAGCCCTACTTTAAAGCCTGAAATAACAACGGAAACCGAAGTAGGTACTGAATTGGCCTTCTTTAAAAGCCGTTTCGACTTTAATTTCTCTTATTATAATTCACACGACCGGAACCAAACGGTTCCCATTTCTACCACTATTGCCACAGGATATTCCACTTCGATACTAAACATTGGGGAAACACAATCGCAGGGGTATGAGTTCCAGGTAACGGGCCAGGTATTTACTACCGCTGCAAGCAAATTTGGCTGGACACTTGGGGGCAACCTTTCCATTAACAATTCTAAAGTAATATCATTATTACCCGGCGTTAGCCAATTATCCCTGGGCGGCCTTGATTATGCGGTGGTTGGGCAGCCTTTCCCGCTGCTTAAAGGAACTGATTTTTTACGCGACCCGGCGGGTCAGGTTGTGGTAGGCGCAACAGGCTACCCGCAAACCGCCTCATCACTGACAACTTTTGGCAGAACAACGCCTAAATATGATTTAGGGGTTACGTCCACCTGGAGTTATAAATTCGTGACTTTAAGCGCGGTGTTTGAATATCGCGGCGGCGACGTAGTTTATAACGCGCTCGGCAACTCGCTTGCTTTTACCGGGGCATCATACTATTCAGCATCAAATGGCCGCCAGCGGTTTATTTACCCAAATTCTGTAATTCAAACCGGGCCGAATTCTTATACGCCTAATACCAGCTTAAGCGTGCAGGATGGTAATTATGGTTTCTGGCAAACTTCGCAATTCCAAAGCACCAACAGCCCGTGGGTTACCAGCGGCGCCTTCTGGAAGCTTCGGGAAGTAAACCTCACCTTTAATTTAGATAAGTTTATTAAACAAACTAAATATATGAAAGGCCTTTCCGTAGCCTTAACCGGAAGGAACCTTTTTATATGGACACCTAAGGAAAATACCTATACCGATCCTGAGTTTTCTGACACGTTGCCAACAAGCGGCGCAAGAGGGTTTAGTGATATAAATGAGCTGCCGGGCACCCGTGTGTTTGGCGGCAGTGTAAGAGTAACTTTCTAAAACTTTAAACATACAACGATGAAAAAATATATTTCAATAGTAACGGTATTTTTAACAATCGGCATGGCTGGTTGTAAAAAGGACTATCTCGACCAGGAGGTTAACCCAAACCTTCCGTCGGTCACCACGCCGCAATATACCCTGGCGGGCGCGGAAGCATCGTCGGCAGCAATTTTACCACTGGATTATCCGGAATATGCCGAATGGGGCGGTATTTGGTGTTTTAGCGGCAGTTATACGCCGGATGCCCAATTCCAGGAGTTTGCCGTTTCAATCACTGTTCCGCCCCAACCTAACGACGCCTGGGGCGACCTGTACCGTAACCTGACCAATTACAACAATTTGCAGGTTAGTTCGGAATCGGTGCCCGCGGATGCAAACTTTGAAGCAATTGCCATGATTATGAAAGCCTTTGACTTTGAGCAATTGGTAGATAACTATAATAATGTACCCTATACACAGGCGTTTCAGCCCTCAACTATTCTTTTCCCTGGTTATGACACCGGCCAGTTTATTTATAACGACCTGGTTAAACAACTGGACGCCGCTATCGCCTTAATAAGCAAAAGCGGGGCCAGTGCCATCAATCCGGGTACTTCGGATATTATTTACGGCGGCAACATGGCCAATTGGCAAATATTCGCCAACACCCTTAAATTGCGGCTGGCCATTCGCCAAAGTAATTTAAGCACTAATGCCGCACAAGCAGATTTAGCCTCCACGGCAAGTATTGGTTACATAGGTGTTTCAACGGAGGCAGATTGCCAGCCCGGTTATACCGATGCTTTAGGCAAGGAAAATCCGTTTTACGCGATATACGGATTCGATCAAAATGGTAACCCTGCAGCGGGCTATGAAACACAAAGGTCAAATATCGTGGCATCCAACCTGATGAAAAGCCTTAATGACCCCAGGGATTCCGCTTACTATAAAACGGTTTCGGGCGCCATTAACGCACTTCAGCTTGGCAATCCGGCCAATGCATCTAATGCGATATCAAGCCCGCTTGGGCCCGGCTTATTAAAAAGCCCCTCGCAGCCCGAACCGATTTTTTCTGCGTACGAATCTTTGTTCCTGCAAGCCGAGGCTGCTGCCCGGGGTTGGATACCGGGGTCCGCCAGCGCGTTTTATAATGCAGCTATTACGGCGTCATTCAACGCCGTCAACGCCCAGGGGTCTGTTACCACCTACCTGGCCCAGGCTAGCGTAGCTTACCCGGTGGCCGGCACACTTGACCAACAAGTAAAAGCAATAATAACTCAAAAATATATTTCGTTGAATAGCCTTTTCAACCTCGAAGCCTATAATGAGTTCAGAAGGACCGGTTACCCGGTATTACCGCAAAACCCGGCTTCACAGGATCCTGCAGCAGTATCTCAAACGCTTCCGGTAAGGATACCTTACCCGCTCAGCGAGTTGAATACCAACACAACAAACCTGGCTAAGCAGGGCGACATTAACATATTTACGTCAAAAATATTTTGGGCTAAATAAAAATTAAAAAAGATGAAAAAGATAATATATTCAATAACAACTATACTTATGGTTACGGCAGCGCTAAGCTTAAGCTCGTGCCTTAAAGACAGTAAGTGGTATGTAGATGTTTCGCAAGGTAAGCCACTGGTTGAATTACCGCTTGAGGCACGTAATCTTGTCGGGAACCTGGTACCCGAAGCGCTGCCTATCTCATCAACCCCACAGGTTATTCAAGTGGCTGTCAATTTAGCTTATGCCAGCACATTAAGTACTGCGGTTACAGTTACCTTAGCGCTTGATCCGGATGCGGTTACGGCTTATAACCATGCCAACGGATTGGATACCGGGGGCAACACCCCCTACACATTGCTGCCGCCCGCCGACTACTCCATACCCAGTTACCAGGTAACCATACCAGCAGGCCAGCATTTGGTTTATATGAACATAAATGTGAATACAAGTTTGGTTGATCCTTCGGGGCAATTCATTCTGCCCATAAAGATAATAAACGGCGGAGGGCAGCAGATCAGTAACTATAACGAACTGCTTTTAGCGGTTGGCGCCAAAAATCAGTACGACGGCGTGTATATTGTTACCGGTACGCTGAGTGATAATACCGATGCAACTATAACGGGGGCGTATCCGGAAACCGTTTACCTGGAAACTTCAAGCGCCAACACCAATGGCTTTTATGATCCAAATATAGGCTTTGGGCATGAAATAATAACAAGCTCAGGCGCCAGCTATTATGCGTCATTTGCGCCTGTATTTACCTTTAGCGGCAGCACCATTACAGGTGTTACCAATTATTATGGTCAATATTCGGGGGGACATTTACGGTCAGCGGTATTAGACCCAAGCGGGGTAAATAAGTATACGACAGGAAGCCCGGGCCAGCCAGGTTCTGTTTTCCAGGTTACCTATATTATGGATCAGGGCAATCCCGGTGTGCCGCGTACGACTTTCGTGGAAACCTTTACTTACAAGGGCCCAAGACCATGATAAAAAATGAATAGAATAGTGGCAAGGAGGGGCTGTCTCAAAAGGGCAGCCTCTTTTTTTGTGTAATATAAAGAAGTACGGATGTACGAGGTGAGTACGACCATCAGGGCGCTGGTGATGCTGAGCGATATTCTGCCAACCGGATTTGAATGTGGTGTATTAAACGGGCAGGTAAAACCGGGCGATACAGTTGCCATCGTCGGGGCCGGGCCAATTGGCATGGCGGCATTATTAACAGCCCGGTTTTACACGCCTGCCGAGATCATTATGATCGATACAGATCAAAACCGGCTTGGGGTTGCAAAAACCTTTGGCGCAACGCAGATCATCAACAGCGAAAATGAAAATGTAATTGAAAGGATGAATGCCCTTACGGATAATAAAGGTGTTGATGTAGCGATTGAAGCAGTTGGCGTAGCGGCGACATTTGAATTATGCCAGGCAATAATAGGCGCCGGAGGGCATATTGCCAATGTTGGCGTCCATTGCAAAAGCGTTAGCCTTCACCTGGAAACGCTGTGGTCAAAAAATATCACTATTACCACCCGTTTGGTAGATACGGTTACAACACCAATGCTGTTTAAAACAGTGCGGTCGGGCAAACTGCAGCCCCAAAAGCTCATTACCCACCGCTTTAGGCTCGACCAGATCATCGAGGCGTATAATACATTTCGGTCATGCGGCAACTGAAAAAGCCCTAAAAGTTTTAATAACGAATTGATAAACCGTAATACACCGTATTACCGATCCTTTGGAGCATAAATGAAAAACGGAATTTTACTTCTGACATGGTTAGTTGTTATAAGATGGTTGAATTTTGTTTGTCCGCGCAGGCACAGGCATCTCCCACGCACTGGTTTTGCTGCCACATATCCAGCTTTTTTATGGTTTGATCTGCAATTTCCTGCAGTGCTTCCCGTGTTAAATAAGCCTGGTGAGGGGTAATGATCACGTTGTCCTGCCTGAGCAGGTCAGCGAGGAGGTGGTCTTTGACGGAGTCGTTCTCATGATCTTCGAAAAACAGGCCCTTTTCAAATTCGTACACATCGAGCCCGAGATAACCTATTGCACCGGTCGCGAGCGCTTTTAACACATCAGCTGTATTAATCAGCGCGCCTCTTGAGGTATTGATCAGCATCACCCCTTTTTTCATCTTGTTAATCGTATCTGTCCTAATCAAATACCGGGTAGCGTCAGTCAGGGGGAGGTGGATCGAGATAACATCAGAAGTAGTAAAAAGGTTGTCCAGCGAAACCTGGGACACGAAAGTTAAATCTTCGATCACTTTTTCATCATAGCCAATAACCTTACAACCCATCCCGCTGAAAAGCCTGGCAGCTTCTATCCCCGTATGACCAAGGCCAAGGATTCCGACCGTTTTGCCCGCGAAATTGAACCCAATCAGATCATCGTTCCTGAAATTGAAATGATGTGCATTGTGATCAGCCTTTACCAGTTTTCGGTTAAGGGCAAATGCCAGCGCTATAGCATGTTCCGCAATGGCTTTGGGCGAGTACGACGGAACATTCGACAACCTGATGCCATGCTTTGTGGCTGTTTCTTTATCAATATGGCCGATGCCGACTGAACGGGTAACGATGTATTTGATGCCCAGCGCGGCCAATTGATCAATCACAGTTGCCGGCAAATCGTCGTTGGTAAAAACAATAACCGCGTCTTTCCCGGCTGCATACGCTGCTGTATCAAAATTTAAAGGATTTGATATCAGCGTTATGTCGTGTTTTTTTTGGTTGGCTTTGGCAAGAAATTCCTTTTCAAAAGGCCGTATACTGTAAGCAACCGCTTTCATTTGCAAATAGTTAATTAAGCAAAACTATTGCAAAGTATTAGTTTGAGTGGTGAGCGCCGTCAGCGGAAAAGATGATACAAATCAGTTTTTCATCCGCTCCAGCTTTTGCAGGTTAAGTACAGAGATCAAACTTCCTTTTTTGTCAATTAACCCTTCGCCCTTAAAATCCGACAATGTACGGCTCACCGTTTCAGTGGCCATGCCGGCCATTGCAGCAAGATCCTCGCGCGAAACCTTAAAGCTGTTGCCTTCTTTATCCCCTTTTGCCAATTTCACTATAGATTCGGCCATCCGTTTCCTGACCGAGTGATAAGCTAACTGCAGTAACTGCTCTTCCTTTTCTCGGATGTCAGTTGCCAGCAATTTTATAAACTGGCGGGCAATATCAGGGTACCCGTTCAGCAGTTCATCAAGTTGCTCTTTAGGAATAATACACAGTGAGCTGTCTTCCAGCGCCGTTGCCGTGTCTGAATAGGGTTCGCTGGCAAGCAGCGCCTGCACGCCAAGGTATTGATCGTTTGTAAAAATGCCGGTCATTAATTCCCGGCCATCTTCCGCCAGCTTCACGGTTTTTATCTTTCCGTTTAATATAATATACAAACCGTTCCCCTTATCGCCGTCATAGTACAATACCTGGTTCTTTTTAAATTGCCGAACTTTCCGTTCCTGGATCACCTTCTTCAACTCGGCCAAACCATTGTTTTTGGCAACAAGTTTACTTAAATGATCGAGCGACCTGCTGTAAAAATCTTCCTGGGTTTCTTTTTTCTTTAGCCTGCTTTCGATGGCATTTAACAGTTCCATATCGTCAAAGGGCTTGGTGAGGTAATCGTCGGCGCCCATTTCCATTCCTTTGCGCAGATCAATACGCTCGGCCTTCGCTGTGAGGAAAATAAAAGGTATAGTTGTGAGTTGTGGATTTTTATTGAGCAAATATAAAACGCCATAACCGTCTAACTCGGGCATCATAATATCGCACAAAATAATGTCGGGCAAGTTTTTCCGGGCGAGCTCAACACCGGCCTTGCCGTTGCTCGCGGCAAATACCTCGTAACCGGCAAGTTCCAGTATCTCAACAACATTTTCCCTGATCTCGTTGTTGTCTTCAATGATCAGCACTTTTTTGCTCATAAGGTCGAAAATGTGAGAATGAATTTGGTTCCTTTATTTAAATCGCTTTGAAAATCTATTTTTCCATTCATTAAACGGACATACCGTCCTACAATATTGAGCCCCAAACCGGTGCCAGGGATGTTTCCGGTATTATGCGCCCTGAAAAAGGCTTCGAAAAGGTGTTTTTGATCAGCTTCAGGTATTCCGATGCCATTATCTTCAATAGTTACGATACACTCCCGCTCAGACACCTCCGTATTAAATTCAATAAATGTATTTTCGCCCGAATACTTGATCGCATTGCTAACCAGGTTAAAAATACAATTTTTTAACAGGTTGGCGTCCAGCGAAACATTGCTCAGGGTGCCGGTGTGCTGGTAAATAATGTTCTGATTTTGTTTTGCCACCATTTGCATTTCTTCGGTTATTTCCTCGGATAGTTTTACCAGGTCGAAAGGTTCAAAAGAGGGTTCAACTTTGCCGGCCTCGAGTTTTTCGAGTGATAGAAAATCATTCAGGATAGTGGTTAGATTGCCCACGGCATTTTTTATTTTTTTTACGTGCTTCGCGATCTGCGGATTATTAAACGGCTCGGCGTACTTATCTATCAACGCCGCTGAAAGCTGTATCGCGCTCAAGGGTGTGCGAAACTCGTGCGAGGCCATCGAAACAAAACGACTTTTCAGCTGGCCAAGTTCCCTTTCTTTTTCAAGCGAAAAACTTACTTCTTCTTTTGCTTCCTGCAGGGCCGCAACGGTTTCTTTTAGCCATACTGTCCGCTTTTCAACTTCTTCTTCCAGGTGTGCGGCATATTCCCGAAGCTTTTCCTCGGCTTCCTTTTCGCGGCTCAGGTCATGAATAAAACCTGTGTAAACCTTCCTGCCTGAAAACTGGACCTCGCTTACACCCAGTCGAAACGGAAAGGTCGACCCATCTTTTCTTAGCCCGGTCACCTCGCGTCCAATGCCGATGATGTGCGGTTCGCCGGTATGCTGGTAGCGATGTATGTAGCCATCGTGCTGGTTGCGATAAGGTTCGGGCATTAACATTTTAATGTTGTTCCCAATTACCGTTTCAGGATCACGCTGGAATAGCTTGCAGGCAGCGGGATTAATACTCTCGACCCGGCCCCGTTCGTCAATGGTGATAATGCCGTCGATGGCATTATCAATTATTGCCTTCAGCAAGGCTGCATTTTCCATAATTAATCCGGGTTTCACATTTATGATATTTATCACAAATGTCTTTTATCATTAAAAGTAAAAATATAACACACTTCATCCAAAAAAGTGACACTTATCATTTTTTAATTTTTGAGGCCTGGTTTGGAATAATGATAACTGTCAAATCCTTAACTGATCAATGTCACGTTGCGTCTTCGCGACGTACCGCATATTTGGCAATTAAACAGTTAAAATTATGGAAACAAAAGCATCGCTATCATCGCGTTCGATACAATTTCATATTGTGGCCATTAAATGGGCATCAGATCTCAATTTTTTTAAAATTGAAACTGCTTTTTTCCATCGTTTGCTTGAAGACTACTTCAAAGAATCGCCGGCAACACTTACACAGGTGGGAACGGACGCAGAAAAACTCCGCGTACTGGATGCCGAAATTCATAAGGCAGAAATAAAATTAGGCCTCCAGGTGCGATGGATCGAACTGATGGCCGAAGACTTGATCCCAGAAGATACCGGGGCGATAGCCGCGGAGCAGGTACGACTGGAAAAACTGATGGCAGATTTAACGCTTCACTTCCGCGAACTGAAAATGCATCTGTTTGGGCTGGTTGAAGGTGTATTAACGGTGCCGGACCTGTCCGTATCATAGCCAATTAAATCGCCCAAATAAACACCAGAGGCGCCGCAAGTACGGCCAGGGAAATCGCTTTTAAAAAATGGCGAACGAAATTACCGCATAGCGACGGGTTTGAAACCTTGAGTGTTCGAAACATTCTTTTCCTTCTTTCCTGCTTGCCGGAGAGAGGGATGCCGAGTCCCGTACGTACGGGGCTTCGCTCGTTCACCCTCTCTTTTGCAAGCAAAAAAGAGGGTAGCTGCAATTATTTTTCATGTTTCGAACACTCAAGGTTTCAAACCCGTCGACTATGGGATATGTCGCATTAAATGTTAAAAGCGATTTCCCTGGTCTTTACACCCAAATGAATAAAAACCACCCAAAATTTCGTATTTTTGTGCGCTTTTTACGAAAGGCCTTTTTATGTTAGAGAAATTAGAAGCCATATACCAACGCTGGAAAGATGTTGAAGCCGAATTGAGCAGCCCTGACGCCATGGCTGATATGAAGCGTTTTGCCCAGCTGAACAAGGAATATAAAGACTTGGCCAAAGTTGTTGATCAGTATAACATTTACAAAAATGTGATGAGCAACATCGATAGCAATAAGGAAATACTGGCTACCGAGAAGGATGAAGAGTTTCGCGAAATGGCTAAAGCCGAGCTGGACGAACTATTGGCAAAGCAGGATGAAATGGAAGAATCCATCCGTTTGATGCTGATACCAAAAGACCCCGAGGATTCTAAAAACGCCATCATCGAGATCCGCGGCGGTACCGGTGGTGATGAAGCAGCCTTATTTGCCGGCGACCTTTACCGGATGTACATGCGCTTTTGCGAAAAACGCGGCTGGCGCACAGAACTGGTTGACTATACCGAAGGCACCTCCGGCGGTTACAAGGAAATTGTTTTTAACGTCATCGGCGAAGACGCCTATGGCACCTTAAAATATGAATCGGGTGTGCACCGCGTACAGCGTGTGCCAGATACGGAAACACAAGGCCGTGTGCATACGTCAGCGGCGACAGTTGTAGTATTGCCCGAAGTGGACGAATTTGACATCGACCTGCAGGTGAGCGATATTCGCAAAGACCTGTTCTGCGCTTCGGGACCGGGCGGACAGTCAGTAAATACCACCTATTCGGCTGTGCGGTTAACACACATTCCTACCGGTATTGTGGCGCAATGCCAGGACCAGAAGTCGCAGCTGAAAAACTACGACAAGGCTTTGGCGGTACTTCGCTCGAGGATATACGAAATGGAGTTGCAGAAACACCTGGAAATAACCTCCAAAAAACGGAAAACCATGGTCTCTACCGGCGACCGCTCGGCAAAGGTGCGTACCTATAATTACCCCCAGGGCCGTTTAACTGAACACCGCATCGGCCTTACCATTTATAACCTTCCCGGCGTACTGAATGGCGACATCCTCGACATTATGGAAGCCCTCCAATTTGCTGAAAATGCGGAGAAGCTTAAAGAAGGAACTGTAGCTTAAGTCTAAAGTCCGGAGTCCAAAGTCTTAAGTCAACATTTGTGAAAAAAAAGCAGAATAGGTCGATTTGGCAGGCGTTGGTTTGGTAAATATTTAATTCACAGTTATTTGCTATTTAGAAATACAGACTTAAGGCTTTAGGCTCAAGGCTTTAGACTTCCGGTAAAACCCTTTTCATCTCATTTTCATAAACATCCGCTACTTTGGCCTTTAAACCGCGGGCGCATTTTTACGTCTACTGGTATGTACTACTAAAACTGGCGAGTTTATGTTAGCAATAAAGACTTTAGCCCCGAAGTCAGTTATCTTCAGGCGCACGGTAAAACTGATGGGCGATTTATTTGAGATAAGTGTGGTGGGTAATAACCCCGGCTGGGCCGACGACCGTATTGACGATGCTATTTCTGAAATAAACCGCGTTGAAAAACTGTTAAGCACCTTTAGCGATGACAGTACCATCAACGAAATCAACCGCAATGCCGGTATAAAACCCGTTAAAACCGATCCTGAAATTTTCCGCCTGATCGACCGCTCCACACAAATATCCGGCCTGACCCATGGCGCTTTTGACATTACGTATTGCACTATCGAAAAAGAACTGGCAGATGCGGCGGAGGCAACGGTAAAAAACAAACCTGCCCTGATCAATTATCAAAGCGTTGAGCTTGATGCAAAGGAGCAAACCGTATACCTGAAGGAAAAGGGTATGCGCATCGGCTTTGGCGCCAATTGCAAAGGCTATGCTTCCGACAGGGCAAAATATGTGCTCCAGATGCTTGGCGTGAGCAGCGGCGTGATCAATGCCGGCGGCGACTTGCTTGCCTGGGGCGCGCAGCCCGATGACCAGCCCTGGACGGTGGGTACTGCCGATGTTTCGCAAAAATCGCAGCCATTTGCCAACATCGATATTAGCAACATGGCTGTGGCTACGTCGGTAAATGCCGAAAAAAATACGCCGTCCATCAGTAATACAAAGGTGAGCAGGGTTAATGCTATAAAAGGTTTCCCCATCAGTGATATAAAAAGTGTAACAATTATTAGCCCAAGCGCGGAACTTGCCGATTCAATGGCCACACCAATTATGTCCATCGGTATTAATGCCGGTTTGTATCTCATCAACCAGCTCAACCAGATGGCCTGCATCATTGTGGACGATCATGAGCGATTATACACTTCGCGGGATATAAGCATCATTAATTAACTATTAATTTGTTTAATTTTATGTCGCTGTCCGCCATGGGTTGCGGTGGTATAATAATGGCTTATCGTATCGCAAGATGCGCGGTTACAGCCCTAAAAATAGACCTCGATTATAAATTTCCGGCAATGTTATGTGCCCTACGGCGCCGGGATAATTAGAATTTAAAAAATGTAATACACGGGCGCCTGCGCTGTTTAACAGTAAAGGCTGCCGTTAACTATAGCTATTGAAACGAATTTTACACTCTTCTTCGTTCCGGATGATAAGGTGGTTTGCTTATATTGGCCTTTTGTTAATATTTGCGCCCTTTTTTTTGTCGGCTAAAATAAAAACATATCAAAATTACGTTAATACCTATGCCACAGGTACGGGCATGTCATTTGCTAAAATTTTAACTGATACCACAAAAACAAAAAAAAAGGAGCAGGATGATAAAAAGAAAATAAAGGAAGTACCTAAGGCAAAAAAACAACCAGCGCCGGAGAAGGTTGAACCGCCAGCAAACGCCGGCAAACCGAAATCAAAACGGCAGCGCAGGCCCGAAGGGATGGAGCGGCCGCCCGAAATACCAAGAAGAAATGGCAACTAATTCAATTTATATATAATTTTCCGATCCTTGAAGAATTACATCATCATATCGTTTTTCCTGGCTATCTGCAATACGGCATGCGCAGCGGCAGGTGTACATTTGGACACCAACCGCACCGTTGCTGATACCGATTCGGTGGTGAGGAAGCGGTCGATATCAGTAGGCGTAAACTATGGGAGCGATATACAATTTTTCGGCAGGACGGGCCCGGTGAAATACCCGTACCTGGGCGCCGATGCGATCTACAACTTTAAAAGCGGCTTTTTTATTTACGGGTCGGCGGTGCAGGTATTTGGGTATACCCCGGTGATTGATGAAATAGATGCCGGGGCAGGTTACCTGTTCAATTACTCCAAAAAATTTACCGGCACGTTCAGCTATACCCACTTTTTTTTTACCGACCAGGCCCCGCCGGTTATTGTATCTGCGTCTTCAAACGACATCAACTTTAAAAACGCCTATGATTGGGGGGTATTAAAAACAGCCGGAACTTTTGATTACCTTTTTGGCCAGGCCAACGATTACTTCCTAACGCTTAGTATTTCAAAATATATCGAACCAGGCTGGAGGCTGTTTAACGACCAGGACTACCTAAGTATAAATCCCGGGGCGAACCTGATCATGGGGACGCAAAATTTTGTAGGACGCTATGCTTCGGAGAATTCGTCGGAGTTGTTTTATAACAATTATATCCCGGGCCTGGATGCGCCACCACCTTTTCACGATTTTGATAATGGTAAGTTCAACGTGCTTAACTACAGCTTTAAACTGCCTATAGCATACAACATGCCGCATTATACCTTTGAAGCATCATGGAAATATTCTCTCCCCGTCAATGTCGACGGTGCTTTGAGAAACCATCACGAGGTGTTTTTTAACCTGACTTTTTATTATTTGTTTTTTAAATAAAGCGGATGAACGTTTTAATAATTGAGGACGAAAAGGGACTGGCCGATGAACTGGAAATATTCCTGAACAAATATAATTACGTTTGCGAGGTTTGTTTTAACGGAATAACTGCTTCTGAAAAGATAGCGGTTAATCTTTACGATTTCATCCTGATAGACCTTGGGCTGCCCGATTACGACGGGCTGGAATTGCTTAAGGAAGCAAAGAAAAACAACCCCGAGGCTATCTGTATTATACTGACCGCCCGGGCGGAAGTGTTTGACCGTATTAAGGGCCTCGACCTTGGCGCAGACGACTACCTCCCCAAACCCTTCTCGCTGCTCGAGCTGCAAAGCCGGATGCAGGCCATTACCCGCCGTAAATTTGGTTTAAAACAGAATTTGGTTGATTTAGGCGGTTTTGTTATCAATCTTACCGATCGTACCATCAACTACCAGGACGTTGAAGTAAGCACGATCACCAAAAAGGAGTTCGACCTGGTGGCTTATATGCTTTTACACAAAAACCGGACGTTGACGCGGTCGCAGCTTAGCGAACATATTTGGGGAAGTATTATTAATGACGATTACGATTCGAATTATATCGACGCGCACATCAAAAACATCCGGAAAAAACTGAACGTCCATGCCCCGCCCGACTGGCTGGAAACGGTGCGCGGCCTGGGATATAAAATAAAGGTTAACACTTAAGCTTTGAAATTACAAACCAAACTTACGCTGTTCAACACTCTTTCAAAGCTGGTGATTGCAACCATTTTTGTGTTGCTATTGCCCGTGCTCATCAAGGCCATCAACCAGCACTATAGCGATAGCCGCGTGCTGAAACAAAAGGCAAAGTTGCTGCAGATCATCAAAACGCAGGGGATAAAAAGTTATATACAACCCGGAGAAACCCAGGCGGGCTATTATACTCCCCTTAAGGAAGACTATGTAAGCTTCCACCTTGACACAACGACAGAAGACATCGACACCATACAAAACGAAAAACGTATCCTGCAGGGTGATACGATAGATTACCGAATTCTTAGTCATACTTTCAAGGCGGATAATAAAAAATACTTGTTAGAGATTGCCACCAGCCTGGATGCCATTAATGAAACCACCGGACCTTTTCAGAGTATCGCGTTTGCCGTATTGGTAGGGATGATCCTCCTTACTATCCTGGCCGATCAGCTCTATTCCAATTACGTTCTGAGGCCATTGGGACAAATCATTAAAACGAAGCTGATCAGCCATAAATTCCCAAATTTCGGCTCGTACAAGAAGGTCGAAACGAGTACTTCCGATTTTGAATACCTCGACATCAGTATTCATAAAATGATTAAAACGATCGAGAATACCTTTCAAAAAGAGCGTGAATTTATCTCGAATGCGTCGCACGAATTGATGACGCCGATATCTATCCTGCAGTCGAAGATTGAAAACATGTTTGAGCAGGAGGACATTGCCGACGAACTGAAGGCCCGCCTGCTGGAGATGCTGCGCATACTTAACCGGTTAAAAAGTATCACCAAAACCCTGCTGCTGATCTCGCAGATCGAAAATGAGCAGTTCTTAAAGGAAGACAGCATACCCCTGCGGCAATTGATGCAGGAGATTTACGACGAGATATCCATCCGCCTGCAGGATAAAAATATCAGCTACACAACTGACATTCCTGAAAGCCTGTTGTTGATTCATGTGAACAAATTCCTGCTATTCAATCTTTTTTTTAACCTGATTAATAACGCTATAAAGTATAACCACGAGGATGGTGAGATAAAGGTAGTGGCATCACGCGAAAACAATACCTGGGTGGTGCGGATCATCGATAGCGGCATCGGCATCAGCGCTGAAGACCTCCCTTTTATTTTTAACCGGTTTAAAAAACTCAGGGCTTCGTTAAAACAGGATAGCTTTGGGCTTGGATTACCCATTGTACAGTCGATAGCGGCATTTCACGAAATAAGGATCGAGGTACAGTCGGAGAAGGAAAAGGGGAGCATTTTTAAGCTGATTATGCCGGATTTTCTAATCAAAATTTAATGTTGCGTTCCGGTATCAAGGCCCGTATTTTGGGTATAGATTTTGTTTGACATTTGTTACAAATAAAAACGCAAAATCGCCGTATTTTTAACCTGTCGAATTAAACCATTTGCCGGTTTTTGGGTCTAATGATCAGTTAATGGAAAGTTTTAGGTAGCTATAATACTTAAAACGGTGAAGCGGAGTTAATTAGTTTTTAATAAAAATATGAAAAGGATTTATAAATATGCATGCGGTTTGTTTTTAACCGGCATGCTTTCCATCCTGGTAGTTGGCACGGCCAGCGCCCAGCGTGGCGGACACGGCGGCGGCGGTGGTGGCATCGGCTTCCACGGCAGCAGCGGAATGTCGGGCGGGGGACGGTCATATGCCTCCGGAGTACGCACATCCACCGGCTATAGGGGTTCAGGCGCTTATGGCGTTTCAGCCGTACGTTCAGGCAGAGGTTACTTTGCAGGCGCCGGTTATCGGCCGGGAGCATTTTACCGCCCGGGCTTCGGCTATTACGGTTACCCGCACATCGGGTTTTATTTAGGGTTTTTGCCATTTGGCTATTACCCGTTTTACTGGGGATCGGGCCTGTTTTATTACTATAACGGTATTTTTTACAGCCCGTATGATAACGGTGGCTACCAGGTAGTCACCCCGCCGCTCGGCGCGGCAGTGCCAAGCTTGCCTGAAGGGGCTACCCCCATAAAAATAGACGGTATACAATATTACGAGGCCAGCGGCGTATACTATAAAGTTGTGGTTGACGACAAAGGGAAAACCATGTATGTGGTTGCAGGCCGCGATGGCGTATTGAATACCGATAACAGCGCGACCGACCCCAATGCCAGCGTGGCTATGCCAAAGGTTGGCGATATGGTAAACCAGTTGCCCGACGATTGCCACAAGGTAATTTTAAACGGCAAACATTATTTTGTTTCGCCGGACGGCATCTACTACGAAAAGGTAACCGATCCAAACGGCAACCCGGCT
>JABDHD010000013.1 GCA_013285685.1 Bacteroidota bacterium
AATTTTTTGAATTGCAAAACAACAACTCGCTGACCAACTTATCAGGCTTAAATAACCTTACCACCGTTACCGGCAACATGAATATCGAGCAAAACAGTAAGTTGGTTAACCTTGCGGGGCTGAATAAATTAACATCCGTGCCCTATATTAGTATCCAATTTAATAACAGCCTGGTTGACCTTACCGGGCTAAATGCCTTAACCACCTGTACCGGTAACGCTTCGTCGATGGTTATTGCCGCCAACAATAGCCTGACCAGTTTAACGGGTTTAGAAAACCTGGCCACGGTAGGCGGTGAAATACAGATAAATTATAACCCGGCCATAAAAAGCTTTTGCGGCCTGGCGCCGTTATTGAGAAGCAATTGGTCCGGTACTTTTTTGGACATTGGGAATGATGTTAATCCTGCGGTGAGCGATATTGTTGCTAACTGTAAATGAGGGATAATGGCAAGTTACGACCATGTTATTGCGAACGAGGTAAGCGTGAAGCAATCTCGAACTAAGGAAGCAGTAATGTATCGAAATGAGAAAAAGCGCGTTGTCATCCTAATGCGCTGGAAGGAGTGCGGTGGGATTCGCTATGTTGCCGCAAGAGTTTTTCGCTGCCTCCCGGCTTGTGGTCCCCGCTGACAGGTGTAAATATCAGAGAATAAAAAGAGGCTAAAATCATAGTTATTTGGTTGTTGATTTGCCTTGCCCGCATCGCTGATTACCTAAACGCGGGCCACAAGCGAGGACGCTTGCGGCAGCGGCTAATTTTTTTAGCGCTTATTCTTTAAACCAATTCATGCCTGGCAACATAAATATCATACTCCATTTGCATGCCCAGCCAGTAATTGGCGCTTATATTTAATAGCTTTCCAACTTAAGGGCCAGTTTGGCAGAGATATTTCTTTTACCAGAAAATATTTCGCTTAAATGATGAGGCAGTATGTTTAATTCCTTTGCGGCGTCTTTTTTACTAATCCTCTTTCTTCAATTTCTTCCAGCAAAAATTCGCCCGGATGAAATGCTTCTGTTTCAATTTCTTTATTATTAAGATCTAATACTTGATTAGTCATAAGATTAAACGCCTACCCCCGCTGTTCGTAGACTGTCTACGAATTGGCTATGCGCGTAGTAATTGACTACCTTCCAAATGCCCCGCTACCCATAAGTTTGTTTCCCAATTACGCCCCTGTTTTCGACAAAAAGTCATATAATTTGCAGCGTTTTTCGTATATTCGTATAATGACTAACGAACCGGCTTATCACCTTAACTTAATTATCGATGGGCTTACCGATAGTATTCGTGAGGTGGAAAGTGGTGAAAGTTTTGCAACAGAAATATCGCCGGCAACGACTGAAGACATTAAACAGGCGACCAAAAAGAATGGCTGGCATTTTGTATGGAAAGCCGAATTTGACCGGGAAGACCGTAGGGTATACAAATTAACGCGGGCCGATGAGCCTGAAATAATTCAGGGCCTGTTAAGTTTAACTGATATGGCAGGCTACGTGTACGTTCACCTTGCAGAAAGCGCCCCGATAAATTTCGGACCCAACAAAAAACATGAGGGTGTTGGCGGAAATCTGTTTGCGTACGCGTGTAAAAGGTCGTGGGATGCAGGTAATGAGGGATTTGTTTCTTTTCAGGCTAAAACCAAACTGATCATCCATTACCAAAACGTTTTGGGTGCGGTGCATAACGGCGGGCATCATATGATAATTTATCCGCAAGAGGCATTATTTTTGATTAGAAAATACTTTAAAACTTAAAACTATGGGACATGTGAGCGAACCAAAGAACGTTGACCTGATGGTGGGCCCGTCAATTTTAACAGAGGACGCGAAAAATAAAATTGCCGAGGCTATTGCTCAATACAAAAAAACCGGAAAAAAGCCGGCAAGCGCCGAGATTATAACGCATAATTCGGTAACCAGCAGAGGACGTACCCAACGTTCAAAGTCAATTGGCGCAGGTCATTAGTGATAGCCCGTCCGTTTCGTTCTCGCAGGATACGCTGCGGAGACAGGAGAAGACATGAGAGATAAAGCCTGGTGGCGTGCCGGGCTTTTTTATTTTGACTGGCAAGGTAAAGATTATACGGCGGGTGGCATTAAGGATTCCAACCTGGCGCGAGAACGCAGTGCAAATGCCATGTGCGCCGAGTTCTCGTGCCCCGCTGACAGGTAGCCGCCACAGCAGTCTGACGTCATTTGAATGATATAATTGAGAATCATAGGTAAGGCGGTGTGCAACCGCATAGTTTGTTACCTGTCAGCGGCGCACGAGAACCCCTGCGCTTTAGGCCACCGCTGCATTCTCGCGCGAGGTCAGTGGGGAGAGGGGGGTGGAGCAAAGTTCTGAGAAAACGCGTTGAAAAGCGCCGTTTGCGGCTAATTTTTTCAGCGCGCTATCCGTTAAACTAATTCATGCCTGGCAACATAAACGTCATACTCCATTTGCATACCCAGCCAGTAATTGGCGCTTATATTTAATAGCTTTTCCAACTTAAGAGCTAGTTTGGCGGAGATATTTCTTTTACCGGCAAAAATTTCGCTTAAATGATGAGGCAGTATGTTTAATTCCTTTGCGGCCTCTTTTTTTACCAATCCTCTTTCTTCCATTTCTTCCAGCAAAAATTCGCCCGGATGAAATGCTTCTATTTCTATTTCTTTATTATTGAGATCTAATACTTGATTAGTCATAAGATTAAACGCCCCCCCGTTTCAGGTTGAAGTGTTAGATCTGGAAGAACCATCACTTGTATTTTCAAAAATTTCATGAAATTTTTGTTGCAATAGTTTCTTATTTGGCAGTAAGGTTTGATATTCGGCAACCATTGCGGGCGAAAGGTTCCGGCTTAAAGCATATTCTACTACTTCGACGTCTTTATTCTTACATAGCAGGATACCGATAGATGGGTTCTCGTTTTCCTTTTTTATGTCACGGTCTAAAGCCTCCAGGTAAAAGTTCAATTGTCCTAAATGTTCAGGTTTAAATTTTGTTGATTTTAATTCAAAAGCGATGAGGCATTGCAAGCTGCGATGATAAAACAATAAGTCGATTATAAAATCACTATTGCCAACTTGTATCCTATATTCTTCGCCCATAAATAAAAAGTCTTTGCCCAATTCTAATATAAAGTGTTTCATTTGCGCTACCAAAGCTTTCTGCAACTGACTCTCGTTGTGTAATTCGGGGAGGTTTAGAAATTCGAATACATAACTATCCTTGAAGCTATTTAATACACCAGGTTCAAATTCTCTCAGACCGCCGGGAGTTTTTTATTGCCAATCATAACCCGTTCAAATAAGCCGCTATCAATTTGCCGTTCCAACTCTCTTGAACTATACCTTTCTTTAGCACAAATTCGCAGATAAAACTCTCTCTCTCTTCGATCGATTTGGCCCGGCTTAAAATAACCAGATTATTGGTCCAACTAATTTCTCTCAGCACTGCCGAGAGATTTGCATGATTTTTATAACCTTCGTAAAATTGTTTCATCCGCCACAAGTTTTTGTCGGAAAATCCTTTAATCTCAGGTTCAACCCGTTCAATGTAAAGTGCAAGTTTCTGAACAACTGATTTGCCCCATTCTTCCGCTTCTATTCTATTGCTAACATATTCTCCAACTATCCAATACAAATTAATGAGTTCGACGTTTACTGCATTAAAAGCAGCAAGCCTGGATTGTTTAATAAGCGCGATAACCTCTGAAAATTGTTTTTCTAAAGCCATGGACAATAATACGTATAAAACAAATTAAGTTGACTGAGGGCTTTACTTGCCTCCTCGCGCTGCAGCAAGTGTTTTTCGATGCTCGCCGAATTATTCTTAGTCTTGGTCTACGAATTAGCTATGCGCACCGTCAACGACTACATGCTGAATGCACCTCGCTGCCCGAAGCAGCGCATAACGCCGGCTTTGCACATCAATAAGTTAACGAGTTTAATGCATGGAAAGCATTGGATTAATAAAAAAAAGAGCCCTTTGCCCGCCAGGCAAGGCGCGTCGCCCGCCAATTCTGCGCGCTGCGCTATTACTCCGGATGTGGCATTCGTCCCGGACCAGGAAAACCTGGGATGTCATGCATTGCATCCCTACCATTATACCCGCCTCAATAACCCGCCGCTACCTTGCGGATCATGTTATTTTGCGAATCTGCTACATATATATTGCCGGCGGCATCCATGGCCACATCATTAGGCTGGTAGAATGTTGCTGAAAGGTAATTGCCATTGGTTGCCCCGGTCCCCTTGGAACCGGCAACCACCGACACCATGCCTGTACGGGTATTTATTTTACGCACCAGGTTATAGGCGCCGTCGGCAAAATACAGGTTCCCCGAAGCATCGATCACCATGCCCGATACCCCCACCAGCGACGTACTGCTGACCGCGCCGGTCACAGGGCCTGCCTGCGAGCCGGTGCCTGCATAAGTGCTCACCACGCCAGCCGGGCTTACCTTGCGCACCATACAGTTATAGCCATTGTCGCCAACATATACATTGCCGGCCGCATCCACCGCAATGCCGCTGATGATTGAAAAGGAGGCCGCAGCACCGGCGCCATTGGCAAAGCCCGATGCGCCGCTGCCGGCTATTGAAGTCACCATGCCCGATGGGCTTATTTTGCGCAGTTTAAACGTATCGCCCACATAAATATTCCCTGCGGCATCAACCGTTATGGCACTAAGGCTATAAAAGGATGCGGCTGCGCCCTGCCCGTCCGCAAAGCCTTTGAGGCCATTGCCGGCAATGGTGCTTACCATGCCAGCCGGTGTAATTTTGCGCACCAGGTAATTGCCCAGGTCCGCCACGTATAAATTGCCGGCCGCGTCAATGGCCAGCGCCGATGGCTGGTTAAACGAAGCCGCGGTGCCTGCGCCATCCGCCGCGCCCCGCTGGCCGTTGCCTGCAAAAATGCTCACCTCGCCGGCAGGCGTAATCTTGCGGATGGCGTTGTTATTCCAATCCGAAACAAATACATTGCCGGACGCATCAACCACCACCCCGCTGGGAAAATTGAAGGTGGCATGCGCGCCCATGCCATTTGCAAGGCCGGCTGCGCCGCTGCCTGCCAGGGTGCTCACCTGTGTCGCGGGAGCGTTATGCGGTTCGTTTTTTTTGCTGCAGGCGCTAAGCAGCAACATTCCGATGGCTATCGGCGCCAGGGAAAGCAGTAAGGATATCTTTTTCATGATAACTGGTTTATTTTAAAAGATATGCAATTGGCGAAACGCTGTAACAAATATGGCAAATAGCCCGCCACCGCTAAATAGCAGATCAAAAATAAGCAACATTAATTTTATTGCAAATAGTTTATTGACAGATTTTTCGGGGCAAATAAGCCCTGAATTGGATTGAAATGAATTTGGGTTATGCCGAGCCGGGATACGCCCAAAAAATAAAAATTCCTTGCTATCTTCAACGCAATGAAATTGAAGGAAACCTACCTGGCTGATTTTGTTTCGCTGCTGTTCCCGCAGCTTTGTGCAGCCTGCGGCGAAAGCCTGGTGGGCAGCGAGGAACTGATCTGCACGGAATGCCGCTTCACTTTGCCTTATACCGATTTTGACGGGCGGCGGGATAATATTGTGGCGCAGCAGTTTTGGGGCAGGATAAAGCTGGAGGCGGCCTATGCGCTATTTTATTTTATGAAAGGCGGCAAGGTGCAAAACCTGGTGCACGGGCTGAAATACAAGGGGATGAAGGAGATTGGCACTGTGCTGGGCCAAATGGCAGGCAGCCGGCTGGCTAAAAACGAGGTTTTTAAATCGGTTGATTTGATCATCGCTGTGCCGTTGCACAAAAAACGGCTGAAACAGCGGGGCTATAACCAGGCCGAATGTTTTGCACGCGGAATAGCCCGGCAGCTTGGCGTGGAAGTTGAGACCGATAACCTGGTGCGCCCAACCGCTACCGAAACCCAAACCCATAAAGGGCGGTTTGACCGGTTTAACAACATGCAGGAAGTATTTATACTAAAACATCCCGAAAGGCTGGCTGGCAAACATATTTTACTGGTTGACGATGTGATCACCACCGGGTCGACCCTGGAAGCCTGCGGAGCGCAATTGTTAAAAATTGAAGGGGTGAGGGTGAGTATTGCGACGATTGCGTACGCGGAATGATATTTGATTGCTCAAGTGCGAATTTACCCGGTAACGCGCATCCATAATCACACAAAAGGGTTAACACAACTTAACATATTTCAATGTTAACCTTATTTTAAATACCTATAAATCAACTATTTAATAATAAAATCAGCTAAAGCCTGCAACATCTATGTTAACCCATTTCGCTGACATGAATTTGTCAGCAAATTAACTTAACATTATGCCGGCCCGGCAACCTTTGTAAACCAGTCAAAAAAGTCATTTTTTATCCGGTTAGCCACAAGCAGTTAAAAACCGCTGTAAAGGCCAAGCGTCATTTCAATGGTGACATGACACTACAGTCTATGGACCATGGATTAAATCATTATTTTAGTGTTCGTTTGAGGGGGTGTATGTGTGCAAATCGAGAACACTTGAACGCTGCAAAATGATGCGTTTTCAGCTGTTACACTTTCTGGTAAACGCTTAGTTTTTCGAACAGTTTTTGGGGGTCGAATGGTTTTAGGATAAAATCATTCATGCCGCTTTGCTCTATTTCTTCACGCTCGCTGGTCAGCATGGAAGCAGTAAGCGCAATGATGGGTAATTGCTTAAAATAAGGTTCTTGTTTTGCGCGGATAACCTGGGTAGCTTCGATGCCGCCCATTTCGGGCATATAAACATCCATTAAAACAGCGTCGTAATTGCGGTTAGCGGTAATCTTCTCAACGGCCTGCACACCGTTTTCAGCGAAATCGGTTGTAGCGCCCCATTTGGACAGCACTTTGTTGATTAACAGGCGATTGATATTGTTATCGTCAACAACCAGTACGTGAACTTTTAAATCTGTTTCCAAAACACTAATAATTAGAACCTTTTGTATCCTGTTAAACGAAAAACGCTGTGAAAAGGTTGCAAAATTAAGTCGAAGTCGAAAGTCCTAAGTATGAAGTCAAGAGCGACAGAGCATAAATTTTAGAACCGGAATCAGACTTCCGACTCAAGACTTTCGACTCAAGACTTATACAGCGGATGCTTTTCCATCAGCCTATGCACTTCTTTTTTTACTTTCTTGATGGTGTGTTCGTTTTCATGATCACGGATCACCTGGTCAATCAGCTCAACTATCTCGTCCATATGCTTTTCTTTCAAGCCGCGGGTAGTAATAGCCGCGGTGCCCACCCTTATCCCCGAAGTAACAAACGGCGACTTATCATCATAAGGCACCATGTTTTTGTTTACGGTAATATCGGCAGTCACAAGTGCATTTTCAGCGGCTTTGCCGGTGATGTTTTTATTGCGCAGGTCAATCAGCAGCAAATGGTTATCTGTCCCGCCGGAGATGATCTCGTACCCGCGGTCGTTAAATGATTTGGCCATGGCTGCGGCATTAACCTTTACCTGCAGGATGTATTTCATGTATTCATCCGTCAGTGCCTCGCCAAAGGCAATAGCCTTCGCCGCTATAATGTGCTCCAGCGGACCACCCTGCGTGCCCGGGAAAACCCCCATATCCAGCAGGTGCGACATCATCCTCACCTCGCCTTTTGGCGTTTTCAGGCCCCATGGGTTTTCAAAATCCTTGCCCAGCAATATCATTCCGCCGCGTGGGCCGCGAAGGGTTTTATGTGTAGTTGTAGTAACAATATGGCAATGCGGCATCGGGTCGGCCAGTAAGCCCCTCGCGATCAGTCCCGCCGGGTGCGAAATATCAGCCAGCACCAAAGCGCCAACTTCATCGGCCGCTTTGCGGATAAACTCGTAATCCCAATCACGCGAGTAGGCCGAAGCGCCGCAAATGATCATCTTCGGCTTTACCTTAAGGGCAGTTTCCCGTAGCAGGTCGTAATCGACAAGGCCGGTATCCTTTTTTACCCCATAAAAGTGAGGCTCATATAATTTACCCGAAAAGTTTACCGGTGAACCATGCGTAAGGTGCCCGCCGTGCGACAAATCGAAGCCCAAAATTTTATCGCCTGGCTGCAAACAAGCCAGCATTACTGCCGCATTAGCCTGTGCACCTGAGTGCGGCTGCACGTTTGCCCAATCGGCGTTAAACAATTGCTTGGCACGTTCTATAGCTATTGTTTCAATTTCGTCAACCACCTCGCATCCGCCATAATAACGCTTGCCGGGTAAGCCCTCAGCATATTTATTGGTGGCTACGGAACCCGCAGCTTCCATCACCTGGCGGCTTACAAAATTTTCCGATGCGATCAGCTCAATGCCTTCCTCCTGGCGTTGCTGCTCCTCATCCAATAGCTTAAAGATCAGTTTGTCTCTTTTCATTATATACAATAAACGGCCGCTAAATTAGAAATTAGATTTGAGATATATGATTTGAGTTAACAGATTGTGAAAAAACAGGGTTATGTTGAGAATCAATCTGTAGCCGGCGCCCTAACTATTTTCCCATCGAAAGTTTTATTTTACCAATTATCCAACTGATGAAGATCAGTAGAAGATGCACCAAAATGATGGCCCACACCATCATCGAATAACCGTAAAGAAAGTACAGCAATGAATCGCTATTTAAAAAATAGTCCACAGCCGACAATATGCACCAAACAAACAATTCGCCAAAAGCAACGAAAAACAGCCTTAGCCTGAGGTTAATTCCCCGATAAAACAGGATAGTATAAGGCCCGCCCAGCAACAATATGTATAAAATTACAACCAATTCTTTTCCAGCCTAAAAATCAAGACACTTTTACCTTTCGCCTTTTTCCTTTCACCTCACCGCGCGGATATCCTGAAATTATTATACCCAAGCCCTACCCGTATCTCGATCAGTTCCTGCTGCAGCATCTCCAGCACGGCTAAAAAGTTGTAAACAAAATGCACCTTATTTTCCGACTGCCCGGCAATGGCCTTAAAATCCATCATTTTGTTGATCTTCAGCAATTCCTCTATGGCCTTCTTCTGCTGCTCGATGGTGTAAGGGTATTGAACGACGGTATGCGTAACTTCTTCGCTACGGGTCATAAAGCGTTTCAGCAGGCGGTTGTAAACCACCATCAGCTTATACAAATTAACTTCCGATAACTCTTCGCCCGGCAGCGGCGCTACATCAGCCTGTTCAATATCGTGTTTGATGTTGCCGCGCCTTTCCTGCTTAAAGCGCTCTTCCTCATACGGCTGCAGTTCCAGGCATATTTCCTTAAACCTTTTATACTCGATCAACTTCCTGATCAGATTTTCCTTGCTGTCGGCCTCGTTTTCGTCCGTATTTTCGTCATAGCGCGGCAGCAGCATTTTTGCTTTGATACGCATCAGGGTGGCCGCCACAAAAATAAACTCACTGGCGATCTCCATGTTCAGGATGGTCATCTGGTGCAGGTAATTCAAAAAATCATCCGTAATGCGGGCGATGGGGATATCGTGTATATCCAGCTCGTCCCGCTCGATAAAAAACAGCAGCAGGTCAAACGGGCCTTCAAATTGCGGTAAATGTATTGCGAAACTTTCTTCCACCATCATGATAGTCAAAAGTAGTAGGAATAGCGTCTGATTGGTTGTAAGTGTTGAAAGGAGAAGGTAGATGTTGAAAAATAGGTTTTGCAGCGATGCCATATTTTGCGTCCTTCATTTGCAATTATTAACACAACCCCAAATTATTCGATAACTTTTCTCCGCATTTTTATCAAAAATTGCCGTAATTTGCATTTTAATATAGCTGCTTCACATTAATGCAAGTCCCGGCAGGAAATTTATTACAAACGATAAACTACCCATCTGATTTAAAGCAACTTAAGGTTGAAGAATTAAAACAGGTATGCCAGGAGCTGCGCCAGTATATTATCGATGTGGTATCGGTAAACGGTGGGCATTTTGCAGCCAGCCTGGGCGTTGTTGAGCTCACTGTAGCATTACAGTATGTGTTGAATACCCCTTACGACCAATTGGTTTGGGATGTAGGCCACCAGGCTTACGGTCACAAAATACTTACCGGCCGCCGCGAATTTTTCCATACTAACCGTCTTCACGGAGGGCTGAGCGGCTTTCCAAAACGTTCAGAAAGCGAATATGACACCTTTGGCGTTGGTCATTCTTCCACATCCATTTCCGCTGCGCTGGGTATGGCGGTTGCTTCGCAATATAAAGGCGAAACCGACCGGCAGCATGTGGCCGTTATCGGCGATGGGGCCATGACCGCCGGGATCGCTTTCGAAGCGCTGAACCATGCAGGTATTGAAAACTCGAACCTGCTGGTAATCCTGAATGACAACAATATGTCGATTGACCCGAACGTGGGCGCGTTGAAGGAATATCTTACCGATATCGCTACCTCAAAGCCTTATAACCGCTTCAGGGACGACATTGCCAGTGTACTGACCAAGATATCAGCAATAGGGCCCGATGCATTTAAAATAGCGCAAAAGTTAGAAAAAAGTATAAAGGGTACCCTGCTTAAACGAAGCAACTTCTTCGAAGCGCTCAAATTCAGGTATTTTGGGCCGATCGACGGTCATGATGTGGAACACCTGGTGAAGGTGCTGAGTGATTTAAGAGATATTCCCGGTCCGAAGCTCCTGCATTGTGTTACCGTAAAGGGTAAGGGTTATGCGCTGGCCGAAAAAGATCAGACCAAATGGCACGCTCCGGGTTTATTTGATAAAATAACCGGCGAGATAAAAAAAACCAGGAGCGATAAACCGCAGCCGCCAAAATACCAGGATGTATTTGGCCATACCATTATCGAGTTGGCCGAGGCAAACGCAAAGATTATGGGTATTACGCCTGCCATGCCTTCGGGCTGCTCGCTCAACCTGATGATGAAGGCTATGCCCAACCGGGCGTTTGATGTGGGCATTGCCGAACAACATGCCGTCACTTTTTCGGCCGGGCTGGCAACACAGGGATTGATCCCTTTCTGTAACATTTACTCCAGCTTTATGCAGCGGGCTTATGACCAGGTGATCCATGACGTGGCCATACAAAATCTTAATGTCGTATTTTGCCTGGACAGGGCGGGTGTTGCAGGAGCCGACGGACCAACCCATCATGGAGCATACGATTTGGCTTACATGCGCTGCATTCCGAATATGACGGTTTCGGCGCCTATGAATGAGGAAGAGCTGCGTAACCTGATGTTTACTGCCCAGCAGGACGATATGGGGCCCTTCGTGATCAGGTACCCCCGCGGGAATGGTGTAATGGTTGACTGGCAAAGGCCACTGAAGGCAATCAAGGTTGGCAAGGGGCGTAAGATATGCGATGGGGATGATGTCGCTGTTTTAACCATCGGGCATATTGGTAATGAAGCCGTAAAAGCCATTGCCTCGCTAAATATCGAAGGTTATTTCCCTGCACATTACGACCTGAGATTCGTAAAACCATTGGATGAAGTACTATTGCATGAAGTATTCAAGAAATTCACCAAAGTGATCACCGTGGAAGACGGCTGCCTGGAAGGCGGGATGGGAAGTGCAGTCCTGGAGTTTATGGCCGATAACAATTACAGCGCCAACGTTGTAAGATTAGGTATCCCTGATATGGTAATTGAACACGGCGAGCAACCCGAACTATGGGCCGAATGCGGGTACAACGCAGATGCTATCGCCGCCAAAGTAAAAATGCTAAGCGTTCCGCAAGCCAAGCATATCATCGCTTCTTAATTCTGCTTTTCGAAATTTTTTCTTGTCAGTCCACCGGTACCGCCAGTTGCCCGTGGCTTGCAAAACTTGCAAGGTCATTATAGATGTTCCGGAAGGAACTGCGCAGACCGATAGTGAACCAGGTTGTTTTGTCGTTGAACTGTGCATTGTCCTCGGTACGATAAATTGCGCCCAGTTCTATCCTCAGGTTGTATTTCGGATTTAGCACGAAGGCAACCTTCCCTTCCAGGTAAACCATGTTGGTTGTCAAGCCTTGCCCGGTGTAATTGCCCAGTGCGCCCAGGTTGGCCGAACTCTCCGGCCTTGCTGTGTTGGTGTAAAGCTCGAATATGTTTTTTCCCCAGTTCAAGCCATTTTCATCCAGGCCATAGCGGCCAAAATCGGCTTCGCCGCTAAAGTCAAAGCGCTTGTACGAATAGTTTAACAGGCCGACCCATTCCCTGAAATTTGCGCCCCACGGATGCGCCAGCGGCTCGCCATTGTCTGAGTAATTTTCAATATACGACCGTTCTGAATACGTATAGGGTTTGGCGGTATTATATTCAGCAAGGTAATTTAACCCCTTTGCGCCAAAAAGATCCGATCCGCGGAAGCCAAGTTGCCAGCCGTATTTGTTCCTCGAGCTGCCATCGTTACTGAAAAACTCAGCGGACTGAAACTCGTCAAGGGCAAATTGGCCATAAACTGCAAGGTGATCGCTGATCTTGTACTTACCGGTTGCGCCGATCAATGCGTTATCGGGCGAGCCGTTTGATGCTTCAAGCGGCCTTAAAAAAGTAATCGGCGTTAAATAGCTAAAATCAAAGGGGCGGGGATGGCCGGCATCGTCAACTGTGTATGAAATAACCGCATCAAAAAACCCAACGGATATCCTGTTGGAAACATTCCAGTCGAGGTAATGAAAAACCGCAAATTTCTTACGGGGAACATTGTCAACCGAGTTGGAAGCCGCCACCGGATCATCCATATAGGCGTACATGGCCATATACCTGACATTACCCAAAGTCCCGGTTAATTTTAAAAATGGATATGGCGAAGCATAATCAGATAATAATTCAGACCGGTACCCGTCGCCGATAAAAGTTTTGTCGTGCCCTAAAGTAATATTCAGATATTTTATCGGTGTGTACGACAATAAAGCGGTATAGTATGACCAATCATACCCATATGTTGAATAAGTGCGGGCGGCAGCTTGTCCCGGGCCAATGCCCGTCTGGTCAATATAGGTCGAAAGGTATTCCGGTAAGACTTCGCTGTTGTAATAACCGGAAAAATAGTAATAAAATTTATTGCTAACCGTACCTCCAAACTGGGCGCCGATAGATGTAATATTTGTATTTAGGTTCCCCGAAACATCTCTGCCTATGCCAACATCCGGTAAAAGGTCGAAATAAAAAGTCGAATTTTGCCCTTTTGTATCTACCAGGTGCTCGTTGAATAGTTTTTGATAGCCCAGGCCATGTGGTTTGCCATCATTTCCATAATTCATCAACGAGTCATAGCTGCGTTTGAGCAATGTGTCGTCTATGAAGGAAGGTTTCATAGCAGTGTGCTCTCTTGTACCGGTGGAATATATATCTGCATTCAGTTTCTGATAAAACTGGTACGAATAAGGCTGGTATTCCACCTGTGCGCGGGCCACACCGATGAGTGAAAGCGATAACATTATGCCGATAAAAACTTTCTTCATATCAAAAAATGAATAGTTTAACAATTCTACTCAAAATAATTGAGCGTTTTGAAGCCACCTTTTTGCAAATAATCATCTTTTTTTACCTGGTGAAGATCGGATTGCACCATGTCGCTTACCAAATCCTGCAGATCATAGTTGGGTTTCCAACCCAATTTTTCCCTTGCCTTGCTGGCATCACCTATCAAAAGATCTACTTCTGTAGGCCTGAAATATTTTGGATCAACTTTAACAACGGTTTTGCCGAAACTTAAAGCATCCCGGTTCAATCCCAGCTCAACCGCTTTTTGGTCATCAACATCAATGATCACACCGCGTTCATGCTCATCCTTTCCGCTAAATTCAATTTCAATTCCCAGTTCCAAAAAAGTCATTTTGACAAAATCGCGTACGGTGGTAGTTATCCCTGTGGCTATTACAAAATCTTCCGCTTTTTCCTGCTGCAGCATCAGCCACATGGCTTCAACATAATCCTTTGCATGGCCCCAATCGCGCATAGCCGATAGGTTACCCAAAAACAGGCAATCCTGCAGCCCCATGGCAATTCTTGACGCCGCACGTGTAATTTTACGGGTTACGAAGGTTTCGCCCCGGATAGGGCTTTCATGGTTAAAAAGTATGCCATTGCAGGCATACATATCATAAGCCTCGCGGTAATTTACGATTATCCAGTAGCCGTAAAGCTTGGCAACCGCGTATGGCGACCGCGGGTAAAACGGCGTAGTTTCACTTTGAGGCACTGCCTGTACTAATCCATAAAGTTCAGACGTTGATGCCTGGTATATCCGTGTTTTTTTCTCAAGCTTTAAAAGTCTTACTGCTTCAAGAATACGCAACGTCCCTATGCCATCGGCGTTGGCGGTGTATTCCGGTGTATCAAAGCTTACCTTTACATGGCTTTGTGCGCCAAGGTTATATATCTCATCAGGTTGTATCTCCTGAACCAGCCTGATTAGATTAGTTGAGTCTGTCAGGTCGCCGTAATGCAGCTTAAACTTTACATCGGGCTCATGCGGATCGTGATAAAGGTGATCGATACGATCAGTGTTGAATAATGATGATCTTCTTTTTATACCATGTACTTCATACTTTTTCTTCAATAAAAATTCTGCTAAATACGCCCCATCCTGTCCCGTAATACCTGTTATTAAAGCTTTTTTCATAAATAATATTGTTATGTTCTGTATCAGCCTACAATATTATCCAAATTAATTGTAAATATTGGCATAGAGTACCCCTATAATCAATTTTTCCGTACTGATAACAAACAGAAGATAAAGTGGTTTTCGGAATTGTTTTGAACCAATTTAATCAGTGCTCAACTGGAAAGGTTCGCTGGTTGTAAAAAAAAGCACGGCGCTTCCGGATTTCGGGTTCACCGTGCTCTATATGGCTGGTTAACATTCTTGTGACAGCGGTTTGGCGTTTGGTAGCTTAAAAAATTGACGTAATAATACTACCTTTGCCTGACTTTGACCTCCCGTATTTTAACCCCTTTTTATACCGTTATTTCACGGTAATTTCCCAATATGTTAAGTGTCAAAAACCGGTTTGAGCGGGAAGGTGCGTAGCCGGCAGATTTAAGAAAAAGCTTTAGAACTTAACAGGAAGGCTTACAAGTCGGCAAGCTGCTGTTCAAGCTCGCTGTACCATTCCGCGCCATATTTTCGGATAAGCGGCGCTTTCAAAAATTCATAAACGTGAACTTTAAGTTCCGCGCCGAATGAACAGGCCGGACTGCAAATACTCCATCGGTCATAGTTCAACACATCAAATTCAGGGTATTTTGTAATGCGGATCGGATATAAATGACAGGATATGGGTTTTCGCCAATTGATGGCGCCACTTTCATAGGCCTTTTCAATAGCGCATTTGGTTATACCGTTCTCCCATATTACATAGGCGCACTCTTTATTTACGTCAACGCAGGGGGTGGTGTAATCGCCTTCAAAATCTTTTACATAGGTCCCGTTTTGCTCGATTGTCGCAATCCCTTTTTCAGTCATAAAGGGTTTTACTTTTGGATAAATTTCGTCCAGCACATCCAGTTCAGCTGCCTCAAGCGGCGCCCCGGAATCGCCTTCCAAACAGCATGCGCCTTTGCATTTGTTCAAATTACATACAAAATTCTCGTTCACCACATCCTCGTGCAACAACACGTGTCCAACTTCTATCATATTTATTTTTTAGTCTGAAAGTCAGTAAAGTCCGACCGCGTGCCCCCTAAGCTTTAGCGATGGCGCAAAGAAGCTGCATCTGACGTTTCTGCAAAAGTAACTGTTAAAAAATTAAATTTAACCACAGAGACCACAAAGAGCCGCAGAGAAAAAAATTGACAAACTGTTAAAGCTTTGTGATCTTTGTGTTCTTCGTGGTAAAATCTTGCACAGTTTAGTTATACAGCCTCTTGGCCCCTGATCCTATATTCGGGTCCAATTTATTTACTTATTGGATTCAAAGGGTATTTAAGGTCTTTTACACTGGTCAGGTCCATGGTAACGCTGCCGACTACCAGCTCGACATGCGCCCGTAAGGGTATCCTGTTTTCGTCATCCGTTATCCACAGATACAACTTGCTGTCTTTTCTGAAAACGCGCCCCGGGATAATAGTCGGGTTAAACTTCAGGCAGTTAAATGTGCCCAGGTCCGTTTTTATTTTTTCCTTGCCGGCGTAAGTAATGCTCAGGGTGTGCACCCCGTCTTCCAGGAAATAATCCAGTTTAAAAGTGTCTCCCACTTTAATTTTTGATATATCGATGCCGCGCGAAAAATAGTAGGCCGATAAAAAATCAAACACTTTACCTTTATAGGGAAAAACGCCTTTGTCGGCGGTGATCTTGTCGTCATTGTGATCAAAGGTCACCTTATCGCTATGCTTATAATTCGATTCGTGCCGGTTTTCTGAATAAAAGTACGGTTCAAGGGTTTTTTCATCTACGTAGGTTTCGTAACGGTTGCGTACTTTGTATAATATATCGAAAGCGCCGGCGGTTTTGCCATCTGCTACGATATGATAAACCGGGTGCCCATCGAACATTTTGTCGCTGGCTTCTACCCGGAGATCAGCCTCGGCTGCGGTAAAAAAACCGTATTTGAGCTTATAATTAAGCTGCTCTCCCACCCTGAACACGGGCGTGACCATGGCGGCCATTTGCTGGCAAAAGGCGCTGCCTGCAAATGCTGTTATTACAACCAGGGTTAAAAGGTATTTTTTCATCTCTTATTGTAGAGACGCAATACTTTGCGTCTCTTTTTATGTCGCCCTTTGGCGTCTCGCCTATTCTTACGGGAGACGCAAAGTATTGCGCCGCTACATTTACTGAGACGCGATGCATCGCGTCTCTACTCTTTTTTCTTATAGATCGGGACCGTTGAACATGGCTCCCCAAACATCAGGCTTTTTACAACTGGCGTCAGTATTTTGGCCAGTTCAACATAAGCCGAAACCGGCACTGGCACATCGCCGCAACCTTTCAGAACCACCCGCTGCCCGCGATACTGCTCAACATCAAGCCCGGCTATATTTTTTATAAACAAAACGGTTTCCAACACCTCTTCATTGCCAAAAACCACCTCCTTTGCATACGGAGCAAGTTTGTTGGCCAGCAGTACATAAGCCCAGGCCGGTACTATAGCATCCTCGGTACAGGTAACCGCTACAAATTTATCCTGGTACTGCAACCAATCATGCTCTTTCACAAACTCCCTGAAATCCTTTTCGCGCAATATCAGCCCCTGGAACAGGTTGTCTTTGATATCATACACTACTCGTTCGCCGGCGGGATAAAATTGAGCAGGGTCAAGCGTAACCAGGCCGCTTAAGGCCACTTTATTTATAATGTTTTCCTGAATTTCCATTTTTTAAAATCGCTTTTTTTTCTTCATCACATTTGTAACTTAACGCGTCCGATATAAGCGCCGTATTCGCCTCACCCGAACCCCGCACGTACGGGGCTTTAAAAGCTTTATTATTACCGTTTTGCATCGAAGTCGCTCTACTTAGTACGTGTTTAGCGAATGAAAAAATGAAATGGGTTACCCAAAAGCGGCGGGCCGTGCGATTCCCCTCTTGAGAGGGGTGGAGGGGTGTGTTATTGGATATGCAGGTTAACACACCCCCGCCACAACGCAATCCCAGCGCACCCCCTCTCGAGAGGGGAGTTCTCATAACGCTTACATCACCAACTAAATATAATTTCATATTGGAGGTTATCAATCGCTAAACACATACTCTCCTTTGGAGAGGGTTTTGGTGAGGCATAAAAAATCCGGGTACAACTAATAACGTCGTACCCGGATATAAAATTACTTTAAAATATCCTTATAAATACTTGGCCCTGTAATCTTTTACATTCGCCTTATCTTTCAGCGCGTCAAATATCTGGCTATCGGCGCGCTGCATGAGCGCCTGGCCCAATTGCTGTTTTATCCGAATAGCATCCGCGAGCGCGGGTGGATTGGTAAAGCTATCAACGTCAAATACATAAACACCTGCCTGCCCGGCAACCGGTTTTGAAAGCTTGCCTGGCTGCGAGCCAAAGATGGTGCCAATCAGTTTGTATTCCGCAGCAGAGCCTGGGATTACCGGGTTTGCAAAAACCATATTTTGAATGGGCGTTACTTTAACTCCGGACTTTTGGGCCACCTGGTCAATAGTGGTAGAACCGCCAAGTGCCGACTGTAGTTTTGCCGCTAATTGTTTCCCCTTCACCTGGTTCAAAACCATGGGCTGTATTTGTTTTTTTACATCCTCTACCGATAGGGTACCCTGTGGTTTTATTTGGACCAGCCGGGCTACCACGTATTGATCGCCTTCGATATAAACCTTATCAGAAACATCCCCTTTTTGAGCGCCGAATGCCCACCTTACCAGGTCGCGGGCGCTGGGAATACCCATTACTGACGCGGCCGTTCCGCTAACATCGGTTGCTGTTTGTTTTTTCAAACCATCTTTTTTTGCCAGCTGGTCAAAATTGTCTTTGGTCAGCGAAGCCATAAAGCCCTGCGCTTTGCTGTAAACAGCGGTCTGTGTTGTGCTGCTGGCCCTTAGGGGAACATCAACTACCGCGACTTTAGCAACTTTAGATGACCCTTTGGTATCTTCTATTTCGATCAGGTGAACACCAAATTGCGTCGTAACAATCTTTAAGTCCCCTTTTTTACCGCTAAACACTGCATCATCAAAAGGTGCTACCATTGCACCGCGTCCAAACGTTCCCAGGTCGCCGCCTTTTACCGCAGATCCTTTGTCGCTTGAAAATAAGGTAGCCAGATCGGCAAATGACTTTCCGCCTTCGATTTGTTTCTTCAATGAGTCGGCTCTCGCCAATGCTTTTTCATGACCGATAACGCTCTCATCAATCAGAATGTGCCGGGCCTTTACTGAATCGGGCTCGGTATGCGAATCAACCAGCTTAGCAACGTTATAGCTACCATTTGCCATGTACGGGCCATAAATGAACCCATTAGGAGCATTGAACATTACAGAGTCCAGTTTGGGGTTACCCAGGCGGCCTTTATGCACATAAACCGGGTTTGTTTTGGTCTCCGCATTGATCTGAACAAACAGTGAATCATTGGTGCTGGTTTTGAAATCAGCTGCCAGTTTATCCGCTTGCTTTTTTGCATCCACTGAGTCGGCTTTTGATGGCGCAGCGTTAAAGCTTACATAATCAAACGTCCTGGATTCATAGGGATTGTTAAACTCAGCTTTATGCTCATCGTAGTAGCTTTTGTAATCTTCGTCGGTAACGGTAACCTTATTATCCGGAATCGAGCTGTACGGTAAGGTCACATATTTAAAGTTGACGATTTTGTTCTTTGCAGCATATTCGTCCTTCGCATCCAGTGAGTTTACATATAGCCCGTTACTTACCAGCGATACATATTTTTCGGACAATTTTGAATCGGCCAAATCATCTACAAACCCTTTCCATTGATTTTGAATATCAGGACTGAGCTTTGGAAGCTGCTGCAGGAAGCTCATCACCCTGGATTTGTCATACTGCCCGGTTTTCGGGTCGCTGAAAGCTCTCACGATCTGTTGATCAGGATTATTCCCTTCGACCATTGAATTCAACTCGTCGGCTCCCACCTCTAAATCGACCTTATCGACCTCCTTTTTTAGCAGCGCCTGCCTTAACATGATGTTCCAAACATTTTCCTGCACGTAGCTCGTGATCTGCGGCGACAAGCTGCCCGGACCCTGCCTGAATTGCGCGCTGCTCTGTTCAACTTTTTTGGTAAACTCGTCATATTTGATTTGCTCACCAGCCGCCTCGCCCAAAACATTCCTGTCCTCCTTGAAAAAGGATCCGCCCGATTTTGCTACATCAAGGGCAACGAAAATAAACAACGAAAAACCGATCGAGATTGCGAGAATTTTTCCCATCCGTTCCCGCAAATAACCCATTATACCCATATACCTATATAAATTTTATCCTATTAAAAAGAGGGCGCAAGATACAACTTTTAGCAAAATTCTATCATACAATTTTTTGCGGTGAAAGTTGTGAAGGTTGTAACGGGTTTTAAGAGCTGAAAAGGTTGAAATTTTTCAATTTCTACAACTCACCTGCAAATGGAGGGCGAAAGCATTTCGCCCCTTACAAATGTGTAATCTTTACAACTTTTACAACTCACTGCTTTGCCGGATTATCTTTCTCGTCCACTGGAAATATCCCCGTCGACCGATCAATCGTCCAGGGATACATGCTGGCGTTGCAGCGGGCACCCACCCCTTGCATCGAACTACCGTTGCCCATGTTTATTTCAACCGGTTTATCAGTGTAGAATTTTTTGTTGCCTATATCGTCAATCAATTCTTCACTCGTAAAGGTTTGGCCCTGGGCGTTGGTGACCACTACATGTTTTTTAAAGTCTATAATGTTCTCTTTGTCCTTTTGAATGGCATAGTCAGAGGTGATCGTACCCTTTACGCTCAGGTCGTCCTCGTAAAAAACCACTTTTACGCCTTTGGGCATTTCATGGTAAGGGTTTTTACTATCATCCATCTCGATCATTAAGGGAGTGGTCATCCGGGCTTTTACTTTGGCCGAATCGCTGTAGATGACATCCACATTATGGGACGTGGACACAGGCTTATCCTCTTCTGGTGAGGCTATCTTCTTAATGTCATCCAATGAGTTCTCGCATGCGCTCAGGGTCAGCATGTAAACAAACAGTGCCGGCAAATATTGGTAAAACAACTTTTTTGCCTGACTTTGCATAAGGTTAATTATTCGAATTTATACTTCATGAACCAGCGGTCGTTGACCACAAAGTTTAAATGTAAGGTGATATATTTTTCCTTTACCAACGGATTCTGCGTGTTTCCCAGTGTACCTGTTTGGCCGAGTTCGGCGGCAAAGTTTATCTTATAAAAACTATTACCCACGTTACCGGGCGCCAAAGGGAAACCCATACCAAACGTCAACGCATAACTTTTAATATTCGTATTGTTAAGATAAAGATATGATTCATCGTACTTAAAGCCTAACTGGTAGTTCGCCCTGGCGAAATAGTTATTGAGCGCCGTCGGATTCGGGCTAAACTGACCGCCGACGTTAAACGTTTTGCTGTCGCGCAGACCCTGGTTTACACCGTCAATCGTGAGCGCCGACCAATGTCCCATCGTATAATCAGCTCCAACTAAAAAATGTCCGTCGTTTTGAAATGAGATACCAAAATGGTTGATCTGCGGAAGCTGAATTTTTGTTTTCGCCTGCTGGTTGTTTATCAAGGTATCAGCGGCAACGTTTTGAGTTCCGTCTGACGCGAAAGTGAACTGGCTCACAATATACGTATTCGTTGAATTCAAACTTGTATTGGCTTGTGCCGAATAGCCCAGCACCAGGTGCTCTGTGCTGTATTCGCCAAAATCAAAAGAGTATTGAGCACCATAGTCGTAATTTACCCCGCCCACAACATTGCTGCTTTCAATGATCGGGTTCAGCATACCATATAATGTAGGTATCTGGGTTGAACTGTATTGATGCAGATCCCCAAAGATATATGAAGCATTGGCGCCAATAAATAAATGCTTACCTATGCCGAAGCCGTATCCCACGTAAGCTTTTGAAAGGCCGCCTTCACCATTGTAAGTGTAGTTTGTAACGTTGGTATCAACCTTTGGGCTACCGGGAGGAGTTGCCGTTGAGCCAAAACCTGTTTTAGTAACCTGGGTGTTATAACCCATTTCGCTGTACGGGAATAAACCAAAACTTATAGCCGACTTTTTGGAGATTGGAATACCAAAGGCAACATGGCTAAATTTAAAATTAGAGTTGTGGTCGGTTAGTGTGCCGGTACCAGTGCTATTAAACTGGCTCAGGCTCGACAGATTGGAACTGAAGCCGGCATCAATGGTTGTGAAGTGTATAAAGCCATATGAGGCAGGGTTTTCAGGGTTGATATTGTTGAAAAATCCAATCTGGTTTATCGCCGTGGCAATGCCACCCATGCCAATTGTTTGAGGTAACAGGATCGGGTCGATAGTGCCCAAACCGTAGCGTGAATATGGAGAACTTGTTGTGGCAGTTGATTGCGCATTTGCCCCAAAAGCAATAACAGCAAATAAAATGGTTATAAAAATCCTGTAATGTTTAATCATTATTAATGTATAAAGCTGCATTTAATCCTTTAAGAACCAGGAATGGCTCGATTTTAACACAGGGCGCAAAGATGCTATTTTTTAACAGGCTATCAAAAAAAATACTGTCGCCCCCGCTGAGCACGATATTTAGTTCTTCACCTGCTTTTTTATAGCTATCAATAAAACCCATTAATTCATATTTAATTCCGTTTTGAACGCCTGAGCGTATGGCCGAAACGGTGTTGTCACCATATTGCTTGTCGAAACTTTCATCAGCGCCTACCAGCGGCAAACCATCGGTATAGTAATTTAAAGCCTTATAACGCATATTTAAACCCGGCGATATACTGCCGCCAAAATAATTACCCGCTGCGTCAACCGCGTCGTAGGTGATACAAGTGCCGCCGCTGATCACCAGGTTGTTTTTTTGCGGAAACAAGGTTTTAGCGCCCATCACACCCGCCAAACGATCGGCTCCAAGCGTATCCGGCGTCCGGTATTGGTTATTCAACTCTCCCGCCATTTTTCCATTAAAAAATATGACGGGCACTTTCGCAGCCAATGTTGTTTGCCATGCCTGGCTTTCGTTTTTTTTTACCGACGAAACAATTGCTTTGCTGATAGCATATTCCTTAAAAAACGCATTTATTACGGCATCGTCAATCCCTTCGAATTGCTTGTAAACAAGCAATTCATCCCGCTTAAAAACAGCAATTTTAGTGTAAGTGTTGCCAATGTCGATAACAAGATTGGCCATCAGGCTTTAACCATAGATAATATAGATTCAAAAATGGCAAGACCATCCTCATTGGCGACAAGCGCATCGGATGCTCTTTCGGGGTGAGGCATAAAACCAAAAACGTTACGCGCCGAATTGCAAATACCGGCAATATTTTCCAGTGAACCATTCGGGTTGGATTCGGGGGTTATATTACCGTACTCGTCACAATATCTGAACAGCACCTGGTCATTATCATTCAGGGACTTCAGCACATCGGCATCGGCAAAATAATTCCCCTCGCCATGTGCAATCGGTATTTTCAGCGCTCGCTGCGGATCGATCTGCGCGGTGATCAATGAATTTGAAGTTTGCGGCTTCATAAAGATGTTGCGGCAGATAAATTTGCGGTTCTCATTATGCAACAGGGCTCCCGCTAACAATCCCGCTTCTGCAAGAATCTGGAAACCATTGCAAATGCCCAGCACATACCCGCCATCCGCTGCAAAACGGATCACCTCCTGCATAATGGGCGAAAAGCGCGCTATCGCGCCTGAACGCAGGTAATCGCCGAACGAGAACCCGCCGGGTAAAACAATAAAGTCGGCACCCTGCAGGTCATGATCTTTATGCCACAGGCGCACAACCTGCTGGCCAAGTATTTTCTCCAATACGTAGATGATATCTTCATCACAATTGGAACCGGGAAATATTACTACGCCAAATTTCATCTGAATGATTGTTTTTAACTGTATAAGCCGTAAGGATATTGAACAAATTCGCTATCGTCCCGAAACTCAAAAACAGCTTCACGAGACAAAATTAACATAACCGCTTTATATTGAGCCAAAGTAAAAGTTAAAAATTGTTAAACTGCAGGTAAACGATAATGGCCGCCAATAAAAGATATAAGGTTTCGTAAAACCATCTGCGCCGGGCGTGGAGGAAATAATAGGAAAAGAAAACGGCCGCAGGTACCGCACATAACAGGAAATGACTGACATGGAAAGCCGCCCTGACATAAAAGGTAAGCGCGGCGATAAGGAAGACAACGAACAATAATTGGTACGATTTACGAATTTGAACGTAGCTTTTGTAATAATTTTGCCGGAACTTAAAGAAGCACAGAACAAGTATCATGGTAACCGGAGCAAGAATTAAATAATTATAATAGTTGATAGTCACCCTGGTTGGAAGTTTAGTGCCCAACGGCGGCCATATATTGCTGAACTGCGCTAACCTGTTGTTAAGATAATAGTACACCGCCAGGAAAAAGAAGATGGTGACATAACCGATGACACAAACTGTCCACTCTCGCCAGTTAAAGGGTTTAAAGATGACCAGCGATATCCAAATGGCCAGGAAAAAGAAGATGAAAGGCAAGTAGATCAATGAGCCAACTGCCACAATCATGCCGAGGTCAAAAGCATCAGATTTTGAATCCTTGCTTTTATAAAAATTGATCAATTTAAACAGCATCCAGATCACAAAGAAATTACAAATCAGCGGTGGGCTCAATACCAGGAAAGGCGTGTACAATCCCGACACTGTTATATACATCAGCGCCGGCAAAAAAGTAGGTTTCCCCAGCAAATTAAAATGATTAACCAGGCGGTTTAATAACAAGGCCTGGATGAACACAAATGATCCGGCCAGGAAAACGTTAAACGATGGCGTAAACGAATTATGAAAACGGGGTAAAAGCAATAATTTTTCAAAAGTTTCGGAATAGGAGGAATCGATTTTAACTGGCAGGTTAAACAAGTAACCGGCACGTAGTACAAACAGTACCACAGCCAGCCATAAAATATTCAATGGGTTGAGATTTTTGAAAAAATTGATCATCTACTACTATTCCGGGGGCGAAATTAGCAGAAAAAACGCTTGATGCCGAAACTACTTATTTAGCATACCGCTTCACCAGGTCGTCTATTATGCCGGCGGTTTCATTAGGAAAGTCTACTTGTATCTTTTTGTCGCTGCTTAGCCAATTATTAAGGTGATATACAAACTGATCGTCGATCTCGTGCACCACCGGCACGCCAAGCTTCGAGGCAGCCAATGCGTTGCATTGCTGCTCATACTGCCCCTTCATCGGTATCATCATCACCTTTTTTTGCAAAAAAAGCGCTTCTGCCGGTCCCTCGAAGCCGCCGCCTGTTAGCAGGCCTTCGCAGCTGGCCAGGCTTTTATTAAAGGCTTCGTTATTTACGGGGAATACTTGTACGTTAGCCTGAATGTAGGCCGTTTTCTCACGTTTTGAAAAGATGTGCCATTTTACGTTTGTCCTGTTCAGAAAACGGATAAGTAATTTATCATCATAGGCTGGCAGGTAGACGGTATAATGACCCGCGTTTGATACCTGCAGATTTCGTATTTCGCTGCGGATAACCGGTGTATGAATAAAATCGTCGTATCGTTCAAAATGAAAACCAACGTGGTGCGCCGTTGGCGAATAGTATTTAAAAAGCCATTCGGCCCAGCTCCATTTCGGCGGCCGCGGCGTTTTGGGCGAAACAAACGAACACTGGTGGCTGAGCGATACGCTGGGTATTTTTTGCAATCGGCACGCCCAGGCGCTCACAGGTTCAAAATCATTAATGATGAGGTCGTATTGTTTTAAATGCAGGCTGCGGACATCACGCACCAGCCTGGGCAGGTTCATCAGCTTAAAGGTGGCCCAGTTATCAACCCCTCCGTTCGAGCCAAAAACAAAACTAAACCCATGAAAACGGTATTTTAGCGGCTGTGCCAAACTAACCTCGGCTTCGGTACCGCTAACCAGCAAATCCAGCTCGCCGTATTGCTGTAACAGTGGCACAATTTCGCGCGCCCTGCTGATATGGCCGTTCCCCGTTCCCTGGATAGCGTAGAGTATTTTCATTGAAGATGTTGGAATGTTGTAAGGTTGGAATGTTGTAATGTTATTTTTTTGTTTTTTTATCGGCTTCGAATTTCTTTAAGTAGTCGATAAACTTTTTGGGTTTGCTGGAGAACTCTATACTTTTTGAGTAAAGATCGCGAAATTCCGCGTCTTCGATTTTTTCTGCTTTATTTAATATGATCAATTTATTTCTAAACTCTCCGGAGGATCCTTTAGCGTAGTTCAAAAAACGAATGAAATCGGGATTGTTGTTGTACTCAAAGCCCTCGGCTATATTATCCGACATCGAGCATGCCGCCCTCCTTATTTGATCCTTCATCCCCCAATCAGACCTTAACGGCTCTTTATCACATAAGAAATAAATATCAACTTCAATTGCATTGGCTATTTTCCAAATTTCCAAATCTTCAAAACGCTCAATCTTACTCATTAATCAAAACAATACGTCAATCAACATTTCAACCTTACAACGTTACAACAAATTAATTACCCCGCCTCCTGTTTAAACCGTTCCAGCAGAATTTTCACATCCATCTTTGCGTCAAGATCTTCGGCATCGGTTTTGTCATCTTCGTCATTCTCCGTGTGGAAATTATCCGGTTCATATTTAAATATCGTCCACTTGCCTTCGTTGTACTCAAGCGATGTGAGGCTTTCCACCCAGTCGCCCGAATTAAGGTACAGCACGGAGCCAGTTTTGTCGGTTGATTCTATTTCCCTGATCTCAGCATGATGGATATGGCCGCAGATCACATATTGATAATTCTTGTCGACGGCAAGGTCCGCTGCAGTTTGCTCAAACTGGTTGATAAACTTTACCGCTTCCTTAAACCGGGCTTTTACTTTTTGCGAAAAGCTCATTTTCTGCCGCCCAAATAATGTTAATACCCAATTGGTGAAACTGTTAATAATGATCAGGGTATCATAGCCAACCGCCCCCAGTTTGGCCAGCCATTTGGAGTGCTGCATAGTTACATCGAAAACGTCGCCATGGAATATCCAGGCTTTTTGTCCATCTATGTTCAGCACTATTTTGTTCAAAAGCTGGAAGGAGCCTAAATTAAAATCGGTGAACTTGCGGAGCATTTCGTCGTGGTTGCCTGTAAGATAATAAACCGGTATACCCTCGGTAACAAATTTCAATATCCGGCGCAAAACTTTCATATGCGCTTCAGGCCAGTAGGATTTGCTGAATTGCCATATATCGACGATGTCGCCGTTCAAAATAAGAATTTTGGGTTTGATGCTCTTTAAGTATTTGAGCAACTCCTTGGAGTGACAGCCGTACGTGCCCAGATGCACATCGGATATCACGACGATATCAACCTCGCGTTTTGCCATGAAATTTGGGGGATAATGTTCCGCCTGGTAAAAAATACCAGTAAAAATGCAGGTAATAAAGGGGCCAACGATTATTCGTCGTCGTCGTCATTATTTACTTTCAGTTCAAATGGACTCAGATAGAATATTCCCACCAGGAATAACAATCCAGCTACTATTAAATATGCGAACTCAAAATGCATACCACACAATTTTTGCAAATATCCGGCAATCGGGTTATTGTAACATTAAGACTATGTTAAATGTAAAAGGTTTCACTTGCTGACAAATTTTTTCTGGATACGATCCAGTTGCTTTAAATGATGCAGCAGGTGTATTCTTATAAATTTTAACCATTGCCCGGCATCCAGTGCACCCAACCGCGCGTGTTTATGTTTCGCCGACGGTAAGGCATCATTTACCAGGGGCGCCAGCTCTTCAATTCTTTTCCGGCATTTTATCAGCAGGTTTTTTGCCTCTTCCTTATCTATTTTCAGCGCTGGAATTTTAGCCGCCACCGCTTCCGGAACTTTTACCTTAACCGGGGGAAACCTTCCGGTAAACATCATCAGGCGCCCCAAAAAAGTTAGCTGGTTGTTGGTTGGCTTGCAGTTATTGTTGGCGCAACGCTCCAGCGCTATGCACGAACCCAGGGTAGCCTGTAAAATATGGCTGTACACTTCCGCGAATGACCATGAACCCTCCTTCGGTGTTACGGTAAACAACTCGTCCGGAATAGAATCCAACCGGGCACGATAACTATCGAGCGCCCCCTCAATTGCCTTACGCTCCTTTACCAGGTTCATAACAATAAAATTAAATGATTTGTTATTACATGACGACTTGAAACTTTCCACAACCGAACGGTTGCTAACATTGGTGCACCGGCTTTCAGAAGTATCGGGGGAAATTTATCAGCCTTCAGGCAACACCGGCCTTGCAAGCTTGTAAAGAACATGTTCCCCCAACCAGTGTCCCTCTGCTATCCCGGGGTGATCAAAATAGCCCGCTTTACGCATCCCTATTCGTTGCATCACTTTCTCAGAGCGAATATTGGGCACTGCCGTGAACGAATAAATTTCATTAAGACCTAATTGGTTAAACCCAAAATCAAGGCAGGCCAGCGCAGCCTCAGTTGCAAAGCCATCGCCCCAGTTTTCTTTGCTCAGTCGCCAGCCAATTTCAACGCAGGGGGTGAATTCAGCCTCGAAACCGGGGTGTTCCAAACCGGTAAAACCGATAAACGCACTATTGTCTTTCCGTTCGATCGCAAAAAAACCGTACCCCTGTTGTTTAATTTGGCGGCTAAGACGCGCGATTTGTTCGGTAGTTTCCACCCCGGTTTTAACCGACGGAAAAAATTCCATTACTTCTTTATCGGCGTTAAGCGCAATATAAGGCTCATAGTCAGATGGTAACCAATCACGAAGGATTAGCCTCGGTGTCTCTATAAATATGTCTTGTTTCAACCTGTTAAATATAATAAAGCCTTATAAAATGAAAGGTGCGAAATTCAGTTTTATATGATAAAATGGTGCGTTTTGCCAGTGAGTCATTGTAACTAACTTTTTAGTATAGCAATTTGGTAGTCTATTTTTTAAACAAACACATCAATTGCTAAATTTATTATTTGCAAAATATCAATAGAAAGCCTTTATTTTTAACAATATTGCAATTTATTAAAATTAGGATGCAAGTTTATTTGGAAATCTTTAAAAATATTGATAAATTTTCAATTAAAAAAACCAATCAGTATCTTCGTAGTTGACCATTTTATAAACTGTAGTATAATTGAATGATGGATCAAGATGAAAGCCGACAGGGCCTGTACAGGCCGGAATTTGAACACGACTCGTGCGGAACGGGGTTTATAACGAACATTAACGGGCATAAATCCAATCAGATCATAAACGACGCGCTTACCATGCTGGAAAACATGGAGCATCGCGGCGCTTGCGGATGTGACCCTGAAACCGGAGACGGAGCAGGCATACTTATTCAGCTGCCACATGAGTTTTTGATGGAGGAGTGCTCCGATTTAGAGATCAGCCTGCCCGAACCGGGCGAATATGGTGTGGGAATGATATTTTTTCCAAAGGAATCAGCATTAAAAAAGGCCTGCCGTACCATAATAAGCAATGCTATAGAAAAATTAGGATTGCATAAACTGGGCTACCGCAAACTCCATGTAAATTCATCAACTATTGGCGAAACGGCCCGCAAAGCCGAGCCTGATGCGGAACAATTGTTTATCCAAAGGCCGCATCATATCACTAATCCGGAGGATTTTGAGCGCAAACTATACATCTTAAGAAGATACATTAATAAAACAGTAAGCGAGACTGTACCTGCAGCGGCTGAACATTTTTATTTCACCTCGCTGTCATGCAAAACCATTATTTATAAAGGCCAGGTTACTACTTACCAGCTTCGTCAATATTTTAATGATTTGACCGACCCGCGTATTGCATCGGGCTTTGCCATGATCCACTCGCGGTTCTCCACCAATACCTTCCCGTCGTGGAAACTCGCACAGCCATTCAGGCTCATCGCGCATAACGGCGAGATCAATACCTTAACAGGCAACTTAAACTGGTTTTACTCCGGCCTGAAATCATACATGTCTCCCTACTTCACACAGGAAGAAATGGAGATGCTGCTGCCGGTGATCGATAATAACCAGTCGGACTCGGCCTGCCTCGATAACATCATCGAGATACTGCTGCACAGCGGCCGCTCATTACCGCATGTGATGATGATGCTGATCCCCGAAGCTTGGGACGGCAATGAGCAGATGGACCCGGTTAAAAAGGCATTTTATGAATTCCACGCCGCTTTAATGGAGCCATGGGATGGCCCTGCCGCTATCACTTTCACCGATGGCAAATTGATTGGCGCGTTGCTTGACCGTAACGGATTGCGCCCGCTGCGCTTTGTGATCACAAACGATGGTCGCGTTATAGCAGCATCTGAAGCCGGCGTATTAAACCTGGACGAAAGCCTGGTGATTGAAAAAGGCCGCCTGCAGCCCGGGAAAATGTTATTGATCGATACCGTAAAAGGCAAGATCATAACCGACGACGAGATCAAACACCAGGTAGCGTCGCGGCAGCCTTATGGCCAGTGGCTTGAGGATTATAAGATCGAACTGGGGCAGCTTAGCGAGCCGCGTTTGGCATTCGCGAGCCTGACAGATGATTCGGTTTTCCGTTACCAGCAGGTATTTGGCTACAGCCGTGAAGATATTGAAAGCATTATAAAACCCATGGCGCTTGACGGGAAAGAACCTGTCGGCTCGATGGGTACGGACGTACCGCTGGCCGTTTTATCAGACAAACCGCAGCACCTGTCCAGCTATTTTAAACAATTTTTTGCCCAGGTGACTAACCCGCCTATCGATCCGATACGTGAGCGGCTGGTGATGAGCCTTTCAACCTTTATCGGCAACAATGGCAACCTGCTGGATGAGGATAAAATGCACTGCCATTGCGTGGTTTTAAAACACCCTATCTTAAAAAATCACCAGCTTGAAAAACTGAGGAGTATTGATACCGGCATGTTCCATGCCAAAACGCTGCAAACCTATTTTAATGCCGACGGTATGCCAGGCTCGCTTGAAAAAGGCCTGGCGAGGCTTTGCCGTTATGCTGAGGATGCTGTAAACGACGGGTTTGAAGTGCTCATACTATCGGATAGGGCAATCGATTCCGACCACGCTCCTATCCCATCGCTTTTGGCTGTTTCAGCAGTGCACCACCACCTGATCAGAAGCGGCCGCCGTGGCGAGGTTGGCTTAGTAATTGAGACCGGTGATACCTGGGAAGTACATCATTTTGCCTGCCTGCTGGCCTTTGGCGCAACAGCCATCAATCCATACCTGGCATTGTCCACCATCAAAACGATCAAAAACAATGGCATGTTGCAAACCGACCTGGATATTAAGGAACTGCAGAAGAATTATGTAAAATCCATAAATGACGGCTTGCTCAAAATATTCTCAAAAATGGGGATATCCACCCTGCAGTCATACCATGGCTCACAGGTTTTTGAGATTTTGGGTATCAATCAGCAGGTTGTCGACAAATATTTTACCGGCGCAGTTACCCGCATAGGCGGTTTAGGGCTTGATGAAATAGCCAAAGAGGCGCTTTGCAAACATAAAATAGGCTTCAGCGGCTCGAAAACAGGCGCACATTTATTGCCTGATGGCGGCATTTACCAATGGAAGCGCCGCGGCGAATCGCACCTTTTCAACCCGACCACCGTGCATCTGTTGCAACATGCAACGCGCACCGACGATTATTCGGTTTATAAAAACTACGCGAAAACGATCAATGAGCAAAGCGAAAAGCATTTTACCATCAGGGGATTGCTTGATTTTGCCCATCATCGCGAGCCGATCAGCCTAGACCAGGTGGAAAAAGCCGAAGAGATCATGAAGCGTTTCGCTACCGGCGCGATGTCGTTTGGCTCTATATCACATGAGGCGCACAGCACGCTGGCCATTGCCATGAACCGCATCGGCGGCAAAAGCAATACCGGTGAAGGTGGTGAAGATGAAATGCGGTACGAACGCCTGCCGAACGGCGATTTTATGCGCTCGGCCATCAAACAGGTGGCATCGGCCCGGTTTGGGGTAACCTCCAACTATCTTACCAATGCTGATGAATTACAGATAAAAATGGCCCAGGGTGCAAAACCCGGCGAAGGCGGACAGTTGCCCGGCCACAAGGTGGATGACTGGATCGCAAAAACGCGTCACTCAACGCCAGGGGTAGGCTTAATTTCGCCGCCGCCGCACCACGATATTTATTCCATCGAAGATTTGGCGCAACTGATCTTCGACTTAAAAAATGCCAACCGTGCCGCACGCATCAATGTAAAGCTGGTATCAAAAGCCGGCGTGGGCACCATTGCTGCCGGCGTGGCCAAAGCGCATGCGGATGTGATCCTGATCGCAGGTTATGACGGCGGTACAGGCGCATCGCCCATCAGCTCCATTAAACATGCAGGGCTGCCCTGGGAGCTTGGCTTAACGGAAGCGCACCAAACGCTGGTTCGCAATAAATTGCGGAGCCGCGTGGTATTGCAGACAGACGGTCAACTTAAAACCGGGCGTGATATTGCTATCGCCTGTTTAATGGGTGCGGAGGAATGGGGCGTCGCTACCGCAGCGCTGGTTGCCGGCGGCTGTATCATGATGCGCAAATGCCACCTCAACACCTGCCCGGTAGGCGTTGCCACACAGGACCCGGAATTAAGGAAATTATTCTCGGGGAAACCGGAACACATAGTGAATTTGTTCCGCTTCCTGGCTGAAGAGCTGCGGGAAATCATGGCCGAACTCGGCTTCCGGACGATCAATGAAATGGTTGGCCGTGTTCAGTTCCTGAAAGTAAAAGATGGCTTAACTAACTGGAAAGCAAAGAAGATCGACCTCTCCGGCATATTGCACCCCGTTACTAATCCAAAAGAATTAACGCTTTACAACAGCGAGAAACAAGACCATGGCATGGATGATATCCTTGATTGGAAGCTACTGGAAGCTGCGCAGCCTGCATTGGAAGATAAAACGCCGGTGTTTGCAACGTTCGCGGTTAGGAATGTCGACCGTACCATAGGAACATTGCTTTCGAACGAAATATCCAAAAAATACGGTTCTGTAGGTCTGCCCGATAATACAATCAACTTTAAATTTATCGGCTCGGCCGGGCAAAGCTTTGGGGCATTTGCAGCCAAGGGCATTTCATTTGAACTGGAGGGTGAAGCAAACGACTATGTAGGCAAAGGTTTGTCCGGGGCGCAACTCGCTATTTATCCTTCAGAAAAGGCAACATTTACGCCGGAGGACAATATCATCATTGGTAACGTAGCCTTATACGGCGCAACTTCCGGCGAGGTATTCATTCGCGGGATGGCCGGCGAGCGTTTCGCCGTACGTAACTCCGGCGCCACCACGGTGGTTGAAGGCATAGGCGATCACGGTTGTGAATACATGACGGGCGGCCGGGCGTTGATCCTCGGCGGAACAGGGCGAAACTTTGCGGCCGGTATGAGCGGCGGTATAGCCTGGGTACATAACCCCAACAATACCTTCGCTGAAAATTGCAACCCGGAAATGGTTGACCTTGACCCGCTAACTGCGGATGATGAAGACCAGATAACCGCTTTGCTGCGCAAGCACATTCACTTGACTGGCAGCCAGGTTGCCAAAAACCTGCTGGCCGACTGGGGCGAAGCTGCATCACAATTTGTGAAGGTTTACCCGAAAGAGTACAAGAAGGTTTTAGAAAAATTACAATATCAAACAATAGGCTAATGGGAAAAGCGACAGGATTTATGGAGTTCGACAGGGAACTGCCTGAAAAAGTGCCCGCTGCTGAACGCATAAGGAATTATAACGAATTTGAAAGTTTATACAGCACCGAAAAACTGAACCACCAGGCCGCGCGCTGTATGAATTGCGGCATCCCATTTTGTCATTCGGGATGCCCGCTGGGGAATATCATTCCGGAATTTAACGACGCCGTTTACCGCAAAAACTGGGAAGAAGCATACAATATTTTATCATCAACAAATAACTTTCCTGAGTTTACCGGGAGGATATGCCCTGCGCCTTGTGAGTCGGCCTGCGTTTTAGGCATTAACAAGCCCGCCGTTGCGATTGAGGAAATAGAAAAACATATCATTGAGATCGCTTTTGAAAAAAAGCTGGTAAAACCGACCGCACCGCTGGTAAAAACCGGCAAAAAAATAGCTGTGGTGGGCTCGGGTCCGGCAGGATTGGCTGCAGCGGCACAATTGGCCAAAGCCGGCCACCTGGTGACCGTTTTCGAACGCGATGACCGGCCCGGGGGCTTACTGCGCTACGGTATACCCGACTTTAAGCTGGAAAAAAATATCGTAGAGCGCCGTATAGAACTGATGAAGGAAGACGGCGTGACTTTTAAATGCAATACCGAGGTTGGTCGCGACATCCCGGCTGATGAAGTGGTTCGCACGCATGACGCGGTGGTGTTGGCAGGCGGCTCAACTATCCCTCGTAACCTGAATATTCCCGGCCGCGAGTTGAAGGGCATCCATTTTGCCATGGACTTTTTAAAGCAGCAAAACAAACGGGTAAGCGGCACACCATTTAGCCAGGAAGATATTTTGGCAACCGGCAAAGATGTGATCATCATTGGTGGCGGCGATACCGGCTCCGACTGCGTGGGCACTTCCAACCGCCAGGGTGCACGTTCCATTAAACAATTTGAGGTAATGACGCAGCCACCGGTGAACCGTACCGTCCACATGCCATGGCCCTCCTACCCCATGGTGCTGAAAACCACCAGCAGCCACGAAGAAGGCTGCGATCGTTACTGGGGCATCAATACCGAAGAGTTTTTGGGCGACGAAAACGGCAACCTAAGGGCCATCCGCGTGGTTGACATTACCTGGGAACTGGACGTAATGAACCGCCCGATAAAATTTGCGAAAGTTGAAGGCTCCGAGCGCGAAATTGAATGCCAAAGGGTATTCCTGGCCATGGGCTTCCTGTTTCCGCAGCATACCGGCATGATAGAGAACCTGAATGTTGAGCTTGACGAACGAAAAAACGTAAAAGCCAAAGAAGGCGTTTACCGCACCAACGTAAGCAAAGTATTTGCCTGCGGCGATATGCGCAGGGGCCAATCACTGGTGGTTTGGGCCATCTCGGAAGGCCGCGAAGCCGCACGCAAAGTCGATGAATTCCTGATGGGACATTCTATTTTGGAAAGCAAGGATGCGGTGAACCAGTTTGAGCAGGCGTTTTGAGGAAGTTCATGGTTCATGGGTCATAGTTCATGGTAGAAAGCCAATAGTTGACAGCAAATAAGCACCGGGCCGTGCGATTCCTTCCCCGAGGGAAGGGAAGGTAGGGGTAAGCGGGCGCTAAGCGTTAAGGATCGCTTTTAGCATAAACTAAAAGCGTCTTTGGGACTTTACTGACTTTCCGGACTTAGGTCTAAAAAAAATCAATCAATCAATTATAGTAGCGAAACCGGGCGGCGAATTTGCCTGGTTTTTTTGTGAGCGTTTGGGTTAGAAAAATTGAAACCCGGGAATTTACGTTATGGAAAAAAACCGTAAATTTGTTTTTATATCAAAAGCGACAATTGCATAATATGGAAACTTTGATTGTTTACCCCACAAAAGCACAGGAAAAAGCTGTTACAGCATTCCTTAACGCGCTAAATGTGCAGTTTGAGAAAAAGCAGGAAGTATTGCCGCCACATGTAATTGCCGGAATAAAAAAGGGCCAGGAAGATATTAAAGCCGGCGATACTTTTACGTACGACGAGTTTAAGCAGCAGCTTTCTATTTCTAAGTGAGCTATACCCTAACATTTTCAAGGCAAGCCAAAGAAACCTATGCGGCCATCCAATTACAGCTATGCAATCGTTGGGGGCAAACTGTTTTAGAGAAGTTTGAGCGAAAAACGGTTAAAACCCTTGATTCGATCTTGCAATCACCACTAATGTTCAAGTCAGTAATGGATACCCCAAATATCCGGAAAGGATTGATCCATAAAAATTGCTCTGTTTTTTATGAAGTTAAGACGAGTGAAATAGAAATACTTTTCTTTTGGGACAACCGGCAAGATCCTATCTTTTTATAAGAAATATTACAGGGTTATTTTGGATTTTCGGACTCAATAGCAATCAATCAAAGTAGCAAAACCGGGCGGCGAAAGTCATCAGGTTTTTTTGTTGGCCAGCGGCATTTTTCATTTACTTTTATGTTCGGGTACATTTGGGATATAAAACTAACCGTAAATATGGACTTAAATCCGGTCGTACATGATCATGGCAGCCTGAATTTCGAAGCATCGAAACCCCTTGCGAATATGATTGCCTTCATCAAAGGGCAGCTGTTTAGTTTTATCGTTTCACTGTGGTTCGTTTTTTTGTTGGAGTCGATAAAACTCTTCAAAGTATCCGGAAAAACAATAAACCCGGTTTATCTGCTGGCCGAACTCATACTATTGGCAGCTGTGGTCTTTGTATCTTACACCCTTATTAACAGGGTTAAACCTGTTGTGGAGATAACGGGCAGAGCTGTATCTATTGCAAATGAAATAGTTTCTATCACTCCTTTTACTTTTAACCTGCGTTTTTGGCGCAAGAAACTGCCCCAAAAGTTGGTGTTCAGGATAAACGAATTGGGAATTCGAAAAACAGATAATCCTTTAAGATTTGTAAAGGTTTCTGATAGCTTCAGAAACCGCGTATTTGAACTGCGTGATAAAAACAAAACAGCATACATCGTATTTGACTATTATGATGCCAGGCTAAAAGAAAAATTAACGGAGATATTGGTTGAAGTTACCCCGCCAGAACTATTAATCCCTGGCAGGCTTAGGCATCATTGAGGTTTTCATTTGCGTAAACTTCATGGTGGGCATTTAAAGAAGTGAATAATCAATCAACTTTAGTGGGAAACGGGGTGGCGAATTTGCCTGGTTTTTTGTCTGCTTCGGTAGGTTCTATGTATTTTGTAAATAAAACTTATGTAAATTGTAAATAGAAGCTATGTAAATTGTAAGTTTGCTTTAAATCAAAGCCGATGAGCACTTTTATCCCCCGGCAAATAGCGCCAATTATTCAGGCTCAGCAATCAAAATTTCCGGTGCTTGCCGTTACAGGGCCGAGGCAAAGCGGCAAAACCACTTTATTAAAAGCGCTTTTTGAAGATTACCGTTATGTTTCGCTTGAAAATCCTGACACCCGCGCATTTGCGTTAGAAGATCCGGTTGGCTTTTTGAACCAATATGATAAAAAAATTGTTTTTGATGAAGTGCAACGGGCGCCAGAGCTATTCTCGTATATCCAGGGCCGGGTTGACGAATCAAGGCAAATGGGCCAATTTATATTGTCGGGTTCACAAAATTTCCATCTGTTAAACAGTATCACCCAAACGCTTGCCGGCAGAGTTGCTTTATTCAAGCTCCTGCCGCTCGATTTTACTGAGTTAAAGGCAGTAAACCTGTTGGGAACTTCGTACGCGGCGGTTAGTATCAAGGGCTTCTATCCCGCTATTTTCGATAGGGATATAGATCCGATCGTATTTTATTCCAACTACCTGCAAACCTATATTGAAAAAGACGTAACCGAATTAGCTAATTTGAGAGACTTGAAGGCATTTCGCACATTCATAGGGCTTTGTGCGGGCCGGTCAGCGCAGCTGGTAAACTTTAGCGCCTTGGCTAACGAATGCGACATTTCGCACAACACTGCAAAGGCATGGTTATCAATACTGGAAAGCAGCTATATCATTTTCTTTCTGCAACCATACCATCAAAATTTCAATAAACGGCTAGTCAAAAGCCCGAAGCTTTACTTTTATGATACCGGCCTCCTCAATTATCTTTTAGGGATTAGGGAAGCCGGCGAACTTGAAGAAAACAGAATAAAGGGCGCGGTATTTGAAAATATGATCGTGGCTGAATACCAGAAAAAGAATCATCATTTATACCTGCACAAGGATTATTATTTTTGGCAGGACAGCAATGCACACGAAGTTGACCTGCTAATGAAAAAGCCCGGGGGCTTTGCTGTTTTTGAAGCTAAGGCTACACAAACGATTAATTCAACTTTGTTTGAGGAAATGGATCGCTTCGAACAAATTGCGGCACCTTCCAAAGTAAACAAAACCCTGATCTATGGCGGGGCCGAAAATGAAAAAAGAACAAAGTATAATGTACTTAGCTGGAAAAATATTTCGGATTAAATAAAATCGCTAATTCGACCATCTCACTTTCAGTCATTGTTTAAAACCCTCACACCGGCAGCTCAAACGTAAACACCGACCCTTTTCCCGGCTCGCTTTGTATCGAAATACTGCCGCCATGGCGTTTGAGTATCTCGGAAGATATAAAAAGACCCAGGCCCAGGCCCTGGAAACGGTATTCACTTCCTTCGATGCGGTAGTACCGGTCGAATAAGCCATCGAGATCCTTTTTTGAGATGCCGATGCCGAAGTCTTTTATGGTCACCAGCACTTTATTGTCTTTCAATTCCGACCAAATCAATACTTTATCCGCTTCGGGCGAATATTTTACGGCATTGCTCAACAGGTTCACCACCACCTGTTCCAGGCGATGCCTGTCGCCATTTACGTTAACCGATACCGAGCGCTCAAGAATGAGCCGGTGCCCGGGCGAAATTTGCTGTGCGCTTTCTATGGTATCCTTAAGCAGTTTTTCAAAGTCAAGCTCCTCAAAATTATACTGCATTTTGCCCGAGTTGATCTTTGAAACGTCGAGTAAATCAGTGATCAGCCTCTCCATCCGGTTAAGCTGCCGGGAAGCATTACCAAAAAAATTGTACGATTTCAGTTGCGGCTCCATTTCCCTGCCCGCCAGCTGAAAAAAGGCCTTTAGCGTAGTTAGCGGTGTTTTCAGCTCGTGGCTTGCGATGCTGATAAACTCATCTTTCTTCCGGTCAGTTTCTTTTTGATCTTTAATATCTGTAATAGCCGTTTGCAGTTCGCGGGTGCGCTCCTCTACCATGCGCTCCAATTCCTGCTGGGCGGCACGCACCCGGGCCGCCATAATATTGAATGATTTTGCGAGCTTGCCAAGTTCGTCATCCCTGTCGGTGTTAACGCGGGGCGAATAATCACCATCTGCAATAGCTGCGGCAGCAAGGCTTAATTGTTTTAAAGGTTTTGTAATATTTCGGCTCATCAGCCATCCACCCACACTACCTGCGACTATCAGCAAAAGGCCGATCAATGTCACCCAGCGTAAATATATCTGTGCTGTTTGCTGAAAAGAGGCGTTGGAAAGTTCAATCAGCACCAGCCACCTGGAATCGGGTATTTTACGCATCGACGCGATCACCGGGTAACCGTTAGCCCTGCTATACTCCGCAACACCCTGGAGTTTAACGGGCTCGACGGGCGGTCTCGCGACAGGTCTTATCAGGTCCGTCCAAATCTGTCCATCGTCGTTACCAAAATACAATCTGCCATTTGCCCCAAGCAATTGGGCCAATTGATCAATACTTTGCTGTGTAGCCCTCATCAATTTCCAGTCAACCAGGTAGCCGATAGTTTTCGTGTTGTCGGTAATTTTTGCAAGAGATGGAAAATACATCAGTCCGTTTACTACAACGAATTTACCAACGTTTGCAGTGCCTGTTTTCGGGGAGGCTGGTGTCATCAGCGAATCTATGTTTACCCTGAGCTTCGCCACCTGGCCGCCGGAGCTCAGTACCAGCTGCCCCCTGGTATTAAGCAATTGCACCAGCTTGTTCGTGGTGTCCTTCTTCATAAATTCCCGAAAGGTTTCCAGAGACGCCAGGCTGTCGCCCGTGTTTGGGGATGCCAAAAAAGCTTTTACACTTTTGTTGGAGGCCGCGCTATTGACTGTCGAAGCAAACTGATCAACCGAGCTTTTAAACATCAGGCTTAGCTTATCAGCCAGGGTAGTAACCCGATCCGCGCCTATGGCCATCGACGCTTTTTCAACGCTGATATAGGATATCCAGCTAAAAGCTACAACAATGGCCAATAAAAGCATGCAAATAAAAAAAGGCAGGCGCTGTTGTATGGACAGTCGCTTAAATGCAATAATTCTTCTCAATTGCGGGGTATTTGTACTCAACCTGATACTGTTTTGAGGACGTGACAACGTATAGTAAAAGTAAGTCTTAATTGTGTGCTTTTCCGCCCATTGGCTAACAAAAGCAAAGTGAACGAAATAAATCGCTCCACTCAAAGTTAAACAACAAATATTTGAAAATAAAATGCGTTTTTTAAACCAGCCTTCAACAATTTTATGGGCAATAGCGCCTACCCTTCTTCATATCTCCTAAAATACTTTTTTATCGCCCAGTTCACCGGGAATAGGATGAACAGGTAATACAATGCCCAGCGCAGCTGGTAAAATGCCAGCGGTATGGCCAAAATAAAAACACTAAATGCCGCAAACAGCCGGTAAAACAAGTATTTGACAATAGCCGGAGGCAGGTCCTTTTTAATTAGCCGTGATTTATAGGAGGCATAAACTACCATAATCATCGACATCAGGTTCACCGTGATCATGCAGCATACGTAAAATACAAAGCTGAAGGTCTCGTGCGAGTAACTGCCGAAAAATGCGGAAGGGAACGGGATGAACGATATGACGAGCAGGTAGTAAATGTTCATCCATAAAAATGGCGTGTCAATGCGTTCAACCAGGTTCATCATGCGGTGATGAAATGTCCAGTAGGTAGCAACCAGTAAAAAGGAGATGATATAGGTTGAAAAATTAGGCAACATGCCCAGCATGGCTGATGGCAGCTGCTCGTGTACCAGGTTAGCGGCTATGTGCGGCACTTTGAGGTTAAAAACCAGTAAGGTAACGGCGATGGCAAAAACCCCGTCGCTGAACGAGGTAAGGCGCGCTATACTTATAGTTTCATCGGTGTACCTCGACATCAGCTTTCATTAACCGGGCCGCGTTTTTTTGGGGCCGGCCCGATCACCGAATGTACATTTTTTAGGCTTTTTATACAAACCTCTTCAATGAGATAACGATAATTACAGCCTGACCTTTCCTAAAATTTTTGCGTGGAAAATTCAGCCGGGGCATTTAGCCGTACCAGCGATATCATTAACTCAATTCTGCAATAAAAAGGGTAATTTTGCCATCCTCAAAAACAAATGGTATGGCGTGGTCAGAAAAATTAAAGCTGAATAAACACTTACTCAACAAAATAACCGGGATGGGCTACACATCCCCAAGGGAAATTCAGCAAAAAACCCTTGCCCGGATTTATGGCGGGCAGGACCTGATCGCCATCGGCCACGAAGGCTGCGGAAAGACCACTACTTACGTTATCGCGGTATCCAACCGGATTGGTTATTCATCTGAGGGGGTACCGAGGGTGCTGATCCTGGTACCTACCAAGGAGCAGGTGCTGGAAGTGATCAGCCGGTTTGAGGAATTAAATAACAATAAGCATTTGCTGATAGTAGGCTTATATGCTGCGCCAGGTATGGAAGCGCAAATGAATGCTTTAGCCGACGGCGCCGATATTGTGGTTGCCACCCCCGACAGGGCGCGTGCCGTTTATTTAAAACTTGGCCTTAACCTTAACAAAATAGAGCTTTTTATAGTTGACGATGCCGACCAGGTCGTAAAACAAGGCCTCCAACTGCCAGTTGCCGAACTGGCAAACAGCATCACTAAGTGCCAGCGCCTGGTATTTGCCGAAGTAATGCATGACAAGCTTGAAAAAATGATCAGGCCGTTTATGGAAACAGCCGCCACTGTTGAAGTTGAAGAAATAAGTGAAGCTAAAATAGAAACGTTCCCACAGGTTTTATACCATCTGCCCAATTTCGGCACCAAGCTAAACCTGCTCAACTTATTTATGCAGGATGATGAGTTATTCACCAAGACCGCAGTTTTTGCGAATACCCGCCAAACTGCCGAAAAGATTTATAAAACGCTCCAAAACCGGCGTGATACTACTGTCGGAATATTGAATTCCTGGTCGATAGAATTTAAAGGGTTTACATCCATACCTGAGTTTACGATGTGTGAAGACGCAAGGATATTGATCATCGCCGACGAACAAATTGCGGCTGAAGAACTTCGACAAATTCCCTTCCTGGTTCATTTTGAATTACCCCCGGAGAAAGAGGTGTTTATCAATAGGGTGACCAACAATGAGGGCACGGACGCAGAAATTATGGCGATAACCTTTGCCACCGATATTGAGCTTACCCAGGTAAAAAGAATTGAGCAGGCTATCGGTAAAAAAATACCATTGGGCGAACTGCCCGAAGGCCTTATAATTGAGCAAGGAAGAAAAATTATCGAAGCTGAAGCAAAACAGCCGGTAAAAAACAAAGCAGCAGCACCTGTCGCCGGAGAAGCTTTTCATCAGAAAAAACCTGAGAACGCGAAGAATTATAACTACAGTTCGGGCCAAAAGGCGAAGATGAACAATAAGCGGAAACACTGAAGAAGGCGAAAGGTGAAAGGTTGTTGAAGGGACCGGTAAAAAGCGAAACACCAATGAACTGATGAACCAATGAACTAATGAACATCCAGGTATAAGCTTGGGGTGCCCAGGTATAATTCTTCTACCTTTTTCCTGGCCCATTCGGTTTTGCGGAGAAATTTAAGACTTGATTTTACGCTCGGATCGCTTGTAAAGCAGTTAATGCGGATGCGATTACCCAACTCGGCCCAGCCATAGTGAGTTACAAGGGCATTCAATATCATTTCTAAAGTTTTGCCATGAAGGGGGTTGTTGGGCTGCTGCATCATCAGGGCAAAAATAATACAATTAGGACAAAGGGCCGACTTATTGGCCAGCCCACTGTATTATAAATGCAACGTCAACTTTTAACCAGGTATTCTGCAAGGGATGTGCCGACAATATGTGTCCAGCCTTTGACAAAATTTTCGCGCGCAAAATCGGGGTGCGCCGGGAAGGTTTCCAAACCAACATGCGTAAGTTTTACTTTGGTTTTGTCGCCTTCAGGAATTAGCTCCCAGGTAACATATGATTCACCTGGCTCACCGTCATACCGCCAGCTATGCGTAAGCTTTTTGCCCGCCACAACCTCGGTCACTACGCAAATATGGTGATAAACCCGTTCTGGCGGGCCGCCGTCAAAGCGGAATTCAAAGCCAACTTCCGGCTTAAAATCTTCCAGCTTAAAATACCATTGCTCCATTTTATCGCGGTCGGTAATGGCCTGCCATACTTTTTCGGCAGGGGCATTAAAGGTTCTTTCAATTACAAAAGGTTCCGTTTCCATAATTTTAGTTTATCATTAGTTTTCTCTTTCTTTCTCAACAAAATCTTTCAGTACTTTTTATTTCATTGGCGAACGCTTGTCTACTTCAGCCTCCTTCTCCAAAAAGTCGCCCAGGGCATCCAGTTTATTGTTCCAAAACACCCGGTATTGCTCTATCCAGGCGGCCACCTCATTAAATTTTTTTAGGTTAGCCGAGCAGTAATGCTCTCGCCCCTGCCGGGTAACAATTACCAGCCCGCATTGGGTTAAAATTTTTATTTGCTTCGAAATAGCCGGCCTGCTTATGGTAAAATTATCCGCTATGGAATTTAAATTCTGCGGATTTCGGGCCAGCAAATCGATTATCTCTCTTCTGGTCGGGTCGGCTATCGCCTGGAAAACATCTCTGCGCATCTTACAAAATCAAAACAGGTAACCATTCGGTTACAAACCTATGTATAACCATTCGGTTACGCAAATTTTTTTTGATTTTTTGCAAAGGTTTCCATAACGTAGAGACGCAATATTTTGCGTCTCGAACCCCGTGATAAGATTAAAAAAAGCCGCCGCTTATTGCTCCGAACCGTTCTCAGGGGGCTACCTGTCAGCGGGAGACGCGAAGTATCGCGTCTCTACATTAATTTGCAAGGCGGGTTACTTCTCAGCCGGATTCTTCTTTCCACCCAGAAGCTTTTCGGTTAGCTTTTCAAGACGCTCATTTTTCGTTTTTTCCTGTTTGGCGGAGAGGATCCAAACCACGTATTCTTTTTTGTTGGTAAAAGAGAGCGAATCAAAAAAAGCCATTGCTGCGGTTGATTTTGCTAAAACTGCCTGCATATCCGGCGGCGGGATGACCCTTCGGTTTACCAGATCGATGTATTGGGAATTATCGTTTTTCTCTATCTCTTCGTTGCAAAACTCGGAAACTTTAGTTTTTTCTTCCGGGCGCAGGCGCAGCGCCGTCCAGTTTTCATCAATACCTGCCGCCGTCACCGGGCGCAACCCGTATTTGGTGGCTTCATCCCAGCTTTTGGTCATTTCGAGGTCGGTTTTTATACCTGATGCCTTCTTTGGGTAGGTGGCCCAAATCAGCGTGTCGGATTTTAATAAAGGAGCAATGACTTTTAAACTCCTGGCAAGGTCGGCCCTGTCAATTACGAATAGCTGGACACCATCGATATTTCCGTCCGGCTCAAAGGTGGCGGTCACGTTGTCAGGCAGCGGCTCAAGCGCAGCAAGATAGTTATCGGGCGCGTTGTAAAAAAGCCAGTTCTTCCCCGGCTTTATCTGCAGTTTTTTGGCAATTGGGCTCATGTTCGAATCTTTTTAGAAAAATTTAAAAGTCAAAACCGTCAGAAAGCAAACTTATCCACATGGTATGAACAAAAATAAAGGATAAACTAATGTACAAAAAGAATAAATTGCGCAAACAGCAATATAAATGTATCACTACGGCGAATTAAAACGTAATGAAATACAGTGATTTAGACAAACGGAAAAAGGCCTTTATTTTTGAATTAGACAACGTACTATACCCCGAAAAAGATTATTTGTACCAGGTTTATTATCTTTTTGCTGCGCTAATGGAGTACACCGAACTTTTAGACGCAAAAACAGTAACTGATGTGATGATAAATACGTATAATACCGAAGGGAAAGGTTTGGTTTTTGACCGGTTAAAGGAAAAAATGAACGTGAGTGAAAAATACCGGGATAACTTTGACCAGCTTTTAGTTGCCGCTAAACTTCCGTTAAAGCTGTTGCTTTACGAAAATATGTTAAATTTACTGCAGGAAATTGTAATTGACCGGAAAAAGCTGTTTATTGTGACGAATGGGAGCCCGTTGCAGCAGCTAAACAAAATAAAACAAACAGAATGGCACGGGCTTGAAAATTATTTGACCGCCTACTTTGCAGACGAAGTGGCGGCAAAACCTGAACCGGATATAATTCATGTATTATTGAAAGATCACGATCTGCTGAGGCGGGACATATTGATGATAGAAAATTCGGAAACCGACAGGCTTTGCGCTGATGTTTGCGGAATAGATTATGTAAACGCCGGAAAATTCTTATAAAAATAACAGATACCATAACGGCGTTATATCCGTTACAAAAGCTTTAAAACAGGAAGACATTAATCAATTGAAAATGAAAAAAATATTTTACTTCACCCTTGTGATTTCAGCCGGCTTACTTGCATCATGCAGCAAGAAGCCCAACAACAAGAATAATACCCCGGGGGCCGGTACAACGCTGCAAAAGATACAGGACTCCATATATCTTTACGCAGATGAGGATTACCTGTGGTTTAACCAGTTGCCCAGTTACGGCACGTTCAATCCACGGGGGTTCACCAACCCGAGCGATATTACCGCGCTAAGTGAGGAAATGGATGCCCTATCGCAATACGCCATAAATCCGACCACTAACGCGCCTTACGAATATTCTGAAAATGACCCGGGGACAGCCAAATACTCGTTTATCGATGACGGAACTGAATCGGCTGCGTTAAATGGCACTAAGGGCGACTTTGGTTTCGACGTGCAGTATAACGCAGTCAATGATCTGCGGGTTGAATATGTATACGCGGGGTCGCCCGGAGGGCTGGCCGGCATGAAACGCGGCGACGAGATCACAAGCATTAATGGCAGCACCAACATTTCCTATGATGCATCCGGTTACGGATCGGGGACGAGCACCAACCTAAACTATGTGAGCAACGCTATTTACAACAGCCAAAGCATCACCATGGCAATGCTGCGTACCGATGGCACTACCTATAATATTACCGTCAATGTGGCCAACTATAATGTAAACCCGGTATTGAAGGATACTATACTGACTGAAGCAAACGGCAGCAAACTGGGGTATATCGTTTTTAATTCTTTTGTATCAGACGATGTTGCCGATCCGATCCTCAACCCGATTTTTGCCAACTTTGCTTCAAAAGGGGTAACAGACCTGGTTGTGGACCTGCGTTATAACGGGGGCGGCTACGTTTCAACCGCCGAACACATCGATAACCTGATTGTGCCCCCGGCAAAAAACGGCACCTTAATGTACAATACCTATTATAACAGCAACCTGGTTGCCGGTAAAGACCCCCTGCTGCACAACCAATGGCGCTCAGGCAGCCCCGACTATAACTACGGCCAGCTGGATTTTTCGGTTGCGGGCAACGCTGTACCCTTCCAAAAAGTGGGAAGCTTAGCGGTTAATAACGTATTCTTCATCATAACCGGGCAAACTGCATCGGCCAGCGAGCTAACTATTAACAACCTGCGCCCCGAAATGAATGTGCAGTTTGTCGGCGAGGTCAGCTATGGCAAACCTGTAGGCTTTTTTGATATCGATATCAACAAATACATCATGTTCACTCCCGAGTTCTCCGTTCAAAATTCGGCCGGCCAGGGCGGATATTATGGTGGTTTCACCCCGGGGACTAGCAGCTACCCCGGTATAAACGATTATGACGACTTAACGAAAAACTGGGGCGACCCAAGTGAGGGTTTACTGTCGGACATTTTAACCTATGTTAATACAGGCACATACGCAGCACACACAAAAGTAATCCAGAGTTTAGATGCAAAATCAAGAGCTTTTGCCTTTAACCCGGCTATCCCAAAAAGACCAATGTTTAACCCGCACAAATTTATAGGCATGATTGGTAAGCAGGCAAACTATAGAACAGCCAGGCTGCTAAGAAAGAATTAGTGAAAGGATACCACGAGACTTACGAAGTTTTAAAAACTTCGTAAGCCTGACATTGGACCTTTTACCTTTCTAATCCACGAGTTCCCTCAGATCAACCGGGACCACTCTTGATATTCCCTGTTCAACCATTGTTACGCCATAAATAATATCGGTGCTGGCGATGGTTCTTTTGTTATGTGAGATGATAATGAATTGAGATTCTGCCGAAAAACGCCGGATAATATTATTAAACTTGTCGATATTGGTATCATCCAGCGGCGCGTCAACCTCATCAAAAATACAGAAAGGCGCGGGCTTAAGGAGGTACAGCGAGAAAAGTATAGCCGTTGCAGTGAGTGTCTTTTCGCCGCCTGACAACTGGTTAATCGACAAAGGCCTTTTTCCTTTGGGCTTGGCGATAATATCAATGTCCGACTCCAATGGGTTTTGCGGATTCGACAGGATCAGGTCACAGGAGTCTTCTTCGTTAAACAGCGAGCGGAAAACCCTGATAAAATTCTCCCTTACCTGCGTAAACGAGTTCATAAATTTCTCGCGGGCGGTGTCGTCAATCTCCTGAATAGTCGCCAGCAGCGAAGCTTTGGCGTCGCTTAAATCTTTTTTCTGCGCCTGGATAAAAGTATAACGCTCATTCATTTCGTTATAAGCTTCAACTGCCATAGGGTTAATAGCGCCGAAATCATCCAGCTGCCGTTTTAATTTTTCGGCTTTCTCGCGGATGTCGTCTTCGCTTTCGCCCCCGTTCATTTGGGCCTCGGGCAGGTCATGGATATCTATATTGAACTCAACCGATAATCTTTCCTTTAAAGCATTAAGCTCAATTTTAAGATTGTTGCGCTCGTCCTTCAGTTCATTCTCGATTATCTCGGCGTTGTCTTTTTTGCGTCTCAGCGCCGTTATCTCATTTTCCGTTTCACTTATCTTGCCCCGCCATTCATAGTATTCCTGTTCCGCCTGCTGGGTCGCTTTTTCCAGTTCGTCCTTTTGGCTATACATTTCAATCAGGTCCTCGTCGGAGTTATCAGCCTGCTGCAGGTTCTCCTGAATCGCAATCTTAACTTTTTCCAACTCGGCGCCGTTCTGTTTTATGCGCGCTTCCAGGCTTTCCAGCTGGGCCTCTCGGTATTCGAGGTCCTTGATCAGTCCTGAAACCTTATTTTGCTGCTGGTGAAAACGGATATTCTCCTGGTTATAAGCGTTCGATTGTACGGAGACATATTCGTTCAGCTCATTAAAGGCGGCCTGCTTTTCTGTCAGCAAGTCACTCTGCATCTGCTTCTGCGTTTTCAATTCTTCCAGTTGAGGCTGCAGGCTGATTCGCTCACCTTTGATGCTCTCTATCTTTCGGGCAATATCATCTTTCCGGTTCAGGCTATTTTCAATAAAGGTTTGATATTGCTCCTGCCGGGTTTTAACCGTGATCAATTCGGTATTCAGCAGGTTTAGCTCCTGCTCTTTTTGCTTTATTTCAGCGGCCTTTCCTGCCGACTTCAATTCCGCGAGCTTTTGTTGTAACCCATCAAAGCGTGTCTTAAAATCGCTTAGCTCTATTTCGATGAGCTTGATCACTTTCAGCAAGGCCTCCAGGTTTTTCGCCCTGCCAATGCGTTTCCCCTCAAACAAACCAACGGAACCGCCCGCCATTGTGTATTTTGATTTATTGAATTTGCCGCTCTTGCCTATTAATACCAGACCGTCGGGCACATCGGCGCTGTTGAGCGAATTTTCATTATTGTCGTCAATCAGGTAAACATTACGCAGCAAATGATCACACAAGGGCTGGTAATGCTTGTCAACCTCCACCACATTAAGGGCGGGGATGGCGCCCTCAACATTTGCACGGATAGCTTCCGCCGGTGCCTGAAAATTATTTAAAACAAAAAACTGTGCTCTCCCCTGCGTGGCATTGCTTAATAAGTTGATGGCTTTTACGGCCTCATCATAATTTTCGGCCACATAGTGGTTCATCACTGGCTCCAGGTAGTTTTCTATCGCCACCCGGTATTCTTCCCGGCAAAATAAAATATCGCTGAACAGCGGTGCATTTTTTGACCAATCTGTGTTTTTCTTCAGAAAACGTATCGACTCCGGGAAACCTTCCAGGTTGTCTACCATACTTTTGGTCAGGTTGTATTCGTTTTGCCTGGCGTCCAGCTTCCTCCCTTCCCGTATTATGCTTTCCTGCAAGGTGGCAGCCTCGTCTTCAGCGGCCTTTACTTGTTGTTGCAGGTCTTTTTCAAATTCAACTACCTGCCGGTGATCTTCTTCCGCATCGCCCACGCGTAACTCCAGTGCTGCCACCACTTCGTTGAAATGCGAAAGTTCCGCCTCTTTATTGGTGGCGTCTTCCATATTGCGCTGGCTTTCCTGTTCCAGGGCCTGTTGCTGTATCTGCAGAATATCGAGGTCCTTTTCAGCCTTATACGCCTGGTTTTGCAGCCTTGTGTTGATACTGTTCAACTCGTTCAGTCCGTTTCGTTCGGTCGCCTGTCTCTCGCGCAGCTCATCCGCCACAGCCTTCAAATCAGCCACCTTTTCCCGTACGACTTGCAGGTTTTCATCCTCCTGCGCTTTCTCTTCGGCCAAACGTTTGATATTGTAGAGCACATGGTTCAGCTGGTTTTTGTCGCGATCAAGCTCTTCCGTCAAGCGGGCTTCCTTATCCTGCTGGAATTTCAGCTGTTCGTTCTTGATCTTTTTTTCGCTCTCATAAGCCCGAATTTTGGCCACAAATTCATTTGTCGCCTTTTGCTGGGTAGAAAGATTTTTTTCTTTGGTGAGGCTGTCCAGCTTTTGCTGCTGCAGAAATGCTTCGAGCGCATCTATACCCGATACGATCCCTGATTTTTCAACGCGGTGCTTCTGCTCCTGGTCCTCTATCCGGGCCAGTGATTCGCTAAAGGACGCTATCCGGAACGAAGCCAGCATGATGCTGAGTGATTTATACTGTTCCTTCAGGCGATAATATCTTTCCGTCTTTTTAGCCTGGTTTTCCAGCGTTTTGAGGTTTTTCTCTATCTCGAACAACAAATCCTCCACACGCTCCAGGTCGGCTTCCGTATCTTTTAGCTTGCTGAAAGTTTGTTTTTTGCGAAGCTTATATTTTGATATGCCCGATGCCTCTTCAAACAGGTTACGCCTTGAGCCCTCTTTGTTGGTGATGATCTCATCAATCATCTTTAACTCGATGATCGAATAGGAATCAGCCCCGATGCCGGTGTCTAAAAACAGGTCGGTAATGTCTTTCAGGCGGCACTGTACGTCATTCAGCCGGTATTCGCTTTCACCCGTGCGGAAAAGGCGACGGGTCAACGTTACCTGGGTAAAGTCAGTTGGCAGGATATTTTTGGTATTGTCGAACGTTAACGATACTTCGGCCAGGTTTGCCGCTTTACGGTTTTTGGTTCCGTTAAATATCACGTTATCCATTTTCTCCGACCGCAGCATACGGGTGCTTTGCTCGCCCAATACCCAACGGATAGCGTCGACCACGTTGGATTTCCCGCAGCCGTTCGGCCCTACAATGGCGGTAACACCCTCGTTAAAATTGATGGTAATTTTGTCGCCGAAGCTCTTAAAACCTTTAATCTCTATTTTGGTAAGCTGCATTTATCCGTCGTGGGCCTCAAATATTCCAACCTTCAAATTAATCATAAATTATTCATTTTTTATTAACAATTTTTGAAAGTCAGGAAGACGGAAAAGTTCGAAAGTCAGCAAGATAGATTGGGGTCAATGCTTAACATTCAGTTCTGACAAAATCTTCGCTTTTTTCTTTCGGACTTTTCCGACTTTTCGGACTTTTCGGACTTCTTCCAAAACATTTCTAACCTTTGCAACTTCTACAACATATTACAACTCATTTCAACTAAACATGAAAATAGCCATATTTGGAGCCGGCGGCCGCATTGGCAGCCGGATTGTTAACGAAGCTTTGAACCGGGGGCATGAAGTTACTGCCGCGGTGCCGCACCCTGAAAATTATACGCTGGAAGCACCGCATTTGCATGTTGCCAAAGGCAATCTGTTTAGTTCGGACGATGTGGAATCGGCAGCTTTTGACCATGATGCGGTGGTTAGCGCGTTTAATTTTAAACAGGGCGTTACGCCGCCATCAACCCTTGCGGAGGTGGTGCCCTCGCTTTTAAGCGGCCTGAAACAGGCTGGGGTAAAACGTTTATTGATAGTTGGCGGTGCGGGCAGCCTGGAGGTTAGTCCCGGGCTTCAACTAGTGGATACGCCAAATTTTCCCGAAGCCTACAAAGCATCGGCGTTAGCGGCCCGCGACGCATTAAAATTATACCGGCAGGAAAAGGAAATTGAATGGACCTACCTAAGCCCTGCGGCAGAGATAGCGCCGGGTGAGCGCACCGGTAAATTCCGAACCGGGAAGGACCAATTGATTACTGACGCTAACGGAAAAAGCTTTATTTCGATGGAGGATTATGCGGTGGCGGTTGTGGATGAATTGGAAAACCCGATGCATATCAGGGAAAGGTTTACGGTGGGATATTAGAGAAATTTCGGATTTCGGATGTTCGATTTCGGATTTAAAGATGCTTCCAAATAAAACTCCGAAATCGAACATCCGAATTCCGAAATCAAATAGCTATTTCCCCCTTTAAATAAGTAACCGCTTTACCGCTGATCAGTACTCTTTCGCCGTGAAGTTCGCACCATAACTCGCCTTTGCGGGCGGAGAGCTGGTAGGCATGCAGTTTATTTTTACCCAGTTTATCGGCCCAGTAAGGGATGAGGTTGCAATGCGCCGAGCCGGTTACCGGATCTTCGGGAATACCCGCTCCGGGCGCAAAAAAGCGGGATACAAAATCGGCCTTTTTGCCCTTTGCAGTTACGATCACCCCAACCGTATCCATTTTTGACAGCGCGAAAAAGTCAGGCGAAATATCTTTAATATCATCTTCGGATTTGTAAACCACAAAGTAATCCCTTGATCTTAAAACCTCCGCAGGCTGCTTTTCGCCCAAAGCATCTATCAATCCGATTGGCGGCTCTATAAGGATCGGCGGGCGCGAGGGGAAATCCATGGCGTATTTATCGCCGTCTTTTGTAACGGTTAATGTACCGGCCTTTACCGTTTCAAATTGAATTTCACTGCCGTCGTAACCCAATTCAGTAAAAAGTATATGTGCCGACGCCAACGTAGCATGTCCGCATAGATCAATCTCGTACTCAGGCGTAAACCAGCGCAGTTTATAACCGGTTTCATTTTTTACAAAAAAAGCTGTTTCTGCCAGGTTATTCTCGACAGCTATTTTTTGCATGGTTTCATCAGGAAGCCACTCTTGCAGCGGGCATATGGCTGCAGGGTTGCCTCCAAAAAGCTTGTCTGTAAAGGCGTCTGCCTGGTATATGGGGATAGTCATCATTTTTCGAGGTGAAAGGTTAAAGGCGAAAGGTTAAAGGTGTTTGAATAGCTGATCTCTTCTATCAACTCTTTTACCTTTGCCTTTTACCAAAAACCTCCGCTAATTTAGTATAAATATTTATTGTAGATAACCGCGGGACTTACGAAGTATCTAAAACTTTGTAAGACTGCCCTTTCGCTTTCCCTCTTCCCCATCCTCACTCTATCCACAAAACCGAATTATCGTTCCCATCATCATCCTCCCACAATTTGTTTCCGGGGTCGCGCACCCAATCGCCGTCCACGCGGAATTTGTACAGGTATTTTCCTTTTTTCAGGTGGAATGATATTGTCCATTCGTCGTTTTGATGATCCATGGTATAGCCGCTGGGGTCCCAGTTATTAAATATACCGCAAAGCGCTACTTTCTTAGCGCGCGCATGATGCGCCAGCCGGAAAGTGTAATTGGGGCTTACCGCCAAAAACGACCATTCCTCCCCATTTTTTGCCGAATAGTGCGGGTTGGCGGGATCACGAAGCGGTACGCCGTCAATTATAAAACGATAATCATAATTGCCGGGGCTTAACACCAGTCGCGTAACCCATGAGCCACCTTTCTTTTCCATCTTAAGGTCAGCCGCTTCGATGTTGCCAAAATCGCCCGCAAGCACAACCGTTTTGGCTGCCTGGCGCCCTTCAAGTTTCAGCGTAACCGGTTCGCCGAGCTTTAGCACCGAGTTAAGATAGGCATATTTGTCATCCGACTTATTTTTTTCTTCGCTGCTTATTTTAGATGGATTTGCCGGGTCGGTTATCCATTGTCCATCCACCATAAATCGGTATTCATGCCTGCCATCACCCAGGTAAAGCCGTCGTTCCCACGCCGTGCCCTTTTTTTGCATTCCCAGTTCAAAAGGGTCCCAATTGTTAAAATCTCCTGATACCGCTACCTTATGTGCCGCGGCAAACCCGGCAAGCCTGAATTTATAGTTATATTTAAAGTATACTGAATTTGTGTTGCCTGCTCCGTCGTTAACCGACTGCAGGTTATTTGGGTCGGTCATCCAGCGGCCATCGGCGATATATTTGTACTCATAAACGCCGGCATCCAGCTTTTCATCCAATATCCAGCCACCCTCTGTTCTTGTCATCAGCCCCTTTAAGGTACTCCAGTTGTTGAAGCTGCCCGAGAGGAAAACCCTTTTGGAGCGTTCAAACCCCGGCAAAATAAACCGCGTTAAACCAGAGGCCAACTCCATTACGGTCATTTTCGCATATTTATTAATACCAAATTCCACCTGCCCGGGGTATCCCGGTTTGCCCTCAATACTTGGGATTTCGGCGGTAATTTTAAACGGCATGTCCTGGGGGTCGTAGTCTGCATCGGCGAGCAGCCTTTCAAATCTTGCTATCCCGTCCTGCTGCGAAGCCAGTTGCCAGCCGTCGTTGTTAATCGCGGCAAATTCGTCTTTTTTTACAGCAGACGTTTTGGCGACGATACCAGCCACTTTGAGGATGCTGTCGATCTGCGCGGAAGAGGATTTTAAATCGATGGTAAGCACCAGGCGGTCGCCGGTAATCACAAGGCTGTTTGGGCTTTGGGCAAGGGCATTCTGCATGCCGCAAAAGAGCAGTATCAGTATAAATCCGATATATTTTGCACGCCTCATGCTTACTGGTTCGTGTAAATGTACATTTCAAATTCTTTTTTTGCGAAATTGATGGTGAATATGCCTCTTGCAAAAAAATCATAGCCCAACACCCCATCTATCGATGCGCCGTAAACTCTTCCCATTTTCTCCAAATCGGTCAGTAATACCCGATTTTTCATAAAAACCTGGTTACCGATGCGCAAATTATCAAATCTGGCGTAAATCACTTCAAAAACAGAGCCACCAATGCCGGTAAGCTTCGAGCGGCTGATCACCTCCATATCTTCACCGGTTTTTTTTGTTATTCGATATTCCAGCAGGCTGCTTTCAGCGCCGGTATCAAAAGCAAATAAAAACGAATGGCCGTT